>CALQZC010000009.1 GCA_943349045.1 Candidatus Peribacteria bacterium
GGTGGAGCGCAGAAAAAACAGGAGGATGATGTTCCAAGTGGTAAGCAGTTTTATGATGAGCCAGTTGATCTTTTCAAGTGGTTTGCGGCGATGGAGCTGTGGTGGGAAGATACGAAAAATTCCTTCAAGCCTCTGGGCTTGAGTCTCACGAAGCCTTCTGATGGAAATACGTTTAATAAAACGGTGAACGATGGGGCGGTTGCGACGACTCTGACGATGCAGGTAGAAAAAAAAGTGCTTGCGCTGCATGGAGACAGTACGAAGGTGACGATTACCGCGAAGGATGCGAGTGGAAAAATTGCGAAGGATGATCATGTTTCTGGTGTGTGGCTCAATGTGGAGGGCGCGGTTGGTGGTGCAGATGGCGCTTCAAAAATTATTCCAGATGTGAACGATTTACGAGGGATTACCTTCAAAGGTGGTGCCACGAAAAAAGCTATTTTTCTTTCTGATGGCGTGGCGACGTTCCAGATTGCGAGCGGTAGTAAGCCGCAAACACTGGCGGTCCGTGCCTATGGATATAATGGATCGGCGCAGATCCAGAGCGATGTTCAACAGGTTAGTGTGAGTACGGGGGCTGTGAGTGCTGGTGGCCAGATGGGTGTTGCCGTGGGTGTCCCGAAGTCACTTTCTCTCACGATGACGAGTGGAGAGTTTCTCTTTCCGGGTGGTGAGACGGCGGGTCGCGTGAAGGCGACGTTGATCGATGACAAGGGGCAGCCTGTCGAGGATCAGGTTGTGAAATATGAGATATTTGTTGCGGGTGCGGCCGAGGCGGTCGGGCTCAAGGATGCGAACACGAGTGTCCCCGGATATCAGGTAGAGCGAGTGGCGGAGTCTCTCCAGTTTGATCTGCGCTCTAAGCAAAATAAGGGAACGGCGGAGATCAAGATGACGGCGACGCTGCTTGATGGTACGTCATTTCAGGCATCGAAGGTGGTGGCGGTTCGAGATGATTTAGCACTCAAGATGGGTGCAAGTTTGAGTGCGGTCGCAGCGGATGGCGTGGCTCAGACGATTGTCACCGCGGAGCTCCGCGACGCTTCTGGGAACGTTGTGAATTATAACGGACCGGTCGCGTTTACCTTGAGTAGTGGTGCTCTGGGAAGTTTCGTCAGTGAGACCCCGAAGCAGTTTATCAATGGGAAGGCGATCGTCGGGGTGCGAGCCGGCGTGGTCGCCGGCGTGCTGACGGTGCGCGCGGATACCCCGGGTCTTTTGGCAGCGAGTGTGAATATTACCACGACGCCTCTTGGACCGAGCGGCATAAAAGTCGTGAGCGGTGTGAGCACTCTGGTGCTCAAGGGTACGACGAATGTCATCGTGTCACTCATCGATGCGAATAGAAATAGTGTGAAAAGTTCAGGTGTCGCGATCACGGCGCGAGTGACGGCGAGCACCCAGAAATATGGTTATGTCCGCGGTGCGGGTGGTGGACTTACCAATCAGGCGACGGTGATCACCCAAAATGGCAATGCGGTCTTTACGATCGAGGCTCGAGATACGGCTGGTCCGATTCATCTCGTCTTTTCTTCGGCTGGTCTCACCTCGGATACTTTTGATATCAAAACTGCTGGTCGCACGGGTGTCGGTCAGATCTCCGGATTCCAACCAAATATTCTCTACGCGTCCGTATTCGGCGGACCTTTCGGAAATGTGACGCAGCAAAACTATCTCGCGGGCGGCATACTCTTCGGTGGAAAAACTCAGGCTGCGGCTGCGCTCACAGCCGATCCCCGTCCCAATGAACGACTTCTTTCCTTAAATGCGTATGGTGGCGTTGAGCGGCTTGGCGATACTGCAACGGTTGATATTTTGGCATCTGGAAGCGGTGAACCGCTACAGGTCTCGCTTCGAACTGACCTTGGAAAAACTCAGGCGGCGACTCTGGTTATTAAACATCAAACTGCGCCCCAGCTCGTTGCCGACTTTGCAAGTGTGCGTGGAAAGGCCGGTGTTTTTGTCCGTGCTGTCGAGTCGTCGGTTGTGAGTTTTGTGAGTGCGGGGGGCGGAATTTCTGTACGTGAAAAAAATAAAGAGGTTGCGAAGATGAATGGTGTGGGCGGTATCGAGATCATGGATCCGCGTATCACCCTGCGAGCCACTGAGGAAGAAGGAGCTATTCGCTCCGTGGTCATGACCGTTGATATTCTTCTTTCTGGTGTCGTCATCGGACAGACTCAGATCGGATTCAGTGCCGTGAATAATGTCTCCCTTCTCACGACCAAGCCGGCCTCATTTGCTGACTTCTCAAATGGTGTCTGGCTCTTTTCTGAACTCAAAGATGAACAGTATGCGTTTGAAAGTTCGTACGCGACCTACGCAACTTCGGACGCGATGGGCTTCTCGCTCGTTCGCACACGAAGTGGCTCAGAGAGCAAGAATATCTCTGCCACGCTTGGTTCTTCGGCGACCTCAATTGAAGATGCCCTTGGCTCCCCTGGCGTTGGATTTGTCGGTGATAATAAACACATGCTCCTCCTCGCCGCCCGTAACACGGTCGGCGAGTCGCACCTCCCCTATGCCTCGGAAATCGGCATTGTCCTCGGTGATCCTTCCGTACGACTCCAGGGTGACAACGTCGCCTCGACGACCGGCTTCACGAATGACCTTGGAAAAAATATTGCGACTGGTGACTCGACGGTACAGACGCTCCTGCCGATCGACATCAATAACGATGGTAAAAAAGATCTCCTCGTTGGTGACGAAAGTGGAAAACTTCGACACCTGGCCTATGTCGGCGGATCCCAGCGATATGCAGACCGTGGCATCGCCATCGATGCGATGAACGGTATTCGCTCGGCAGTCATCGGCGATATCGATAAAGATGGCCGGGAAGATATTGTCATCGCTGCCAAGCAATCGTGCACCACGAAAGATACCTGCATCGACCTCTACCGAAACATCAAGGGTATCTTCGTCCGTGAGAATTTGAAACTTGCGATTGACCCTTCCCTACGAATTTCGAGTATGCAGATCGCTGATATGGATAGTAATACCTGGCAGGATCTGGTCGTGTCCCTCACGAATGGTGATGTCCGGCTCTTCAAAAATCAGGGTGGAACGTTCGTGGCCATCGGTCAGACGATTGGAAGTTTTGGTGCCGGTCAGAGTAACCTCCAGCTCCTCGTAAGTACGAAACTTCCGGGTGCATCGACTATGGCAGGTGGTGCTGGAAGTGACTCGCTCCCCGATATTCTCGTGATGCCACCTGGCTCTTCTCCAACGAAAAAACTCTCGTACTTTTTTGCTCCGAGTTATGCGAAGGTTGAGATACTCGCCTCGAGTCTCGATCAGAAATCGTCTGCTCAGGCACTTGAAGACGAACTTGGGAATGCGGTAAAACCGCCAAAAGATTCTCCGCCGCCTGATGGACTTGATCTGTATGCCCAGCTCGGTCAGCAAGATGATGATGGGGATGGTGTTCCAAACTATAACGATCTTGTCGCCTCGGCAGGTGGCTATCTCGGCTCCATGAAAGAAACCATCGAGAGTTTACGATGTGGAGGTGGAAAGGCCTGTTTCCCGTTACCGATCAATAAAGCCTTCCTCGTTCCGGGTAAGGAAAATAATAACGGTACTCCTGGCTCCTTTACCGATGGTACTCCTATTCTTGGTGCCGTAGGTTCCTGTCCGTACCCTATTATTCCGATCTGGCCTTTGGGTTGCAACTTCAAAGACCAGGCCATGAACTTCCGTCTCTATCTTTCTCCTACCCTTACCGGACAGATGGCGGTCGCGATTTGCGTGGGTGGTGCCTATCCGACCAGCGGCACTGGTGGTGGACAGTGTTTCACCTTTGCCCTCAATCTTGTCTCCCTCATTCCTGGACTTGCTGCCCTCTGCGAGTCTCTTTCTGAAGGCATGAAGGATGTGATGCAAACCGCGCAGTCTTTTGGTGGTGGGGATGGTCATACCGTCGGCATTGCTGGCGGTGGGGATGAATTTGATGGGACGACTGATACCGGTGGATCCAATGAAACGTTCAATCTTCTCAAGCCGTACAAGGCAGAAGTGATCACTGCTACCAATTTCAAAGTCCCCGGCTTCCCGAAGGCCTTTACCGATTTCTTGGATACTCAAATCGAGGAGGTTCTCGACAAGCTCGCCGACCTGCCGGATCTCTACATCATGTACCCAAGTTTGAGCTCGATCACGAGTGCCGTGGTACCGAAGGTTCCAAGTGGTCAGCTCTCCGGTTATACCAAGTTCCTCGCCTACCTCAACAGTGTTCCGCTCATTTCCATTGAACCAAAACCGATTGCGATCCGTCTCCCTGCCCTTTCTCCGGCGCAGATCCAGAAGTTCAAGATGAGTTTCGAGTTGTGGTTTGAGGAGTTCGATGGAGAGTTGCTTCGCGTGAAGGGCATGTTTGGATGTAGTAAGAATCCGACGAATCCCGGACAGGTCGATCTCTGTCAGTCGATTGATATGAACGCGCAAAAGACCCTGCAGAAGTTGCAGCAGATTTTCAAGTCGCTCGACGCGCTGAAAGAGATGCCGAAAAAACTTCTCGAGTACCGCACGATCCAGTCGAAGTACATTGGCCAGATTATTAATTATCTGAAGACGGTCAGCACCTTCACTGGAGGCTACGTGAAGCGTCAGGAAATGCGCATGCAGCAGTGGTTGGATGCGGCCCAGCAGATTAAAAAAATTCTGGCAAAGTGGCAGATTCTCGTCGACATTACTGCGGAGTATAATGAGGGTTGCGATGAGTGCAAGAGTGAACGCGGCTCGCTGTTTGAGTGGTTTACGAAGTTGTTTGTTGATATCGAGGGTATGATGCCGAAACCTGTCACGATTCCGAAGTGGCCGGATATTGTTCTCGACTTTTCTCAGCTCGAAGTTGGTATTCGGGTTGCATGGCCCGATGTGACCTTCACGCCGGAGCAGATTATTCTTCCAACGATTCCACCTTTCAAATTTCCGATTGAGTCGCTCCTTCCGAATGTTGAACTGCCACTTACTGATGAGTCGATCTCGAAGTCTATTAACTTCAAGAGCTTGAAGATTGATCTCGACTCGGTGTTTGCCGACCTTATTCCAACGATTCCCGAGATCCCGACCCTTCCTGATTTACCTGACCTTCCTGACCTTCCGCCGCTTCCGGTTTTCAAACTTCCTGACCTTCCGCCGGCTCCGAAAATCCCAGGATTTGAGGTCTTCAAGGGTGTGAAGTTGGAGGAAAGTGTCAAGCTCATCAAAAATGCGCTCGAGATTGTCTGTCTCCTGAAGAAGGGCTTCACGCCTGTGGATGAGGCAAATCTCAAGACGAAGGTTGAGGAGATCACGCAGCGTCCACTCGATCCGCCGCTCGATATTGATATTGATCTCAAGGTACAGGTGAAGTCGTCAGAGATTCCCCTCGGTCTTCCTGGTATCGAGGCTCCGGATCAGTTTTTCGTTCGTGGAAAGCTCAAGCTCGATCTTCAAACTGATTTTATTTATGATTTCTTCAAGGAGTTCGCCGATATGGTGAACTCGTACTCCACCGATCTCGTGAAGGATGCGAATAAGGCATCTAAAAACGCATCTAAAAAAGTTTCTGCTGATGCGACGAATCCACGTGAGTATCGCATGGTGGCTGAAAAGGAGTATGTCGATATTGCAACGCTTCCAAAGATGGATGGCGAACATGGCACGGGCTATCTCGCTGAGTTGCAGCATGGACTCGAGCAGTGGGTCGCAGATAACGATTCTCTGGATGCATCAGTTGCGTACCAGGAACAGTATGGTGAGCAGTGGATTGCGGATTTCAATGAGCGCCGATTGGGACGGTATATTGCGCAGAGTGGTGTGGCGGATAGCGCAGCCACTGCGCCGTTAGGTGCATCGTCCTCCTCCTATCGTCAACTTGCCTATACTCCTAAGGACGCGTCAAAAGAAGACACATCGAAGACCTCTGGGGATATTGGAAAACTCTACGAAAACTACGCGCAGGCAACTCACACCTCGCTTGGTATTTACATTCAAAATCCAAATAGTGGCAAGGCCGAGAAGCTCATAAACTACACGCTCGAGATGCATCGGAGTCCGAAGGAAGTCAACGCTGATGTCGATGGTGATGGTGATATCGATGCCATCTATAGTTTCGGTGGAGACGTGTATTTGAAAGAAAATCTGAAGGCGGTTTCTGCGACTCCGTCGGATGCGTTTAGCGAGTTTGTGAAGGGTGGTGCTCAGGTTCGCTCGCTGGAAAAAATGCTACCGGTGTTGCCTGCGGTACACGGGGTCAGTGCGGACTACTCACAAAAAAATGCGGTGACGATTTTCTGGAATGCCGCGGTGCAGGGTGTGGCCGGTCGTGCGCAACCGGCAGGATATGAGGTTGTGATGCGGGATCCATCTGGACTCGTTCGACGATATTATCTGCATGATGAGGCCACTGGAAAGATTCCGTTCGATGCGAATATCGTGGTTGAACCACTGGAAAAGTCCGAGAGTCACTCGGTGACGCTGGCGCTTGATTATGGCACGAAGTACTTCCAGGTACGGGCGCTCACCGAGAGCGGTGATCGCGGTACGGTGTCCGACGTTGGCCTGCTCGCGCCACAGCTCTGCGGAGAAACTGCGGCGCCTTTGACGAGTGTGAGTGGACCTTCCGAGCGATTCGTTCCGGTGAGTAAAACGGTGATGATTGATGCCTCGACCTCGTTCGATGCGAAGGGTGATATTGTGAATTTCTTCATCGACATGAATGTCGCGGTCGATGCCAATAACGATGGTGATCCGACCAATGATCCTGATATTTCTCAGGCGAGCCCGATGTTTACGATTGGACCATTTGATAAGGTACAGGATGTGAAGATCCGAGTCTGGAGTAAAAATGCGCAGGGTGCGCAGGGTGGTCAGGCGATCATTATCCATGTATATGTCCCGGATATTACGCTTTCGAGTGCCTCGCTGAAGGATGGAACCGTGAGTGGATTCCTCACGCCGGCTGAGGCGCAGATGCCGTACTCGCTCGTTCGTGAGCGCTCCGGAAATGCTATGGTTCTGGGAACGTATGTGACCGACGATCAGGGCAAGTTTACGGTGAAGGGACTCTCGACGGAGGGTAAAATGGTCATCAAAAATGCGAAGGGTGAGATCGTCGCTGAGTACTCGAAGACCACTGGAAAATTAATGAATGTGAAGTCGGGATACAGCGTTGTTGCTGATGCGGCGAACAGTCAGCATCTCGCGCTTGTTCGATTGAAAGATCCGACTGGGGCGGTGCTCGCCTCCTTCTTCCAGGTTCCCGATGTGAATACGGATACGGTGATTGATGCGCCTGAATTTGCCTACACGCCGGTGACGATCGGGGCTTTGTCAGGGGTTCACCTGCGAGATCTCAACCCGCAAGATAGCTATGTGTTGCGAACGATCGCGGCGAACGATCCGCTGTACTTCGGTGGAACGGAAATTATTGAGACCCAGAGTGCGAAGCGTGTGGCGGTGATTGACTCATCCGGGCATGTGTTTTTGATTGGCGGGCAGAGCGCTCTTGCGCTGCGCGATGTCGCCGATATGCCGTACTTCTTTGAGATTCGGGCGGGTGGTGCGGCAGTTGCGGAGATGTATATTTCTTCGCCACTTAGCAAACCACTCACGGTTCTCGATGGCAAACAGTTTGAGCCGGCTACTTCGGTTATCGGTCCGTCCGAAACACCTTCGACCTCGGTCTTTACCGATGTTGATGAGAAGTCCTCTATCTTCGATGCGGTGAATCTGCTCGAGTCATACGATATCGTCGATGGGTATACCGAGAATGGGAAACAGGTCTTCAAACCAGATCAGCTCATCAGCCGTGCGGAGTTTACGAAAATTGTCCTGAAGACGCTCTGTATTGAACCTCGACCTGAGGCCTACAAGGCACCGTCACCGTTCTACGATATTCCATTTGTTGAGCCAACTCCTTGGTACTATCCATATGTGAAGGAGTCGTTCCTGCGCACGATGATTACTGGATATCTGGGTGAAAAAAATGCTGCTAGTCTCGCCCCATATAAGCCGCTCGCATTTATTACTCGGGCGGAGTCGGTGAAAATTCTCGTGGAGACGCTGAAGATGCTTCAGATTATTAGCTACAAACCGACGGTTCCTGGACCAGGCGAAACCTGGTATGCTCGCGCGATGGAAGTTGGCCAGGGACTTGCGCCATTTCTCCTGAAACCGAGTGATGTTGCTTCTCCATTTATCGTGACAAAAGGAGAGGCGGCGGCTCCTGCGCAAAAGATGAGTCGTGGTGACTTCGCGGTGATGGCGGCGAGAGTCCTCGCGTTGCGAAACTGTCACGGGGTGTCGAAGAAGCCTCCTGAGAAAAAACCTGAGGTGACAATTACCCCTGGCGTACCTTCGTCGAAGACGTCGATGTTGCCACCTGGTATCTATGCATACCTTCCTGATTGTCTGACCTGTCCATGTATTTCTACCTTTGATAATACGGGAATGCTCTTACCAGGTGATACGATTTTTGCGATACTATCTACCAAGGACCACCAAGTCGTTCATCGCAAGAGTAACGGTATTCTTCTTTCTCCTTAATTTTTACACGCACCCTCATGCGTTTCTCACTCAAACAATTTGCGGCGTTTCTGATGGGCTCGACCCTGGGTGTCGCCATGTTCTTTGGGGCGTACCGTGGAGTACCGATGATATTTGCTCTTGAGGGAACTCCGGCTGCAGGGCTTGAGGGAGCCGCGCCGGGTGATGGAGATACGGACGCAACCGCACCGACTACCGCTGTGGACCAGAAGTGCACTACAGAGCTCCCGCCTTTTTTTGAACAAGAAAAAAAGAAGCTCATTACCTTTATGAATGCGCACTTCAAAAATGGAGCGCCGAACTCGAGTCTTCTGCCGGTCGCCATGGATCGACTGAAAGATTACCGAGCTGGACTCATTGAGAAGCGTGCGAGCTTCCTGACGCAGGCGGGCTTGCAGGCGGATGCTCTTGAGGAAATTTCCTACTGTAATGATCGACTTGAAGAGCAGATGACGATCGCCGATGAAGTATTCCGTGCCTATGTCCAGGATACGGCCTACTCGAAGCGCTCGACGGCACTGAGCGAAAAGCTTCGAAGTATCAACGGCAAGTTGAAAAATCTCAATGACCTCCTGGGTCAGTTCGATGGATACTTCACCGCGTTCAGCGATAAACTTCCTAAATTTACGGAAAAATGTATTCAAAAATAGCCCATCACGGCATCTTTAGCATCGGCATCTTCGCGGGACTCTTCGTCTCCGTGGTGACGGCGGCGATGGTCTCAGCCGCGGAGCCGGGAACCCAAAAACCGTATGATGCGAGCGTCCTCATAAAGGCGAAAGCTTCGCTGCAAAATGCCAAACTCGATACGAAACTCGAGGATCTCAGCATGACCTACCACAACGCGGTGAATGTGATTTTCAATGAGCACATGCGACTCTACAAGGATGCTAACCGCACGGCAAAAGAAAAGGGCACGATCAAAATCGTCACTGCTCCGCCGGTGGATGACAAAGAGTGCGAGAAGACAGGAAATGGCATGAACATCAGCACCTACTGTCTTTTTCTGAGAGTTGATGACCTCTATGAGACCTATCATCAGATATTGAAGGTTCGTAATAATACCGCGATTGCAGAAATTACCGGAGTTCTGGAGAATCCGACTCAGGGCGACACGACTCGTCTCTTCAGCGCCCGAAAAAGCTGGATCGAGCGCGAGTTTACCTCTACGAAAAAAACGCTTGATACGACGCTCAAGGCGTATAGCGAACTCCTCACCCAGTATCCTCTCCACCAGGAGTACGAAAAAACTATCGGCCTACTCGTGAAGTACTACGATCACCTGATTGATATTCGCAAGAAAGTTGATACCTATCCTTCACGATTCCACGACGTCACGACGACGGAGTGCAAATAATTTTTTGAAATGCCTCGCATGAACCGTTCTCACCTCCTCATCTTCGGGTCACTTTCTCTCCTCGCCGTCAGTGCGTGGATGGGCTGTGTTGCGTCCGGGGTGACGTGGCCCGGTGCGGTGACCGTTGAGGCACAGGATATTTCACCTCCGCCAACGACTCACGCGCTTTTTACGAAGATGCTGCATGCGGCTGGGGTCGATAATCCAAATGGTGCGGTGACACAGGGTTCGATTTTTCAGACGAGTAATGCCAATCTCTACCTCTACATGTATCAGCAGACGATGGATAAGCCTGAACAGGATGCCATTCGTGAGCTGGCCCAGAGCTATGGACTTACGCCGACGGATGCGGAGATTATTCTCAATGGTGGACTGACGCCGCTCTTTGTCGGACGCTCGGCTGCCTACACGCAGGAGCGCGCGGTCGGTGACATGACGAAGATCCAGCGTTCGTATGCGGAAATTCTTAGACACCATCGACTTGGATATGAACTTGATGCGGTCCTTTCGGCCACCGAGATTTTTTCAAATGGCGATCTCTCTGACTCGAGTTTCGATCTGGTCCATGACCTGAATATTATCGAAAAGGTTCTCTTCGTTGAGAAGAGTGATTCGAAGTTCAATCAAAAGTTGTTTACAAACCCATTTGAGAAATCACCTTTTGGGACGTCGAGTAGCCCGCTGACGGGGGCGGTAGCGGCGGCAGGTAGCGGTACTCCGGCTCCGGCTGGAGGTGCTGGTGGAGGCTCTGGTAGCGGTGATACGAGTGGTGGTGGCGACAAGGATAAGGACAAGGATAGTGGGAAAAAAGATACCGGCAAGGCACCGACGATTGATGATATTCTTGCAGGCGCGACGGGGACGGATGGGACAATCAATGCCTGTCAGCAGGAATCACCGCTGAATAAAGCGCTGAAAACGTATGTCGCTGCCAATCCTTCTCCGAAGCCAACGGGCTCGGGAGGAGCTGGTGATGCACCTTCATCCAAGCCGCCTGTGGTACCCAATATTCCCACAATTTCATCGCTTCCGCCTGAGACGAAGCGGATTACGACGACTCCTGCTACACCGCTTTCCATTACTCAGCCGAACTTCTGTGCCGGACTCAAGGGAACGGCCGTCTATACCTATCCCGAGGGAAGTAGCGATCCCCTGTTTTGTGTGACGCTCGATACGACGATGAAAACGTATGGGGCTCTGAAGCCTAAGGAGACCTGCATTCAGTGTACGGTGGCCGCGATGAATGAGACGATGCAGAAGCTTCTCTCGAAGTCGCTCGCGGCCAACAAACTCACCGGCAATGTCTACGAGTCGACGAAGTGTAGTACCTCGCTGAATCTCAGTGATCGCTTGAGTATGAATATTTTTCTCATTCCTTCGCCTGTCATCACCCCTCAGAAACTTGGGCCACTCGTCGGTCACGACATCGGTGTGGAGTGGGATCGATATGTGAAAAAGGCGATTCCATTTGCCAAGACGCCGGGGCGAACCAAGACGAAAATTGTGGACGAGGCGCTCCAGAATGCGGCTCCAGATGTTACGCAGGATCAACTTCTCTCGCAAATTAATCAGGCCATCCAGCATGAAGTTGCCTCCGCGCAGCGACAGATTTCAGAACGTGACACCTCAACCCAGACCGATACGAAGAGTGAGGGATACCAACAGGTTATCCAGGAAATGCGACTCATGACCTCGTTCTTCGGCTCATTCCAGCAGACCTTCGAAAAGTTCAATAAGGAGACCTGTCCGAAATTTGAGAATAAATAAATTTTTCCCACTCGATCACCTATGCTTCACCGCCCATCACACTCCTGGCTCACCAAAACGCTCACTATCATGAGTGTCGTCGGCGTGTTTACTCTATCGGGCAGTGTGCCGATTGAGAGTGCGTCGCTATTCCCAAATATTCCCGGCTGTCCCGTGAATAAACGATTTTCCCAGTGGGGTTCGTTTGCTCAACATGGCGTCTCTTTCCGGGATTTTCTCAGTACCTGGAGTGATGTTTTTACCAAAAATGCGTGTCAGCAAGTGGATATCTTCAACCTCCTCGAGGCGATTCAATCTGCCGAAACCCAGCTGCGAAAGAAGATTTTTTCGTGTCAGACCTCGGGGGTTCCTGAGTTAGGGCTACAGCTCAATGATCTCCGGTTCGAGCTCGAGTATGTCCGGCATATGATGGATACCGATGAAGAAAAACCATCCCCAGATGGGTCGAAGGCGCTGGTTCGCCATCCCGATAAACTGCGTCAACTCCTCATAGATTCTCTCGTGACCGATCGCAAACTCGTGAGTGCGGAGCGTTTTGGAGAGCTCTTTAAAAAATTTGAAGAAAAGTATGCGGCAAATATCGAGTCGTATCGAGACTGTAAAAGCGAAGACTGGGAGGCGCTTCGAGAAGCGTGGAATGACTTCACGGAAAGTTTTGGTGGATTGGCACCAGCGTGGAAAAAGTTAAAGACAACGACGTCAACAAAAGCAGAGGCTCTGGTGGGTCCTTCGGGTCGAAGCGGCGAGTTTCTCAGTGGATTTGTCGATATCAAGTTGAATGGGTTGAAGCCTCAGCAGACCTTGAGTGGTATCGTGGATCAGCTCGAAAAAAATGTAACCGATGCTCCGACGCCAGATTTTTTGAACATTCTCAAGGCCGCCGAGGGTGACTATGGTCGCTATATCGAGGAGGAAGAGCAGGCGAAGCGACGTGCTACCTACGAGGTTCTCTACAAGCAGTTTAGCGATCGTGCGGCGAGTGAGATGCTGAAGGAGATTCAGGCACTGAATAAGATTATCGATGGTACCACTCAGCCGATGGCCAAGGTTCAGCAGTGTACGGCGTACATTGCGAAGAGACAGTGTGTGAGTAAATGATGATAGGCTTTTAGGCTTTGCGTGAAAAAATCACCCCTCCGGCTGAGAAAGGGGTGATATAACTTTGTTGCTTTTCTAGGGACTTTGCAGTTTTTCGCGTACTTCTGCGCGGGGAGGCACACAACCTCTTACGCCCGGAGAAGAAGTGCTGAAAGGATTGCTCCAGCGAGACCTTTACGTTTCTCCCGATTCGCTGAGGGGGTGGCTAATGGTGCCGCCCAGTCGAGCGAAATTACTTCTGCTTTACAGTACGGACAGAGATTGATGTGGTTCGAGACGGACTTACCGCATGTATAGCAGTTGAGAATCATGTGAGTGAGGGGGTCAGATGAGGGGGAGGGTTTTTGCCTGGAATTAGGGTTCCATGCGAATACTGTAAACGGGCTGTTCGGTATGGAGTTCGTACGGAGCTGGGACATGGTCATCCGGTTCGATATGAGGGGGCACATAATTGACGGTGGACGCTTGGACTACCGGGCCGTCGGCCGCACTTCTCATAATCTGTTGCGCTGAATCATGGGCGGTTTGACCGAGGAAGGCACGCAGCTCACTTTCTGTCGTGCGATATACTCTGCCAAGCTTCAATGCCCTGAGTTTTCCTTCGCGAATCCACTTGAGTACGGTGTACTGGTGAACCTGAAGAATATCAGCGACTTGCTTCGGAGTGTAGAATCTTTCATCCATGACTCCGAGCATAACATACTATATGTCAACTTACTAACGCATTTTTACACTCTATTACATCTTATTATATTCTTTTACACTTTTTTACATTTTGTTACATTCCATGTAACTCACTTTTCCTACTTCTCACACCCTTCATAATGTGATGATAGGTAATTACACTTCATGCAATTTATTGTTGTTGGGCACAACGTATCAAATTTAATTATAGTTATCAATATTTAATTTAACTTTTCTACAGTTATTTACATTTTGTTAAAGTTAGTTACGTCTACGTTTGTTGATAATCTATGATATTCTATTACATGATATTAAATTCTATTACATTCTATTAAACTTATTGTGTGTGTTTAATGTTCAAAACTTTTGCAAAAGGTGTCTATATGTCTCTTGTGTTAATTGTAAAATATTTTTTCATTACATATTCTTTGGCACGAAAAAAACCTCCGCTAGGGAGGTACAATACCGTTCGCTCATCCTAACTACCGCATGATCTTCTTCAGCCACATGCCGGTGAGGGAGGCTTTGGTTTTGATGACGTCTTCGGGGGTGCCTTGGGCGACGATGAGGCCGCCTTTGTCACCGCCTTCGGGACCCATGTCGATGAGGTGGTCGCAGCACTTGATGACGTCGAGGTTGTGTTCGATGATGAGGACGGTGTTTCCCTTTTCGACGAGACGCTGGAGCACCTCGAGGAGGCGGCGGACGTCGTCGAAGTGAAGGCCGGTGGTTGGTTCGTCGAGAACGTAGAGGGTACGACCGGTTGAGCGACGAGAAAGTTCGGTGGCGAGTTTGATACGCTGGGCTTCACCACCTGAAAGGGTGGTTGCGGACTGGCCGAGATGCAGGTAGCCGAGACCCACGTCAACGAGGGTCTGCATTTTCGTTTTGATCGACGGCACGGCGGCGAAAAACTCGAGAGCTTCCTCGGTGGTCATGTCCAGTACGTCGGCAATGTTTTTGCCTCGGTAGCGGATTTCGAGTGCCTCATTATTGTAGCGACGACCCTTGCACTCTTCACATGGAACATAGACGTCGGGCAGAAAGTGCATCTCAATTTTCTTAATACCATCGCCCGAGCAGGCCTCACAGCGGCCACCCTTCACGTTGAACGAGAAGCGGCCTGACTTGTATCCACGCATACGAGCCTCGCTTGTCTGCGCAAAAATTTCGCGGATGTCGGTGAAGACGCCGGTATAGGTTGCTGGATTTGAGCGCGGTGTACGGCCAATCGGAGACTGATCGATATTGATGATTTTGTCGATGTGTTCGATACCTTCGATCTTTTCGTGATGACCAGGCATCTCGTGTGAGCCGTAGAGCTCTTTGGAAACTTTTTTGACGAGAATGTCGTTAATGAGGGTGGATTTCCCAGAGCCGGATACGCCGGTGACTCCAATGAGAATGCCGAGTGGAATCTTCGCGGTGACCTTTTTGAGATTGTGTTCCGTCGCTCCGATGATGTTAATGAAATTTCCATTTCCGGTTCGACGTTTTTTTGGCTGTGGAATCTCCTCTTTCCCTGAGAGGTACTTACCAGTCAGTGAATTTGGGTTGGCCATAACTTCTTTCGGAGTTCCCTGCGCGATCACCTGCCCGCCATGTTTGCCCGCGCCTGGACCGATATCCAACAAATAATCTGCCTGGAGCATCATGTCGTTGTCGTGCTCGACGACGATGACGGTGTTGCCGAGGTCTCGTAACTGTACGAGGGTTTTGATCAGTTTTTCATTGTCATTTTGGTGTAAGCCAATTGATGGCTCATCCAAGACATATACCACCCCCGAGAGGCGTGAGCCGATCTGTGTCGCGAGACGAATTCGCTGTGCCTCACCTCCGGAGAGCGTGTTGGCGGTGCGATTCAGTGTCAGATATGAGAGTCCGACATCCGTGAGGAACTGGAGGCGTGAGTTCACCTCCTGGAAAATCAGTTTACTGATGTGCTTCTCGGAGTCTGACAGTGTGAGTCCACCGAAGAACTCTTTCGCGCGGCTGACGGAAAACTCGGTCACGTCGATAATTGACATATCCGCGACCTTGACCGCAAGGACTTCAGGACGTAGACGTTTCCCGTGACACCCGGGACAGTCGAGAATTCGCATAAAGCTCTCGATTTTTTTTCGGACATAATCTGAGTCCGTCTCGAGATAGCGACGCTCGAGATTTGGAATTACTCCTTCGAACGTCGTAACATATTCACCTCGAAAACCGCTTGCTGGTGCTCCTTTACCGTCACTGACTCCTTCGTCGTCTTCGTCTTGTGATGATTTTCCGGCACCGATATTCACCGTGTACTTGCGATCCCCTGTTCCGTAGAGGACGAGTTTCATCACTTCGGCACTGTGATTCTTGACGGGTGTGTTCATTGAGAACTTGTAGACTTTTGAGACGGCCTCGAGAATGCGATTATACCAGGTGAGATGTGAGGTGGTCGCGGACCATGGCATGATGGCGCCCTCGGCGAGGGTCAGCTCTTTATTCGGAAGGACGAGGAGCGGATCAATTTCGAGCTTGGTTCCGAGGCCGTGACAGATTGGGCAGGCGCCGTGTGGTGAGTTGAACGAGAAGAATCGTGGAGAAATTTCTGGAATCGAGATGTTGCACTCTGGACAGGCGAAGCGTTCGGAAAAGACCTCTTCTTTTTTTGTCTCGTTATCCTGGACGACCATCAGGCCCTCGCCATGCTTGAGCGCGATCTCGATTGAGTCGGCGAGACGGCTGCGATCTGGATTGGCGACCTCAATCTCTTCACCAGACTTGAGTTTTTCGGTGAGGCGACCGAAGTTTTTGATCACGAGACGATCAATGACAATATCGACCGAGTGCTTCTTTGCCTCGTCGAGCTCAGGAACTTCGAGAACGTTATAGACTTCCCCATCGACGCGGACACGGACGAAGCCGTCTTTTTTAATTTTTTCAAATGCCTTTTCGTGGCGACCTTTTCGATCCCGAACGACTGGACAGAGAATGAGAATTTTTCTTCCTTCGGGCATCGCAGAGACCGCATCAACGATCTGACTCGTGGTCTGACGAGCAATCTCGCGTCCACATTCCGGACAGTGCGGATGGCCGACTTTGGCAAAAAGAAGTCTCAGATAATCATAAATTTCTGTCACCGTACCAACGGTTGAACGCGGGTTGCGTGGTGCTGTTTTTTGGTCAATCGAAATGGCAGGGCTGAGGCCCTCGATCGAGTCGACATCTGGTTTTTCCATGAGCTGGAGAAACTGACGTGCATAGGTCGAAAGTGACTCAACGTAGCGGCGCTGACCCTCGGCGTAGATCGTATCAAAGGCCAGGGATGACTTTCCACTGCCCGAAAGCCCGGTAATCACCGTCAGCTTATTTCGCGGAATCTCAACATTAATATTCTTGAGATTGTGGAGTCGGGCTCCCTTAACGGTAATAAAATCATGCGACATAGTACCAGCGACCGTAGCATGGAAATGCCAAAGAATCAAGTGTCCCTAACCCAAAATGGACTCGACCGTCTCGCGAGCTACCGCTCGCTCGCCCTTGTTCGTCAAATAGCCGTATTTCTTGTGGTTCTCCTTTTTCTCGAACAGATAGCTGAGATAGGTGTAGCCACAAAGCAGGAATGGAATAATAAGTAGCGTCCAGTTCATCTCGAGGAGGACGTTGAAAACGGCATGGAGACCAGCCGCAATAATGAAGCCCTGGGCAAGATTCTGCACGGCATAAATAAGCTCGTCGTCGATCCCGAAGATTCTTTCCATGAGGCGTGGCCAGACAATGTGCTTCTGCTGGCGGAGAATTGGCGTTGCGAAGTGGGCAATGCCGTAATAGTAGCCCATCATGCCCGAGAAGAGCACGTGCGCGAAGGTCGAGAAGATCGATCGGAAGATGAATGGAACAAAGAGATTTTGCGCTCCCTGATGCACCCAGATATTGTGGAAGTACATGATATTTTCCGTGAATGAAAATCCTAATGCGCAGAGAATCGAGAGCTCGATCACATCATCAATATCTTGAAATTCATTTTTCCCCATCGCACGAACGGCGATGTGTTTCATAAATTCTTCAATCACACCCACGATGGAAAATGTGAGAATGACGCTCATCGGTATGACGAGAAAGTGGCTTATTCCTAGGACGTTTGCCTCGTAGCCCTGGGTGTACTTGAAGGCGTTGATCCAGGGAAAAAATTGCCAGAGATATTTGTAGAAGAGAATCGGAAAGACGGCGGTTGCTCCGAGAAAGAACGCGTAGAAAATCACGCTGCGCTTGTAGGGATTTTTCAGGTAAAAAATGTAGCCCCAGATCAGCGCGGGAATCGTGGCGAGAATAATTGATCCGATAATTTGGAGAATTTGGAGACTCATGCGGGGTGCGGTGTGGGTTTTTGTTTTTGAAGTTCGACGTCAGGTTCGGCCTTATCTTTCTATTATACCATATTTTAGGGGTTTTTGCCAAGGTGAAGCTGCTAGAGATGAATCTGCCCTGCGTGGATTTTCCTCACCGTTGAAGCTGAGCGCAGCTTTGGGTGGGTGGTGAGACTGGTCGGGAGCGGGTTGCCTTCGGCGATGGTCATGATGATCTGGGCGTCGTGTGGGAGGAGGTCGAAGAGGTCGTTTTTTCGGTTGGAGTCGAGCTCGGAGAAGATATCGTCGAGGAGAATGAGGGGCGTATCCTGAGTTTTGGTCGTGATCCAGGCGATCTCGGCCTTTTTGAGCTCCATGAGGGCACTGCGGAGTTCGCCCCGGGAGGCGGTGAGTTCGAGTGGCTGGTGGTTGATTTTTAGCTTTAGGTCGTCGCGGTGGGGGCCGACGGAGGTGTGGGTCGAGCGGAGGTCGCGGGGGCGGGCGGCGGTGAGGGCTTCCTGGAAATATGATTGCAGGTCGTTTCTGGCACGTGCCTGAAGCTGATCTGAGTTGCCATATTCATTATTTATATCTCTATTCCATTCTTTGCCCGGGCAAAGATCGACATCATAAAATATTGAGCTTAAATAGTCAATGGTATAGGGGGATCCTTCTATCTGAAGCTGACTCTTCAAAAATTCCACCAGTTCCAGGCGACTAGTCAATAAAGCTGATCCAGCTTCAGCGAGCTGCTCGTCGAAGAGATCAAGGAGGGAACCCGTGCTTGAAGCTGATCCCGACATTTTTTGCTGCTTTATTTGAAGCAGGAGGGCGTTTCGCTGGGTGAGGAGCTTCTGGTAGGTCTGAAGCTGTTTCATGTAGCCAGGAACGGTCTGGATCAGGATGGTATTGAGGTATTTTCGCCGTCCAGCCGGCTCGTCGGTGAGCATCTGGAGGTCTTCGGGGCGGAAGAGCACCACTTTCAAATTTCCAATAAACTTCGGAGCCGAGATTTTGACGCCATTTTTCTTGAGGACGCGCATGTTTTTTGGCTCGTGGAGTTCGGCGAGTTCGAGGTGCAGATCATCACCAGACGATCCCTCCCCTTTTGCTTCAATTCTATAGTAACTCTCCTCAAACTGCTTCAAAAACTCACGATCACTGACGCGGAAGGACTTCGTGAGCGCCATCATATAGATCGCCTCGAGAAAATTCGTTTTTCCCTGCGCATTTTCACCGGAGAGCACGACGATTGGCTCCTGCGGAAACACAAAATCGAGACGGGTGTAGTTGCGGAAGTGTTCGAGATGGAGAGAGGAGAGCTTCATTGGTGCGAGTGTAACATATGAGTATTTGCTTTGCCGATGAAAATCGCTAGAATGTGGGGGCTCCAATTTTTACAGATCTAAATTACACTCTTTATGCCTCCACGATCACCAAAACCAGAAGCGACGGATCCTCTCTATGGCATGCGACACTCGTGTGCGCATATGTTGGCACAGGCGGTGCTGCAGGTTTTTCCGGAGGCGAAACTTGGTGTGGGACCGGTGATCGAGAATGGATTTTACTATGATTTTCAACTGCCACGAACGCTGACACCAGAAGACGTCAAAGACATCCAGAAGCGCATGGAGCATATTGGCAAACAGAATCAGACGTTTGTCCGACAGGAAAAAACGATCGAAGAGGCGAAGGAATTTTTGAAGGAGATGCCTGGTGGCGAACAACCTTTTAAAATTGAACTCGTGAGTGACTTTGCGGAACAGGGCTCTACCACGGTGAGTTTTTATGAAAATGTCGACCAGAAAGGTGATGTGAAATTCGTGGATCTGTGCCGTGGAAATCATACGGAGACGACCGGAAAAGTTGGTGCGTTTCAGCTGACGATGGTGGCGAGTGCGTACTGGAAAGGCGACAGCGCGAATCCATCGATGCAGCGAATGTATGGTGTCTGTTTTGCAACGCAGGAAGAGCTGAAAGATTACTTGCATAAAATCGAGGAGGCGAAGAAGCGCGATCATAAAATTCTTGGAAAACAGCTTGGACTGTTTGCGTTTTCACCGCTGGTTGGTGCGGGTTTACCGCTGTTTCTTCCGAAGGGTGCGCGACTGAAAAAGACCCTCGAAGATTTTATTACCTATGAAAAAGAGAAACGAGGCTACTCATTTGTCTGCATTCCGCACATCGCAAAAGATGCGCTGTATGTGACGAGCGGACACCTCGGAAAGTACGACGCGATGATGCCGATCATGGAGACGGAGGACGGTGGCGACAAGCTCGTGATGAAAGCCATGAACTGTCCGCATCACTTCGAGATGTACAAGGCGGAGCCGCACTCGTATCGTGAGTTTCCTTTGCGTTATGCGGAGAATACGGTGGTCTACCGAAATGAAAAAAGTGGTGAGGTGAATGGCTTATTTCGTGTTCGCGCGGTGACGCAGGATGATACCCATCACTTTGTGCGACATGATCAGATCGGGAGTGAGATTGATATGATTCTCGGTTTGACGAAAGTGGTGTACGAAAAATTTGGATTCAAAAATTTCCGAGCACGCGTCAGCGTGCGAGATCCGGAAAAGCCAGAAAAATATTTTGGTGATGATGCGTTGTGGAAACTTGCGGAGGCGAACTTGGTTGATGGTGTCCAACGTTGGGGTGCTGAGTACTTCATCGGAGAGGGAGAGGCAGCATTCTACGGACCAAAAATCGATATCATGGTTGAGGATGCGCTTGGACGTGAGTGGCAGCTTACCACGGTGCAGCTCGACTTCACGCAGCCAGAAAACTTCGATCTCACCTACACGGGCGAAGATGGAAAATCCCATCGACCTGCCGTGTTGCACGTTGCGATTTTTGGATCGCTCGAGCGATTCATGGGGATTATTATTGAACACTTCGGTGGTGCGTTCCCTGGATGGCTCGCACCGGTTCAGGTTCGTATTCTTCCGGTGAGCGACCAGTTCCTTCCGTATGCGAATGAGGTTCTTGAGCAGCTTCGCACACGAGGCGTGCGAGTCGAGATCGATAACGCGGCTGAAACTCTGGGTAAAAAAATTCGAAATGCCGAGCACATGCGCATCCCGTACATGGTCGTCATCGGTGAAAAAGAGACGAGCGAGCGAAACGTCGCCGTCCGTGACTACGCCACCAAGGAGCAGAAGGCGATGTCGGTTGAGGAGCTGGTGAAGCTGACTCAGGGGTAAATTTCGCCATTGGCTTTAATAGTGACAAATTATATGTTGCTGTTATAATATAGATACCTCTTCTCTCTTTTTTTATGAGCGCTGCCGCTACCCTTCGAGAATTTATCACCAGGGACACCCCTGGACCCGGCCTACAGATATCTCTTGATGAGCTCATTAAACAAGAAGCTGCACTCATTTCACAAGCATCGGACGCTCCGATGAAATCTATCGTTGGTAATCTTGCCGAATCTATTTTCCAAAATTTCAAGCTCCTTCCCTCAGAGGTAGAGGCAAAATTCAAAGAGCTCAAGTTGGCCAACATTCTTGTAAACGGCTTCATAGAAAACCTTCGTAGAGAGACCAACCGTAACCCGGCTCTCAAGACGACTGATACTTCCACTCCTCAATACGAAATAGTTCGAGATAGGCTTATGGCTTTTCTCGAGAACTATGATCGACCAAACAACCCTGAAACGCTTTCTTCATTTATTAGAAGTCATCAAGTTCTCTATCCAGATGTGAGTATTCTTCATATTTTTAATCATGAGTCTGACATCCGCGCACTTCTCCGTGCCAAAATAGAACAAGGCGCGCATTCCATTATCAACGCAACCTATCAAACTCTCTACGAGAAAAATCCTGATCAATTCGCGCTCGATGTTATTTTACGGAATGTTATTTCATATCGCCGAGATATGCTCAAGATCAATCATGAGAATCTCAAAGCCCTCGTTGAGTATCTCGATTCTCGAAAGTATCCTCTTGATAATCTCTACATGGTCCTCTATCGCGAGCTCCGTGCTATTGGAAAATCTGCCGAGGTATGTGAACAGACGCGAGCAGAAATTGCTCGTAAACTTCCAGCGTCTATTGTTGATGATTCTCAGGAAGATGAAGATCCAGGGCTCTTTCATCACTCATTTGATTACGATACATTTTTTGATACCTATTTCAAAGTTCCTATTCAAGATGTTCGACAAAAACGAATGGCAAGACTCCGCAAGGTTCGCATTATTGATCTTCAGGCTGAGGGTGATCGAAGCATTATTATTCCCGAAGATGCCTTGCGCGAGCTGAAAGATATCGCTGATCTTCCACCTGACGCCTTCATGGACCGCCTGAGAAAATTCTTTACCTATAGTGCTCCTGAGGGTGATCCTGACCACCTCTCTGATAAGCAGGTAAAAGCTATTATTGGAGATCAGCTTGAGTTTGCTGCGAATCAAATTACCTACACCTGTGAGACGGGATTAAAAATGCGCAATGACAGCAACATCCATAAGGAATGTTCTTTTCTCAAACCAATTCTCACCTGTCGAGATCCTCGAAAACTCATTACCTGGCTATCATATCCTGATAAGTTCAAGGAAGATCATCCCAAATATAATAAAACTTCGTACGGCGTCGTCCGCCACCAGGCTCGCCGAATGCTCGAACTTTTGATACTCTACCGAAAACATGGTTTTGAGGAAAAATATAAAGACGGAGTTTGGAAACGAGGACTTCTGGAAAAGCATCTTCGTACTCGTCTTGGCATCGAAGAGACAGAATTGGAAACTCACACGTTCCGTGTGTCCGTAGAAATCGATCCTGAAACACGCGAACCTTTGAAAGGTGGAAGTGGAGGTGGAAATGGTCATTATACCTACGACGTTCTCTTTCCGGATGATAAAGAGTGGGCTGGCCATGATGATGTCGAATCATTTACGTTTGAGCGCGATGGACACATGTATCAAGTCTTTCCGGTTGAAGAAAAAAACTTTCAAAAAGCAGCCATTCATATCCCTGAAACATATGATACGACTCGAGATACCACCGTGAGCTTTTATACGAAGGATAAAAAACTTGTCCAGTATAAGTCTTTAGAGTCATATATCTCAAGCTGGCTCCGCGATAAACAGCCAACTGATATTATTCGACTCTCGATGGTTACTGACTCACCAGAAGACGAGGTAGCACTTCGAAATCTTCTCTATGAATACACCTCAGGCGGTGAAGTGGTGATCAAAGATAGGCGTGAAGGGCGAGATCTTCGCAGCAAAGGATCTATACCAAAACGAAGTGCTGGATCGCAACTTTTTGCTGATCAGCGGGGCTTTTCATCCTCGATGTATGCCATTCTCCCGGTGCGAACAACTCGAGACAGAGGCGATGGTGTGATGGAGCCCTATATTGATCATGTAAAGACTGAATTCGAGACTCAGATTTTGGGATTGAAGGAAATGCTTATCTCGGGTAGTGACTATGCTATTACCTCCCATCATCGCAGCTATATGCCGGATCGAGAATTTAAAGTGCTCTTTGAGTATCTCTTCCCTCCGCTCGTATACGGCAAGAAGTTCGCCAACTACTATCTCCAAGGCTACAAAGGCGATCAGGAGGTCTAGCCTGATTTTCCTAGCTTAAAGTGTGTTTTTACCCTTGCTTTTTTTCCGTAAGGTTTCTAAAATCTTCCGGAGTTAGATTCAGGTAATCTTATTAATCTTAGCTTCCCTAACATATGTCAAAAGTACTCGAGGCAACCGGTCGTGTCAGTCAGATCATTGGTCCCGTCGTGGATTGCCACTTCGAGGGAGAGCTTCCTGGAATCTATGAGGCGCTGACGATTCAGCATGGTGAGGTGACGTTAACCCTCGAGGTTCAGTCACATATTGGTTCAGGAAACGTGCGTGCGGTAGCCATGGGTACGACTGATGGTCTTCAGCGAAATACACCGGTCACACGAACAGGTAATACTATTAGTGTTCCTGTTGGACGAGAGATGCTTGGCCGAATGGTGGATGTGCTCGGTCGGCCGATTGATGGCAAAGAAAAAATTCCTGCAAAAAAAACGTACTCGATTCACCGACCGTCTCCAAAATTCATGGATCAGTCGACGAAGACGGAGATTTTTGAAACCGGTATTAAAGTTATCGATTTGATTTGTCCCTTCATGAAAGGAGGTAAGGTTGGATTGTTTGGAGGGGCTGGAGTTGGAAAGACGGTCATTGTCACGGAGTTGATTCACAATATTGCGACCGCACACGGTGGTTTCTCGGTGTTCGCGGGTGTCGGCGAACGAACTCGTGAAGGAAATGATCTGTATCATGAAATGGCAGACTCTGGAGTGTTAGATAAAACATGTTTGGTGTTCGGCCAGATGAATGAGCCACCTGGCGTTCGTCTCCGTGTCGCACTTACGGGTGTGACGATCGCGGAGTACTTCCGTGATGAAGAAAATCAGGACGTGCTCTTCTTCGTGGATAATATCTTCCGATTCTCCCAGGCGGGTTCTGAGCTCTCAGCTCTGCTTGGACGTATTCCATCGGCGGTGGGTTATCAGCCAACGCTCGCGAATGAGATGGGTATCCTTCAGGAACGAATTACTACCACCGATAAGGGCTCTATTACCTCTGTTCAGGCCGTCTACGTGCCTGCGGATGATCTTACTGATCCGGCTCCTGCGACGACCTTCGCTCACTTGGACTCAAAAGTGGTTCTCGCTCGACGTCTCTCTGAGCTTGGTATCTACCCGGCGGTTGATCCTCTCGATTCATCTTCGAATTTGTTGGATCCGAAAATTATCGGTGATGAGCACTATGCGGTTGCGCTTGGCGTCCAGAAGGTTCTCCAGCGTTACAACGACCTCCAGGATATTATCAACATTCTTGGTATGGAAGAGTTGAGCGAAGAGGACAAGCTCGCCGTTGCACGTGCTCGAAAGGTTCAGAAATTTTTGTCGCAGCCGTTCTTCGTTGCTGAGACATTCACCGGTATCCCTGGTCAGTACGTTCCATTGAAAGAAACAATCCGTGGCTTCAAGGAAATTCTCGAGGGTAAGCACGACGATAAACAGGAAAATGCTTTCTATATGAAGGGTTCGATCGATGATGTCAAAAATGCGTAAATTATAATGCACTGCATGAAAATTCCTTTCTATCTCGTCACCCCAGAGCGCATCGTGTACCAGGAAGAGGTTGACTCAGTCTCCCTCCCAACGGTCAACGGCGAGATCACGGTTCTTCCGAACCACATTCCGCTCATTACGGCGCTGAGGCATGGGGTGATTACGTTACGAAATGAGAATCAAGAGCACTTTGTGTCCGTATCTGAGGGTGTCGTGAAAGTTGATAAGATGGGCCTGACGGTCCTCGCTACGAGTGCGGATAAGGCGACGGAGCTGGTCATGGAGCAGGTTGAAAAAGCTCTTGCAGATGCTAAAAAATTGGTGCAAGAGAAGAGAACGAGTGAGACAGAATTCCTCCAGGCTATGACGTTGGTTGCTCGCGAGACATCACGTCTCCACGCCCTTCGACGGCATCGCGGTGGACGAAGTGGAAGTATTAACCGGGACGCGTAATTATGGAAACCAAGAAAGAGAAAAAAGAGCGGTCGGCTATGTGGTTAGCTCTCGACATCGCCTACCAGCTCGGATATCTCATCGCCCTCCCCATCGTGGTTCTCGGATTCGGCGGCGCATGGATGGATAAAAAATTTCTCACCTCTCCTCTCTTTCTCCTCATCGGCATCACTCTCTCGTTTATTATCACAACTATTGGAACCTTCCGAAAAATTAAAACTATTACTGACCAGATGAACTCCATCAAATAATGTCACAAACTACAGAAATCATAACGGAAAATACGCATGCGGGTTCAGCGCCGGCTGCTGCCGGCGTATTTACGCCGCCAACGATTTATTCCGAAACGGTAGGTCATATCGGATCGTTCGAGGTACGAAATACGTGGATTATGTCCATCATTTCTCTCGTTTTTCTGTTCGTCGTTGCGTGGAGATTTTCCAAAAACTATCGAGACAATGTGATTCCATCTGGACTCCAGAATCTCGTCGAGGTGGTGATTGAGGGACTGTATAATTTCTTTCACTCGGTCACACAGAATCACAAAGAGACGAAGCAGTTCTTTGGTATTTGTGCGACTATTTTCCTCTACATTGTGGTGTCTAACTGGTTTGGCCTCTTTCCGGGAGTCGGTCCGGTTGGCTACTATGAGGTTCACAACGGCCACACGGTTCTCGTTCCGCTCCTGCGCTCCACCTACTCTGATGTTAATATGACGCTTGGAATTGCGGTTATTTCCGTGGTGATGACGACGGTTTTTGGGTTATCGAACCTGGGAGCTGGTGGCTACCTCGGCAAGTTTTTCGTCAATCCGTTGCGTGATCCAATCGGTGCGGGTGTGGGTATCCTTGAACTTATCTCTGAACTTTCCAAAATCATCTCGTTCAGCTTCCGTCTCTATGGAAATATCTTCGCTGGTGAAGTTCTCCTCGCTGTTATCGGCTTTTTGGTGCCGTTTTTTGCACCACTTCCGTTCTACGGCCTGGAACTCTTCGTCGGAGTCGTCCAGGGCCTCGTGTTCGCTCTACTCACACTCGTATTCTTCAAGATGGGTTCCACCGGTCACGGTGATCATGGCGAAAGTCATGGAAAAGAAGGGCATTCTTCTGAACCGCAACATGCCACTGCCTAAGTCCTAAAATATTATTTAATTTCTCTCATTTTATGGATAAAAATCTCTTCGTAGCGCTCGTCATCGCGATTGGTGCCCTCGGTCCAGCTCTTGCCATCGGTAAGATTGGTGCCAGTGGTGTTGATGCTATCGGCCGAAATCCAGAGGCAGCACCAAAGATTCAGACCGCTATGATTCTTGCTATCGCCTTCGCAGAAGCGGTCGCTATTTACGCTCTCGTTGTGGCTCTTATTATCAAGTTCGTATAACAGACGCGAGCGAAGCGAGCGTCCTCCCCGCATTTTTTTATTCTTCTCTCATGGAACTCATTTCAAAACTCGGTATCGATGTAAAGTTGCTCATCGCGCAGATCGTTAACTTTCTCATTCTCCTCTTTGTTCTCAAGAAATATGTCTACGGACCGGTTCTCGAGAAACTCGAGCAGCGACGTGGGATGATTGCGAAGTCGGCCCATGATGCGAAGAAGTCTGAAGAACTGCTCAAGGATATTGAGCAGACTCGTATGGAGATGATCCAGCAGACCAAGAAAACGACGCTTGAGATGCTCGAGGTTGCGGCCAAGAGCGCTGAAGAGACGAAGAACAGCATCGTTGAGAGTGCGCGACTCGAGGCACAGCAGATGCATGAGCAGACCAAGCTCCAGCTCGCTCGCGAGAAGGAGAAGATGCTCAAGGAGGCGAGTGATGAACTCGGCCGTCTCGTCGTTCGGGCAACCGAAAAAATCATCGAACGAGAGTTCTCACCTGATGATCAGAAGCGACTCGTTGCAAGTGCTACTCAGGAATTTAGCAAATAATAGTTCATGAAACTTACCCCAAAACAGTACGCAGAAGTTCTCGTCAACGTCGTCTCGAAGGCGCCGGCTCTCGCTGAACGTTTCTCGGAGTCGTTCTGGCTGATGCTCAAAGAAAACCGCCAGGAAAAACTCCTCGGCGCGATCATGCGAGCCGCCCAGACGATTTGGAACAAGCGACATAATCTCGTTGATGTCGAGGCCACGACTCCATCGGAGATGTCAGCTGATGAACAAGATGCTCTGCGTGAGCGTCTCTCACAGGCCCTGGGTAAAACGGTTCAGCTCAAGACGAAGGTCGATCCTTCGATCAAAGGCGGTATCATTCTCCAGATTGACGATAACCGGTATGACGCGAGTGTCTCTGGAAAACTCCAGCGTCTCGCACGAGACTTCACTGCAATATAGTTTTTTTCACCTTCTCTTTCTTTTTACATTCTTACGCACACCATCATGCAAGATTCGGTCCTGGAAGCCCTCAAGCGACATATACAAGATTTCCGCGCAACATCAAATGCCGAGCACACCGGAACGGTTCTCGAAGTTGGTGACGGTATTGCCCGTCTCAGCGGCTTGAAGGACGTGCGTGCGTCTGAAGTTTTGGAGTTTGGAAGTGGCGTGTTTGGATGGGCGCTCAATCTCGAAGAAGATACGGTTGGTTGCGTTATTCTCGGTGATCCGAAGGCCGTGAAGGAAGGTGATACGGTGAAGTCTACCGGACAGATTCTTTCTGTACCTGTTGGCGATGCGATGATTGGACGTGTGGTCGATGCGCTTGGTATGCCGATTGATGGCAAGGGCGCTATTGCGACGAAGAAGTCGTATCCAGTTGAAAAAATTGCTCCGGGTGTTATGGCCCGAAAATCTGTTGGCGTTCCTTTGCAAACGGGTATCCGTGCGATCGATGGTATGATTCCGGT
>CALQZC010000010.1 GCA_943349045.1 Candidatus Peribacteria bacterium
AGGGCGGATGAAGAATGGAGCTATTCATCAGGACCTGTCCACTCGGAATGCTCTCGAATCCAAAGCTATTTCCCGTAAGTCGAACCCCATTCACACTTACAGCCTCCGCACCGGAGCTGAAGAGCTCATTGACGAGATCCACCAACGCCGCTACCTCGGTCTTATCTGGAACCGTAATCACAATGCCTGATCCATACACGGACGTCTGACCATTAATGAGACGGAATTTCTGAATCTCTTCCTCGAGCACCTTGAGGCTCAGCGAGCTATCCTTTGTTTTTCGCAGTAACTCAGCGAGACTGTCGATTTCACCAAGGAGATTTCGGTTCGTATCTCGAAGAACCTGGAGCTCCCGAAACGTATTCGAGGCAGAATCACGAATGGCGAGTTGTTCAACACCCTCGAATGAACGTGACTGAATAATAAAGAAGAGTCCCAGAATAAAACTGGTTACAAAAATAACACGCTTTCGGGCCGAACTAAGACTGTGCAGGTTTAACATATTTTACGCGAAAATCGCCATTGTATGGCGGGATATTAACATGAGACTTAACGGTAAGATGAAACTGAAGCTTGAAATCGGCCGCACGTTTTTTGAGAATAGTGAGAACCTCGGGATCCTTGAGTCGCTGACTGATAAAGTTTTCATCACCTGCCACGGTAAGCGTAAAAGGAGGCGCAATGTAGAAGTTACCTACCAGAATACTAGCCCCCACCGCGGTAATAGCCGTCGTTGAGAGAATGCGCTGATTGTTAATGGCAATCGCCTCTGGTTGCTGGGTTCGCAGGACATTCACAATATCACGCAGATCGGCGGCCTGAACGAGGGCCTCTGGAACGACACCGGTCGACTCACGATTTGCTCCAGTACTATCAGCCAGAAAGATCTCCACACCTGCACCCGTAACCGAAGTCAGTCCCGCATCAGTTTTGAGATTATCAAGAATAGAAAGTTTCGTTGTAGAAAGACTCGCCTCATTCTTCTTTTGTTGGTCATCAATCTGTTTATTGAGATTTGCGATCTGATTTCGCAGCACACCCTGTTCATCCAGATAGTCCTTAACCAGGTTTCGTCGAGCTACATACTGATCGGCAGGAAACGCACTATCAAGCGGAACCTCCGTCTGAAACTGCGCCGCAAAGAAAACACCAATGATAATACCCAGGAGAACGAAAATGGTGGAAAGTCGCGTAGTCATCGTCATGGCGATAGTATAACATAGGCAGGTATGATTGGAATATTCGACTCTGGCTACGGCGGACTCACCGTTCTTAAGGCTTGTATCAAAGCACTTCCCCAATATGACTACCTCTACCTTGGGGATAATCTTCGCGTGCCCTACGGCTCCCGCTCACCCGAAACGATCCAGCAGTTTTCTGAAGATGCCCTGAAATTTTTCTTCAACAAAAAAATCCCTCTCACCATCTTCGCCTGCAACACCGCCTCCGCAGCAGCCCTTCCATACCTTCAGGAAAAGTATCTGCGTACTCCAAACGTGACCAACAAAAAAGTCCTCGGTGTCATCATCCCCGTCGCCGAAAAAGCCGCTCGTAGAACAAGAAATAAGCGCATCGCCGTCATCGGTACCCGTGCCACCATCGCATCAAAAGCCTACGAAAAAGAGCTCCACAAAATCGACCCCAGCATTCGTGTCTTTGGCGTCGCTGCCCCACTTCTCACTCCTCTTATCGAGGAAGGCTGGCATCACAAACCCGAAGCCCGCTCTATTCTCAAAAAATACCTCGCCCCCGTGAAAGACTTCGCACCCGACGTACTCATTCTTGGCTGTACCCACTACCCGATCATGCATGATGTGTTCGAAGATATCCTCGGCCCACGCGTCCATGTTCTTGACTCCTCCACGGCCGTCGCCGACTCTCTCGCCGACTACCTCAAGCGCCATCCAGAAATCGAGTCCCAGCTTACAAAAAATGCCGACCCCTCCAAACCAGGCACCCGTATCTTCACCTGCACCGACTCCCCGGAACGATTCTCCGAATTTGCCAAAAAATTCCTCGGCATCGGGGACGCAACCACCGTACAGAAAGTCCAACTCTAAATACTATTTTTTTATCCAGTATAACTCATCACCCTATGCCAAACTCAATTGAGAGTCTTCAGTGGAGATATGCCACAAAACGATACGACGTTACGAAGAAGTTAACGTCTGATCAGGTAGCGCTTATAAAGAATGCACTACGACTTTCTCCCTCTTCTTTTGGCTTACAGCCATGGAAATTTATCCATGTCACCGATCCAGCTATTCGCGAAGCATTAAGCGGGGCAGGATGGGGTCAGCCACAAATTACTGAGGCATCAGATCTTTTTATTCTTGCATCATACAACGCCATCGACGAAGCGTATGTAGATCGCTACATTGAATCGATCGCAAAAACACGCGATATTTCGCCGGATACACTCAAGGATTTTCGAGATATGATGGTTGGCTCCGTCAAGAGCCGATCTCCAGAGGAGCTGAAGGAGTGGCTTGGTCGACAGGTGTATATTCCACTCGGCGTAGCGCTCACCGTAGCCGCGCACAACCAAATCGACGCCTCCCCTATGGAAGGTTTCGACGTCACAAAATTCAATGAAATACTCGGCCTCGACAAGCTCGGCCTCACCGCCCGCACCATATTTGCCGTCGGTTTCCGCTCACCCGAAGACGCCGAACAGTTCGCAAAAAAGTCCCGCTTCAGCGAAGAAGAGGTATTTATTGAGAGATAGTATTTTCAATATATTTCACCACATCTCGAATCGACATCTGTAGTGATTCAAGAATAATCTTCCCCGAAGATTCCAGAGAAATCTCTCCACGGAATGCCTGGAGGTGTGGTGAAAAAAGCCCAATGAGCGCATTCGTCTTTTCTGAATACGATAGGCCATAGACGGATTTCCCAAGCAGCATGCCCATGACTAAAAAGTGATACCGTGATCCGATAAGTACATCACACTCAGCAAGAGCACGGATATATTGATCGAAATAGGCTTTTCTCGTACTCGCAGTAAAGGTAAAAACTGAGAATTTCACACCGCTCTTTTCCTCAAGATACGGAACGTAATCCTTGTCTCCAGGCGCAAAGGGAATAAAAACGAACTCATACGTCTCAGCATGCTTTTTGAGAAAAGGAACAAGCACGGTATCCACTTGGGACATGAGGTCCACCGCACTATTTCGAACCGGCAAGCAAAGATTAATGCCAATACGCGGCTTACCTCCGTGTTTTTCAGCGAGATGAACCGCAGAATCCGACAGTGAAGAAAGATCAAGATCGAACACAAGATCGGGAGCCACATGTATCGAAGACTCACTGACTCCACAGACAATAAGACGTTCCTTTGATGCATCATCTCGTACGAAAATCCCGTCACAGAGAGGAAGGGTCGATGCAATGAGTTGCTGATTTTCGGGGAGTAGAATAGTGTCCACACCCACACCTACGAGAAAAACTTTTTTCTTTTGCGCCACGGCTTTCTGGATAATTCCCGTATAGAGTGCAATGGTTTTATTCTCCACAAGCCCCTGGTCATGAAACAGTCCACCGCCACCAATAATCACGCCTGAAGCCATACTCAAAGCTTGTTCAAAGGCCAGATTCCCATAGGGAACACTCTCAATTTCATGAAGTGCCTGTGTCACACCCACATCATACGAAGCGACAACGAGACGATGATCCGGAAAGTGCTGAATGAGGGACTCGAGAATAAGCTCATCTCCAAAGTTCATGGTTCCATAGTAGCCACACACAAGCATAATTGGCTTATCGAGCCGGGAAATCTTCTTGAGTTGTGCCGTTGGGTAGTCGTGATAAAAAGAAGTTTCCACCGGAAATGAGCTCTGTGGGAGTGGAACCGTTCCAGCCTGTTCGTACAGTTCACGCGCCCGTGAAGGATCACGTTTCTGGTAGAGAAAAATATCTGCCTGATAGATGAGTGGCTCATTGAAGCGGTCATCAGCTATATGAGCTGCGCGATACGCCTCAATCGCCTCATCAAACTTTTTTAACGACTGTAAACAGCGCCCACGATGGAGATGTAGCAGATAGCGAAATGATGGTTCAAGCTCTGACTCTGCTCCCGCAAGCGAATCAAAATGCGGAAGCGCCTCATCATATTTTCCAAGCGCAAACAAATCTCGCGCCAGAAAAAATCGAAGATGGTTCAAAGAGTCGCTATCGACAACACCACTCTCTTGCTCGACGGCTTTTGAAAGTATCGCAATATTTCGTGACAGTGATGACTCATTATCCTCAGCTTGCCTCAGATGTGTCACCATCACATCAGAGCAGACACGCCACGTTTTTTGAAGTTCTGGAGGAATCACCAAATACTCATGAACCGGCATCGTAAAGCGCAAATCAAGACTTCGGCGAAATACCCGAGGAACGTACAAAATCCGCTCCGTACTATATCGATATGCCAACGTGTAGCCAGAAGTTTCACCAGCACTCTCATGTAAAACGCTCTTCAGCTGATCACATGACTCGCGGTCCATCTCGTCATCGGCATCGAGATACATCACCCACTCTCCCGTACATTTCGACACAGCAAAATTCCTCGCCGCGCTGAAGTCATCAATCCACGGAAAGTCATATATCTTATCAGCATCAGTAAACCTCAAAGCAATCTCTTTCGTCCGATCGGTCGAACCAGTATCAACCACGATGATTTCATCGCATACCCGAGCCAACGACGCAAGACATCGCTCAAGCGTCTTTTCAGAATCACGCACGATCACAAATCCAGAAATACGAGTCATACGTGGAGTTTACACGAAAACTACTTCTTCGGACACGAAGGAATCGGCTCGCAAGAAGGAATATATCCTCCGAAAATAGTATTCGGACCCGTCGTTGATGCAACCATTCCAAGAGTACCAAGATCAATCGTAATAGGAAGTGGAGTACTCGATTTTACCGGCTTTTCTCCAGGCTTACATTCGGGAATCGGAAGACAGTGCATCTCAGCGGTAACAGTAAAAGCATGATTCTTGGGATAGGGGCCATCCGGTCCACAGAGCTTCTCAAGAGCGAGAGCGACATCAACATGGTAATGAGAAGTCAACGAGGTAAGAGATGAATTCAGGTCCTGAGCACAGGTTTCAGATGAAACAGCTGGCGTGCCACCTTCAGAACCCTGGGAAATAATTGATATGGCGGACTGACTAGGTTCACAACGAGGAAGAGGCTCACAGTATGGAATAGTTGGAGCGCAAGTCGGAATAACATCACACGTATAGTAACTCTCGCCCTCTTTTGGCTTCTCGCCAACCTTGCAATCTGGAACATTATCAAAAATCATGGGATAGCTAATCGGATCAGGCGTGCCATCAAAGATACTCGATCCGAACCAGTAGCTACTGTAAAAGCCGTTATTAGGCATATTTGATTGTCCATACACAGTCTTCGGAAAATTTGCAAAATCCCGCATGAAAGCAGGACCTTCATACATGGGATCTACCTTGCTTGATGGGATAGGATCACACATCGTGGCGTCATCACAGACAGGAAGATCACAACCATCCTTCTGAGGAGTCTGGCCCTTTGCTTCATCGCATGGAGTACCCTTCACCGGTTCGCACACCTTATGAATCTTGTGAGTCAGTGGGTTAACTCGGAACCAGCGACCAGATTGAAGGTAATAATTCTGTGAAAATAATGACCCAGAATTAAGCTTTACTTCCGGACAGTATGGAATTGGATTACATGGAAGTTTCGCAACCTGCGTCTCGCTACTTGCAGTGTCATTCTGGCGTTGTTGACCATCTTGTCCTCCATCAATTGAACCAAGGCGTCCAGCGTCGATAGATGATGACGCATCCGCAGCCACAGGTCCCTGAACGGCAAGATCATCAGAACAAGCCGCTCCAGTAAGAAGTCCAACACTCAAAGCAGTGCGAGCGCCAAAACGGGATATCAAAGAGGTAATGCCTCTAAATGAAGAAGGGGTTCCAGAGACAGATAGCGGAATTTGAGCTTCAGGCGATAACGATCGAGGTGATAATTTCATAAGATATTTTTTAGAAGGAACAACTATAGCATAAAAAAATAAAAAAGCAAGGATATAAGCATATCAGCTTTAAAGCTTTCCCTTTGTCGCCTATTCATCAAGTATCCGCGTAAGGGTCTCGATTTTCTTGATCACCTCCCAGAAATACGGGGTATCCTTGAGAAATGCCCGTGAGCTCTGTTGTATCATATCAACATCAGGAATCGCCTGAAGGTACTGGTAATAGAGATAGAGGGCGTTTTTGTAGTCTTGATGGAGATAGAGCATATCAGCGAAAGATCGAATCCAGTTTGGATGATACGGATTCTTTTCGAGAGCTCTTGTATAATAGGTACTTGCAAGATGAGGATCGCTTTTTGCATAAAAATTTCCCTTCCATGCAAGTACATCTCCCGAATTTCCATGAATCTGTTCAAGATTATATAAGGCCCTAGCCATACTACTTCGATCAATAAACATAAGTTCAAACCACAGCTCGCTGTAATAGGGAGTATAAGAAAGCGCCTTTTTGTGCTTGTGAATAGCGGTGTCATAATCAACTGAATAGTGTGCCTTGGAGCTCATGTGAGTCAGCTGCGACATCGCAGGTCGAAGTACAGCAAAGAAACCAACGATCGCACAGAGAACAAGAAAGAGAGATGCAAGAATTTTATATTTCCATGGTGCTAGAGAAAGAGTGAAATTTTTTTCCTCCTTTGACTGCAAAGCAATGAGGCCAGCAAAACAAAAAGCTATAACTGCAGAGATAGTGATATCTGGAAATGCAAATTGATTCTGAGCGGCATTAGCTACAATAATAATGGAAAGAATGGCAACTTTCGGATCATGAGTACGAAGAAAAAGGCGGAGAAGTGAGATAAAGAGGGTAATATAAAGAAGAAGCCCAAATATGCCATGAGAAAAGAAAATCTCCAGCGTTTCGTTATGGATTCTATCGGCGTTAATGCTGATATTCTCTTCAAGAGATAGGAATTTCTTTGTTATAATTTCTGGAAAATAAATCGAGAATGTTTCACCTCCATACCCAAGAATTGGCTTTCTTTCAATAAGATGAGCAGCACCTTTCCATATTTCGAGGCGCGAATACAGAGACCGAAATGCAGTATCGCTTAGGGAAAATCGTTCTTGTAGGGCAGAAAAAGAGATCACTCCAGCCACTCCGATCATGACACAAATAAGAAAGGTTTTTTTATGATTTTGGATGGTGCGTACAATACTTTTTCGGTACTTGAAAGCAGTAAGAATAAGCGCAAAGAGAAGCCCAATGAGTGCTGTTCTCGTTCCAGAGAGAAAAATAACCGCTACCGACAGGGTTACTCCGAGAGCATAAAAAAATTTCCATTTTTTAGACTGAACAGTAAGCATGAAATACCCCCCAAGAAGAGCTATAAGAAGCATAAACTGCCCCAGATAGGATGGGTTTCCTAAAAAACTAAAGACTCTTCCGGAAAATATACCAGTATCATAATGCGCAAAAAATGGATCGAATCCTGCCCGCTGCATGACAGCATAGAGGGCGACGAGCATCCCACTCGCGAAAAGTGCTTTTAGAATCTTTGCAATCATATGCTCCGAGAGAGTCAGGGCGCCATAGAGAGTAAAAGAAAGCAAAAATAGCTCCATGATAAAGCCAAATCCTCTACTTAATGTCCCGTACAAGGCAACGGTCGGCGTAGGTGAAAGCGCATTAGTTAAGGCATAGAGAGTGATCTGAAAAAGTAAGAGGAGAAAGATCCATGACTTCAAAATATTTCGAATAGAGCAGCTTCCTCCAAACAAATACTGAATTGATAGAACGAGAAATGTGAGAAAAATGCCGAATTTAAGAAACATTTCCTTGCCCTGTGTGAAAGAAAATGAAAAAAACGGGGCAAAGAAAAGAGGAAGCGCGAAAAGAATAAAGAAAAAAGACAGAAGATGCGTATTCTCTTCTGTCTTTTTCAAGATGAGCTCAAGGCTTAGGTATCGACATCGGAGAAGGCGGAGCTTACTGACCATAGAGTTTGAGAATCTTTATCATCTCTTCTTTGGAAAGGGTGAACTTTGCTGGATCTTCTTGATAAGCGTTCTGAGCAGCTTTTTCAAGAATTTCCTTTGTGAGCTCATCTAATGTATCAGGATCTATTTCTCTCGCCTGACTATATGGTAACGGAACGGCTGATGTAACCGCAGAAGTAACAACTGAAGGAACTTTTGATGAAACGTTCGATGAAACCTTCGATGAAACCTTTGATACGACATTTGAAGTACCTCCCGGAGATGAAACTTTAGAAGAGATGTTACTAGAGACATTAGTAGAAACATTAGTAGAAACATTAGAAGTAACGATAGATGGGACAGCACTGGTAACGGCGGATACGATAGTCCCATTATAAAGAAAAGGACCACCAGAGTTACTTCCGCTTCCAAAAAAATTTCCCTTAAAGATACTCGACTGAGTTCCAAGTGCAATAGTACTTACAACAAGCACGGCGACAACTCCAAGTATGATTTTTGTTCGCTGTTCCATGAGGTGAGGATAAGGGGTTTTTTGATAACAAAAAAACAGTAATATATATATATATATAGCAAGCGCAAAACGCCTTTTTAAAAATGGAGAATATGCCTTACATAAAATTATGCATCGTAAACATCCTTACGATGTTTCACGGCAAGTATCATGAGGATACAAATACTACCTTTTTCATCAATGTCGAAAACGATTCTATAATCCCCAACTCTCCACCGATACATGCCATTCTCAAAATTCGTCAGTTTTTTAGCAAAATGAAGTGGATCATTATCTCGATACCAGGCAAGTTTATCAAAAATCCGTATACCAATTTTCTTTGGTAAACGGGAAATATCATCAAGCGATTTTTCAGTATAGAAAAGCTGATATCGCATGTTAAAGTCCTAACTTCTTACGAGCTTCATCGTGGCTATATACTTTTCCGGCCTTGGCCTGTGCACGAGCCGTTTTAATGTCTTTCGCAAAAGTTGCAATAAGAAGCTCCTCCTCATTAATGGGATTGGCTTCAAAAAGAGGCTTATTATGGCGCATCACCACATAGCGAACATTTTTATGAGCAGCATCATGCCAAAGTGATGTCACATTTTCCCTGAATTTCTTAATCCCAATGATTTTTGTAACCATAGGTAATGAATAAAGTGTACCTAAAGTGTACACTATTAAAGACGCATAGTCAAGATTGAGTACAGATATACACTCCTACTCCCACTCAATCGTACCCGGTGGTTTGTGCGTGATGTCATACAGTACCGCACTCACGCCCTTCACGGCCATCAAAAGATCGCCGAGTTTCCTCAGCAACGCGAAATCCATCTCGTAGAAGTTGGCCGTCATCGCCTCTTCCGAACAAACGGGTCGTAGTACCACGGTCTCACCCGCGCGACTATTTATCCGCACCGGAATGAGAATAACTGGGAACTGCCAGACGTCATTGTACAATCCCTTCTTCACACAGAACTCTTTGACGATCGCGTCGGCACGCTGCAATAACTTCACGCGCTCGGGGGTCATAAACGAAGGACCAACAAACTCAATCTTGGAAATCTCATCAGGAGAAACGGAAAACACGACGCGATTCACGGCAGAGAACTGATTCGTGATGCGAGTAGAGACCGCGTTGAGCCGATCCCATGGGGCTTCGCCGCAGACGACAACCGGATTCTTATATGAACGACTGTCACCCTGCACGCCCACACTCTGAACTGGCAGCAAATGCGCCTTCAGTCCATCTTTTTTCGCCTTCAGATGTTCATTGATTTTTTTCTCCGTCACTTTCCAAGTTGAAGGCAACTCGGCCTTTTTCGCACAGAGCACACGCACGCCCAAGCCCGGACCCGGGAACGGATGACGCCAGATCAGTGATTTCTCAAGTCCGATTTTTTCACCAACAATACGAACCTCGTCTTTATAAAATTCTTTCAAAGGCTCAATAATAAGCCCTTTTTTGATCATCTCCTCAATCTGTGGAACACGGTTGTGGTGCGTCTTGATCTTCGCCGCATGCTTCGTGCCTCCACTCTCGATCGTGTCAGGATAAATAGTTCCCTGACCGAGCATCCAATCTTTTGGATTCAGCTTCATTTTTTTCAGGACCCGCTTCTGAACCTCCAGAAACGTATCGCCGATGATGATTCGTTTTTTCTCGGGCAATACCACACCCTTCAGCGCAGCAAAAAAATCTTTACTCGCATCCTCAATATGAAGATTTTTGAATCCCGCCTTTTCCATCGAGTCGCGTACCTCCTTGGCCTCGTTCTCACGCATCAAACCCGTGTCGACAAACAAGCCATATACATTATTCACCCCGAGTGTTTTTTGTAGCAGCGCAAAGGCCACCGACGAGTCGACACCACCGCTCACGAGCATGAATACCTTTCGATTTCTCACCTCTTTCTGGATATTCATCTTCAACTGCTCGATATACTCTTTGAGATTCCACTCTTTTTCCGCGCCACACACCTCGATAAAATTTTCCAGCATCTTGGTTCCATTTGGGGTATGCGTCACTTCAATATGAAACTGGACCCCGAAGAATCGTCGATGTTCATCGGCAATTGCAGCGGAGCTGCAATCTTCTGTTTTCCCTATAATTTCCATACCCGGAGGCAAAAGCGTGACTTCATCACCATGGCTCATCCAGACAGTCTGTTCATCGCCCATGAATTTCAGCACCCCAACATTTCGAGAAATGGAAATTTGGGCGTGACCATACTCTTTCGTACCGGAAGATTTGACCTTTCCTCCAAGAAGATGGACGAGAAGCTGATGACCGTAGCAAATTCCGAGAACGGGAATATTCAATTTGAAAATATCGGGGTCACAGGTCGGAGCCCCCTTTTCATAGACACTATTTGGGCCGCCTGACAGAATAATACCTTTACAGAAACGTAAGGCACTCGCTGGCGTCGTTGAGTCGTAGATCTCGGAATACACTCCGAGGCGTCGAATTCGGTTAGCAATAAGGTGAGCATACTGGCCACCAAAGTCGAGAATGGCAATTTTATCCATAATGAAACGAGGGGTAATTGCTGGCCTTATTATACACTATGGTAGAATATGTCCACTATGTCGCCACGAGTCATCATTTTAGCTTTATTTTTTGCGGTTGGGCTCCTGCCCCAGGGCTGGAACAAGTTTGATAACACCCCGCACGCCACGCTTTTGTATGTTTTGGGTGGCTTACTGATCCTCCTGCTTTTTCTCTCCTGGAATGAACTCGGGAAGCAGCGTTTCAAGGCCGGGCTGGCCTCAGCTTCAAATTGGCTGAAAATCGTCTCTCTACTCTTTCCGATCACCATTCTCATCGCCTTCGCCGTCTCCCCCGTCCAGAACTTCGGTTGGAGCGAGGTCATGATGCTCACAGCAGGTGTCGCGATATTTACGATCGTCCAGACCTTCACGGAAAAGGAGCGGCGTGATTTCCTCCATATTGTACTCGCCCTTGCAGTCGTCTGCGCGCTGATCGGATGTTGGCAATATCTGACGCGATCCGAGTCACGGATCGCGGGGCCAATGTTTGTGGCCGCCTATAAATCTCAATACTGGCCCAACGCCTTCGCCCTCATGCTCCTGATGTGCTGGCCACTCGCCCTAACAATCAAGACACGCATCGTGAAGATATTGCTCACGGGAATACTCCTCACGGCTCTCATACTCACCTTTTCAAGAGCGGCCTTTCTCGTGCTCATCATGCAGTTGATCATTGGTCTCTGGTATATACGAGGTGATCTTTTCAAAGAGACAAAAAGTACGATGTTCAACCTCCTCCTCGCGATGCTCCTGACGGTGTGTCTGACGGTTGGACTTCACACCATGCGCACACATCGTAGTGAGAGTCGGAGCAGTATGCAGACGAACTCATTTCTCGCCAAAGCTACCTTCACAGGAACCGAACAGCAGACCTCATTTGATGAACGGCGGGACTTCATGAAAGGCTCACTCGAACTTATTAAGGAGTTTCCACTCCTTGGAAGTGGCCCATTTTCCTTCCGCTATCGATACGCAAAAATACAGCCAGATTTCCTCGCATCTTCAGAACATCCCCACAACTGGTATCTCAAAGTAGCCGTTGAAGAAGGTATGATCGCCTTCGTACTATTTCTCGCCTTCATCGTCCTCATTTTCTACATTCGACGGGATCTCCTCCTCCAGCGCGGCATCACCACCGACGCAATTCTCCTGATAGCGGTCATGGGTCCTCTCGCGCACAACGTCGCCGATTACAACATGAACTTCGTCAGCAATCAGTTGCTCTTTTGGGTATTACTCGGATTTTTCATGATAAAAAAAGAAGAAAATCCGCATCCGCAACCCCAGCCGCAAAAGCTCCACACCCTGATATGGCCCTCCATAGTGGCAATCAGCACCATCCTGGTCGGCACGGCTCTCCTCCTCGAGGGCTTCAACTCATACACCAAAAACTACGGCGAGATGAAATTCGTACGCAACTACTTCGATGCGCAGGCACGTTTTGTCGTCTCACAAGGCAACACCTCAGAAGGAATTCGCCTCCTTCGTTATCATCTTTCTCTCAACCCGTATGACGCCTATTCCTGGAACTACCTGGGGCAAATTCAAGAGTACGTCGATCGTGAAGAGGCACTCAAGAGTTATGCGAATGCTATAAAAAATGATCCAGCCAACGCCTTCACGTTTTATGTCGACTACGTAAATCTCGCTCAGAAACTCAAAAAAACAGACACAGAGACCTATAAATTCTACACGAAAAAAGTCGTCGGGTTTCTCAAAACCTACCCACAAAAAATCAGAGATAACATCCACTACACCGCGCAGACCTCAAATCCCCAGCACGCCGCCACGCTCGCCAAACTGCTTGGCGAGCAAGGTCTTGCGTTAAAGATTCAGGATGCGATCCGCGACTTTCAATTAAAACTTCCCCCGCAATAAATTGTGAATCATCTGTGCTGCCTCAGCACGGTTGAGCGATCGGCCCGGCTCGAACTTGCCCGAGTCATTTCCATCAACGATCCCAAGACGGTAGGCGGCATCTGTTGGCGCAGCATACCAAGCATCTTTCGCGACATCCGGGAACTCTTTTCCATCACGGAACGGAAGGTCTACAAAGATCTCAAGATCGTTATTGTACTCATAGAAACGGTACGCCATCGCAACGGCCTCGGCACGATTGATCGTCTGATTTGGTCGGAACTCATGATTGCCATATCCTTTGATGAGCTTTTTCTTGGCGGCACTCGTGACAATGCTGAACGCCCAGTGATCACTCTCAAGATCCTTGAAAAAGTTGGAACCAGCGTACGCACCATCCCCTTCATCTGCCCACTTCGACATGAAATTCATATACTCAAAATTGCTATTTGATTTTTCCAGATAGTCCGGTTCACCATAGACACCTCGATAGAGCATCGCGAGGAACTCAGCACGAGTGACGTTCTGTCCCGGTCGGAACGCTAACATCCCATAGTTCTCATACCCTTTGATAATCCCCTCGACCTTCAAATCCTGAAGCGAGTCGCTATACCAGACACCCGCAGGCACATCATCAAATCCCTGCAATGAACTGGCATATCGAGCGTAGCTTTTTTCAATTTCTTCATACGCTCCATACGCATCCTGCCAGTAATCGGCAGCATATACGCTCGGCGCCACAAACACTTTTACCGTTGAAGAAGCGGATGTACCATCATCATATCCGGTCATGACAAGTCTTGACCACGGCTTGGAAATAACATTAATGCGCGAGAGAATATTTTCAAGATTGAAGTATTTTCGGTTATTCACTGGGTAGGTCTTATACTCACTCTCAATCGTCTGCTTCACGACCGTCGCGGTTTTTTGCAGATCAACAAAGACTAAACCCGTCGTCTGTGGGTTGCTCACCGCCATGCCAAAATCAGTTCCATCAATACCGGTACCATACTTGGTAAGAATTTTTTCATCGTTTGAAAGGAGTAAAACACCATCATTCGTAACGGTGATTTGAAGCGGATCAATATTTCCACCGAGGACATCAATAATTTTTTTCACACTCGCCTGTACGGTCTGTTCATTACCCTTTACGTCAGCCATGAGGGTTATATAGGGAACTTCCGTTGTTGAAGGATCAATCGTAACTGAGAAGCCTTTAGAAAGATGAGTGAGAAGATTTTTCTCAAGATCAAAGCCGAGCGCATCACTGAGCGCACCAGTCGCGTCAAAAGAGAACTCCGCGGAAAGAGACTTCACGAGATCACTCCAAACATCAGTAATCTGTTTGAGGTTGTAGCCTTCGTAGTAGAGGAGCGGATTTTTTGCAGGAGCCTTCTTATACAATGTTGGAAGAAATGGAGTGGTCGAAAATTTGTTTGATGTCGGACCTTTCGTCACAATCCCCTCAAATTTCACACCCTTATCAAAGGTTCCAAATCCATAGGCAAATTCTTTGAACGATGAGTAGATATCCAGAATTGATTGAGCACTTTCTTTACCCAGCTCACTCGAAAGTTCCTGCTTCACGCCATCAAGAAGTTTGGTGATATCTCCAAATAATGTGAAGAAATTTCCAGATGTAAGTTTTGCCGCAGTATTGGAATAGGCGCTTGATGTAGACAGGAATTCACCCTTGTCATAACCCTGGAGGATCTTTTTCATGTAATCTTCCCCAGAAGAAGTGACAATAAAATATCCATCGAGATAGGTGGCAGTATCCGAAGAAGGTGAATCAGATTCCAGATAATATTCATGAACGCCACTCATTTTTTTTATAGGCTTTGGTTCTGCAGCCAAAAATCGTGTCCACTGATCCTGAGTTGCCGGAATGACAAGAGCGAGTTCTTCCATAGAAAGAGCATTACCGCTCATTGCGAGATAGATACGTTTTCCAGAAATCATCTCAAGCATAATTTTTCTCGCTGGCAGAACATCTGAACTTCCAAGCTGAGTATTTAAAAGATTGATAAGCGTATTGCCCAGATCCCCAGGAAGTTCCTGAAGATTGAGATCCATATAGATAATTGTGTCTTTCGGAAGAACCTGAGCCGGCGACTTCACAGCCGCAACGGCCTGAAATGGAACCATCATCGCCACAGCAAGAAGTGTCGCCAGAGCTCTCGAAAAGAATAATTTCTTCATAAAAAATATAATAAGAAATGAAAAACAGGTGCCCGCATTCTACGCTAACCTGGCGTTAACACAAATTCAAAGCTGAAAGTTGACAAAAATAAAAAACTATACTATGATACAACCCTATTCTTTATTATGAATACCATGGCTCCAAAAGCTCCTAAAGCAGCACCGTCAGCAGAACAAATTGAACAAAAACGCGCAGCAGAAGCCCAGGTAAAAGATGCGGTGGCAGAAGCTGTTTCGAGATGGATCGAAGAAAGAGTTGGCTATACGCTTGGACTGAGAAAAAAAGATGACGGCAAATACGTTGATGCCGCGGGACTCCATGACGATATGCCTTACGAACAGGGTACGACGTTACTCGCCATACAGCGCGTAGATCCAGAAAACGATCCGGCAAATAGCGGTGAAGTTGTCATAAAAAATAAAAAGCTAGTTAATATGGGCGCAGCGCAGAATCCAGATAAGGACGGACATGAAGAAGACAAGCTTGGCGACTTTTTTCGAGGAATTCAATATCAGGTTCGAGGTCTCGTTGCACAGGTGGATATCGGAGAACTTAGTGGATTTGATGCTAAATTTGTTGTCTCATTGAATGATGCCATAGAGGAGGGTGTGCCAGATCGCGTTGAAGGATCACGGAATCTTTCTTATTTTGATATCGGAGAAAAATAAGACGTCTCCTGAATTTTTCCTCCGTTTAAGGTCGGTGCTTAATGCTGGCTTGCTTACTTCACATTTCCTCCAAAACCGGAAATTACTCATCCAAAGGCTTCATCAGAGGAAAGAGAATGACATCTTTGAGATTTTCCTGATTTGTCAGAAGTGCGAGGATTCGATCAATACCCATGCCCCAGCCAGACATTGGTGGCATGCCGTGCTCCATAGCATAGACGTAGTCATAATCAGCCTCCATTGCATCTTCATCGCCAGCGGCCTTGAGTTTAGCTTGTTCCTCAAATCGTTGTCGCTGATCAACCGGATCGACAAGTTCAGAGTAGGCATTCACCACTTCCCACGAGTTCACGACGAGCTGGAAACGATCAGTAATATCCGGATTTACATCATTACGACGTGCGAGTGGCGAAAGATCAATCGGATGGGATGTGACAAACATCGGCTGAATAATTTCCGGTCGCGCCGTTTTTTTATAAAGAAGATCAATAAGATTTCCACGACCAAGTTTTTCGGAATCTTCAAGAATAATGTTATGCTTCTTAATCGCATTTCGAAGTTCACCTGCCGTTCTTTCTTTATAGATATCAATGCTCGTTTTCTCAAGAATGAGATCACGAAGCGATTTTCGAGGCCACTTTTTACCAAAATCAATCTCCTGCGCACCAACAGTAATAATGAGGGTTCCAAAAAGTTCCTGAATAAAATGTTTGAATAAATTTTCGGTAAAATCCATATTGTCTTCGTAGTTCCAATAGGACGCATAATACTCAAGCATGGTGAACTCTTGTAGGTGCGAAGGATCCATGCCTTCATTTCGGAAGCACTTTGCGAATTCAAACACTCTCTCAAATCCTCCAACGACGGCACGTTTCAAATACGTCTCCGGAGCAATACGCAGATAAAAATCTTTATCGAGCGCGTTGTGGTGGGTCATAAATGGCTTTGCCATTGCGCCGCTTGCCTTTGCGGAAAGAATCGGTGTCTCAATTTCGATAAATTCATGCTTTTCGAGATATGTCCGGATAACCTGAATCAATGTACTTCGCATTCGCATTCGCGCAAAAGTCTCTGGACTCATGAGCATATCAAGGTATCGGTATCGGTACTTCATTTCCTGATCTTGGACGCCGTGCCATTTTTCTGGAAGTGGCTGCAGTGTCTTCGCAAGCAAGGTGTACTCACGCACCAGTAATGTCGTCTCGCCATGTTGCGTCTTGAAAAGCTCACCTTTGACGCCAAGAAAATCGCCAGCATCAATTTTTTTCGTCGAAAATTTATATTTCTCTTCGCCGAGTACATCTCGCATAAAGGAAATCTGGATACGTCCACTCTGGTCTTGCAGCTGAGCAAAACTAAGTTTCCCGTGCGATCGGAACGTCATAACTCGACCAGCGAGAATGATCTCTTCTCCGCCACCAGCAACGACGAGTTCAGTTTCACGCATCCCTTTGTCTCCAAGGGCACGTGCCTCCATCGCCGTATGTGTTCGCTCGTATCGTTCCGGATATGGCTGGACGCCACTAGCGCGCATCTCTTCTAATTTCTTCAATCGATCAAAATATTCAAGAGGTTGCTTAGGCTCTTGTTTGTCCTGCTTCTGCTCCGTGGGCTTCTTGATTATATTTTTCTGAGTCTCAGCCAATTTCTTTTTTCCAAAAAGTCCAAACATGAAAATTTCAATTATGTAGCCCGCTCAGTATACGGCTCAAAGCCCGAAATCCTCAAGGGTAAATATTTACATAGAAAGGTCACTCAAACCAGATTCACGCGACTCTTTCCACTGCTTCTCAAGTTTTTTCTTATTTCGCATGATTTCATAATTCTCAATATCATCCTCGGTCGCATACCAGTCCCTTCCCTTTTTGATGGCGTGAATTTTTCCACGACGTGCCAGGAGACTTAGATATTCTTGAGAGTATCGAGAATTTTTCACTATATCTTTTCAGAAATGCACTCATCCCAGAAAGGGCTGGAAAAGATTGAAAAAGCCACAGTTTTTCAAAAATCAGCACATTGACTTTTTATCTTAAGAATTCACAATAATCTTATATATAAAAAATAGGCATTTTTAAAGCTGAAAGTTTTCCCGGGAAAAGAATTGAACCAAAAAAGATACTTGACATATTATGCAGAAGTTCTTAAAATACAGACTTAAGTCGGATATTCACCATAACCCCCCATTCCTATGCCAGCAGCACCAACTCCATCCCCAGCGCCTACTCCTTCTTCTATGAATAAATTCGCAACAGCAGGAAAGTCAGCCGTAGGAAGGGTAAAAAATGCCGTAACACGCGGCATATTACCAGCACTTGTGATCGGTGGTACCGCATTTGGTCTTTACGAAATGGACCAGAAAAGAGATGGAACGGTTCAGCGTGGATACACAGACTATGGAGTCACGGAAACAAGTAACTGTATTGGCGAAAAAATGCAGGCCGCGGAAGCTGCCGGAGTGAAAGCCGATATCGGAGCCATTTGTAACGGTTGCCGCACAGAGGTAGCTGAAAAACTAAAGACACACGTTCCTTGGTCATTCGTAGAAAACACATGGAACATTGGGAACACCAAAGGCAATATGACCAGGAGCGTCAGTCATGGTGCAAATCTTGTCTGCTCTGGCTTGGTGCCAAAAAAGACGACAAAGTAAGGACGACTAGCCCTAGTCATCCATCGCGAAGTCCACCGCCTTTCTCGACTTCTCGACGGTGACGAAGCGCATCTGTTCTTTTTTAAACATGAGCTCGATGCGGCCGGTTGGGCCATTTCGATGTTTCTTTACATAGACATCGAGCATGCCTTTTCGCTGAGAATCTTCTTCGTAGTAGTCTTCGCGGTAGAGCATCATCACGACATCGGCATCCTGCTCGATCGCACCCGATTCACGGAGATCAGAGAGCTGAGGAATTTTCACCGGACGCGACTCAACGGCACGCGAGAGCTGCGACAACACCACCACCGGAATGTGAAGTTCACGCGCGAGGTGCTTCAACGCACGGGAAATCTCTGAGATTTCCTGCACACGGTTCGCGTTATTGCCACCCATGCTCATGAGCTGCATATAGTCGACGATCAGGAGATCCAGGCCCTGCTCCATTTGGAGGCGACGCGCTTTAGCGCGGAGCTCAGCCATCGAGCTGCCGGAGGTATCATCAATAAAGATTTTCATCGAGTTGAGTTCATCCATGACGCCACCGATACGGGCGAAGTCTTCGTCGGTGAGTTTACCCGTTCGAAGTTTCCAAGAATCAACCTGCAAAAGTGAACAGAACATACGTTCCACAAGCTGCTCCTTCGACATTTCCAGAGAAACCACGCCAACACCAAAGCCACGCTTCGCGGCATTTTGGGCAAGGTTCAAGGCGAGCGCCGTCTTTCCCATCGAAGGACGGGCGGCTATGACGATGAGATCCGATGGCTGAAAGCCAGAAAGCAAGCTATCCATATCGGTAAAGCCAGTTGGAATACCGCGGTACTGCTGCTTCGCCTCCGGATCATGCAGATTGGAAATCTTTTCAAATGTTTGGGTAAGAATATCTCGAACATGCACGAATTTGTCTTTCAAAAAGGTTTGCGAAACATTAAATAGTGCCTTTTCAGCCTTTTCCAAGAGCTCTTCGAGGGCAGTCGCTTCACTATATCCGAGTGACATAATCGTATCCCCTGCCTTGATGAGTTTCCTCAGCGTAGACTTTTCTTTCACGATAAGCGCGTACTGTACGACGTGAGACGAGGTGAAGTTTTCGGTAGAAAGCTCAGCAATAAACGAGACACCTCCAACCGTATCGAGCAGATTCCGGTCCTCGAGGTAATTTGTGAGTGTCACAACGTCGATCGGCATACGTCGATCATAGAGCTCCATCACACTTCGATAGAGAGTAGCATGAATATCATGGTAAAAATCGTCAGCCTTCAGGATATCCGAGACCTTGATCACGGCTTCTTTATCCACAAACATCGCACCGAGGATTGAGCGCTCAGCATCGAGACTATGCGGTGGAATTTTTCCAAATGATTCTGCCATACATGAAAAGCTATTGGGGATGCAGAATGACACAACTTTATCTTTTTTTAAAGTAAATGTTAGAACAATGTTAAGAAAAGGTTAGAGATTGGTAATGTCGGTGCGTTATGCTGACGGATATGCACCAAAACATGATATGTGGAAAGCGCGGCGAGGAGATCGCCCGAGACTTTCTCATCAAAAAAGAGTACGCGATCCTGGAAACGAACGTCCACTCACGCTTCGGCGAGATCGATATTATCGCGGTAAAAAGCGGTATGCGATACTTTTGTGAAGTAAAGACACGGACAACTGACGCTTTCGGCACGCCGGAAGAAGCTGTCAATTGGAAAAAACTCCAGCGTATCAAAAAAACGATACAATGGTACCACGAAAAGTACGGCTACGCGCCGTTTCAGATCGATGTGCTCAGCATCTACCTGACCCAAAACCTTCAGCCGAGAAAAATCGTACACTATAAGAATGTAAGTTAGATGGAAAATCGTAGCATCGCCTTCTGGACCATCATCGTTATGATCATCGCCGGCCTCGCCTACGGAATCTGGACGGGTTTTTTGAATAAAGGAACGCTGAGTGTGGGGGGAGGCGCGCCATTCACCGTAACATTAGATGAAGAGGAACCGGTAGTTTGCCAGGTGAGCCCGTGCAGCTTCAAGGTTGCGACGGGTGAGCATCTCGTACACATGGAAAAGCCGGGATACCTCGAAATGGTAAAAAATATCGAGGTTGTTCGTGGTGAGGAGACCATTGTCGCCGCCGATTTGCAGAAAATTGTCTCGGTCGTAAAGGCGCAAAAAGTGACAATACCAGCAGTGGTCGCAAATCCATTTGTTCTCAAGACGAGTGCCGAAAAGCAGGCACTGGTGAAAAAGAGCAGAGAAAGTGAGGCCGAGGAGGTGATCGCCTACTTCGCACGTCCACTGAAAAGTGCAAAAACGTATACGGTGGCAGACGCGTCGATGGTCTGGGTGACGGATAGCGCAGCATCCCTTGCGGATAGCGCAGCCGAAGCATCCCTTGCTGAGACGATCATCTATCAGATAGATGTTGCAAAAAAAACTCGTCATCAACTCTGGCAGACATCAGAAAAAATTATGGGCCTCATGCCATCTACAGATGGAAAATTTCTCGCGGTACTAACACCAAAAAATATCGAACTCTTCAATACCCATACTCGAAGTCGCGTGACCATGTCAGCAACCATAAGCTCAGAAAAACTGGTAACCTGGGCAGGTGACGGCGATTTTTTCTATGTCGATCGAGTTGGAAGTGTGATGTATCTGAAGCAGACATCACTCAAAAATCCGCTCAAGCCCAACACCATTCAGGCGTGGGAAAGCGAGGAGGATACCATTATGCAGATCTGGTTTGAGCCTGCAAGGCAGTCAGTTTTCTTAAAAGGAGAAAAAGATGGGTACCAGGTAGCGTTGTAAAGTTTTGTAGTTTTGTGGTGTGCATGATGTGCAAGTCGATAATTCGAGATTTTATATATTTGTTAGGAAAATGCTACAAATTTTTCAGGAAAAGTTTAGAGATTGGTAATGTCGGTGCGTTAGGATCGACTCATGCCGGTCACAATTTTTGCAATTAGTAGTGTTGGTCTCGACGGGAGGATGATCCAGGTAGAAGTGGATATCACTCCAGGAATGCCGATGTGCACCATCGTCGGACTCGCAGATACAGCGGTTCTCGAGGCTCGTGAGCGTATTCGCTCCGCGATTAAAAACAGTGGGTATATATTTCCCCCGACGCGTAAAACGATCAGCCTCGCGCCCGCACACGTGCCGAAACATGGGCCGGCATTTGATCTCGCTATGGCGGTGGGGTTGCTCGCCGCCTCGAAGCAGGTGCCGGCTCCGCCGGCCACCACCGTACTTCTCGGCGAGCTATCGCTCGATGGAGCGGTGCGTCCTATCCAAGGAGTTATTCCACTCCTTCTGCACGCGCAAAAAGAACATATAAAGGAAGTGATCGTCTCATTTGAGAATCATCGCGAGGCAAGTCTCGTACAAGGACTCACCATTGTACCAGTAAAAAATCTGAAAGACGTGGTTGAATATCTCAACTATGGCCACCTCTCGCCAGCATTCGGCGCGGAAGTTCTCGATTTACATCGAATCGGAAATGAAGAAGGTGGCAATGTGAGCGCGGAAAGAAAACCAGTTTTTGAAGGAATTATCGGTCAAGCGCGCGCGAAAAAAGCCCTCGCGATCGCAGCAGCGGGCCACCATAACATGCTCGTCTCTGGCCCGCCCGGCATTGGAAAAAGTCTCCTCGCGCGCGCCATCTCAAATCTTCTTCCTCCGCTTCCATACGACGAGTTTCTCGAGGTTGCCTCGATTCACTCGCTTCGCGGATCGCACATTTTTGACGACGAGTATCTGAAAAATCAAAAGCGTCCCGTTCGATATATTCACCGGACGACAACGAGTAAGGCACTCTTTGGCGGAACCAGTGATCTTCTTCCGGGCGAGCTATCGCTCGCCCACCACGGCGTCCTCGTCCTCGACGAAATCTCAGAATTTCCACGCTCCCTCGTCGAGTCACTTCGCCAGCCGATCGAAGATCAATCCATTACGATTACTCGCGCTGCCGGCTCAGTCACCTATCCCGCGAAATTTCTCCTCTTCGCCACAACCAACCCCTGCCCATGCGGCTACTTCGGCGACAAAAAAACCAAGTGTCGCTGCTCAGAAAAAGTCGTCGAGCACTACCAGAAGCGTCTTTCCGGCCCTATCCTCGATCGCATCGATCTCAAAGTAACAATGGAGTCCATCAATCACGCCTCGATTATTAGCGAAAGACAGGCAAACAAAAACCTCGCGCAAGAACTCCTTCTTCCCGCCATAATTCTTCGCGCCCGTCAGCGTCAGCGTGATCGATACATCGGGACACCATTCACCACAAACGCCGACCTCACCTCAAAAGAAATCTCCAAATTTTGCCCGCTCTCTCCCGAGGCCATCGAGCGCCTGACTCGGGCCGCCGAAAAGCTTCATCTCTCTGCCCGCGGCATTCATCGCCTCATCAAACTCGCCCGCACCATCGCAGACATGTCCGACGAAATCTACACCCATCTCTCCGCCGCGCACATTATCGAAGCCCTACAGTATCGTTAATCCTCGCACGATCAATAAATGGCAGAGCACGCCCGTTCATATATTGCTTCAGTGTCGTAAGGGAACGCTGAACACTCAATTCATCAACTCGAGTGTGGTGTTCAGCATGGATGGCATTTTTATCATAAAGAACATAAGGAGGATCATCCCGATACATCGCGCGCGAGGAGGTGCTGTGTTGATAATCAATAAAAACACCTCCTGAAGTATAGTATATCTGTTGAATGCAAAATCCAGACCCGTTATGCCACTCTGCCTGAATAGTAATTTTCGGTTTTCGACCATTTCGACCAAAAGTGATAAGAAATTGTTTTGCATCACTCTGGCATATTTCGCCAAGTGTGACTGAGACATCGGTAGTCCCAATGGCTCGAGTGCCCACATGAAGAGAAAAATCATTTTGAGCGAGAGCCTCAAACTCCCGCACGAGAGATTGAATTCGTTCCGATGGCGAATCCTGGGCTTCAAGGACCTGATCAGAATCACGAACGATATGTAATCTACTGGCCGAGTTATTCATGGTTTGAAAGCTATGACGTAAGTATTATAAAATAAAATCAATATTTAGTCAATACAACAATATCAAAATACATATACCAAAAATAGCTTTGGCAGGCAAGAACGAACTCCGCTATACTGTGCCCACTATGCAAAAATTTCTCATTCGTGGTGGCAATGTCCTCAAAGGCGAGGTAACGGTCAGCGGTTCAAAAAATGCAGCTCTTCCTATTATCGGTGCCGCACTTCTCACGGATGAGCCCGTCACCCTCACCAACGTTCCAGAAATTAACGACGTCTACTCGATTCTCACGATTCTCAAAGAATTCAATATCGAGTACACCTTCGAAAATCACACGCTCACCCTCAACGCAAAAGATTTCAAATACAGAGAACCGCCAAAAGAGCTGATCGAAAAAATGCGCGCCTCAATTTTGCTCGCGCCGATGCTTCTCATGCGACATGGAAGTTTCAATATGGTTTATCCCGGCGGTTGTGTTTTAGGTAAACGACCCCTCGATACCCACTCATTTATTTTCAGAAAAATGGGTGCGGATGTTCTCGAAGATGAAAAAAATCTTAGCGTCATCTGGAAAAAACGTCAGCCAACGATCATGGTCCTTCCGGAAATGAGCGTCACCGCAACGGAAAACGCGATTATGATGGCCGCCATTACACCCGGTGAAACACAAATTCGTCTCGCCGCCGCCGAGCCGCACGTCCAGGATCTTTGCCACTTTCTGAAAAAAATGGGCTGCAAGATCGACGGTATTGGCACACACAATCTCACTGTTCACGGTGTCAAAAAACTCAATGGCACAAAGTACGCCATCTGCGGCGATTATCTCGAGGCAGGAACCTATGCTCTCGCCGCTGCGATGACCAAAGGCGACGTGAAAATCCATGGCCTGCAAATGGACTACCTCGATAGCTTCTGGCAGAAACTCGGAGAAGCCGGTATTCCATACACTCTTGAAAGAAACTCGATTCACATCAAGCCCGCCAAGAAAATTCTCCCCGTAAAAATGCTTCGCACTGCTGTATACCCAAGTTTCCCAACCGATCTCCAAGCGCCTTTCGGCGCCCTCCTCTGCCTCGGCACCGGCGTCAGCAGAATCTTTGAAACTCTCTTCGAAGGACGCCTCAGCTACCTCTTCGAGTTAGAAAAAATGGGCGCCCACATCGAGCTCCTCAATCCACATCAAGCTCTTATTATCGGCCCAACAAAACTCAAAGGCAAACCAGTCGTCAGCTGCGACATCCGCGCCGGCGCCACCATGGTCCTCGCCGCCCTCGCCGCCCAAGGCGAAACCGTCATCTCCGACATCAAATACATCGACCGCGGCTACGAACGCCTCGACGAAAAACTCCGCTCCCTCGGCGCCGAGATCCAGAAGGTGGATATTTAAAAAAATGTTAGAAAGATTTCAGAAAAAGTTTAGAGATCGGTAATCTCTGACTGTTAGATTGCTTATATGACAGTCATTATTTCTCGTACCATCAAGGCAAAGGAACTCCAAAAAGGTTTATTGGGAGATATGGAACGGGAGGTTGTTATTGAATCATTTAAAAAAGGAATCTATACCGTCATTAAAGGCATAGATTTGCCAAAAAATACAAACACCTACAAAATATATGCAACGACAATTCAGGGAGCAAGAAGAATTCTCTACTTGGTAAACACTAAGACAGGCGATGCCGCCCTCCTTTTTTATAGAAGTAAAAATGACAGGATTGGAAATAATATGAGTGTAAAAAATCCTGAGTTTTGTCAGGCGCTTATAAAGCATATACGAATTTTTTATAAAGATTTTGAAGCTGGAAATGTTGAAAGGTACGACGAGAACTGGAGAAAATAATAAAATTTGACGATAAAATACGTATATGTTAAAATAATATAGAAATAACATACACCCATGACTACAACTATTTACCTCGACAAAAAGACAAAAGAAAAGGCGGCAAAAAGAGCAAAAAAAGACAAGCTTTCAATGTCTTCAGTGATGCGCATGCTTCTTTCAGATTATGCAGATGGAAATATAGTTATCGGAGCAAATTGGGTGCGAATTGATAAAGTAGAAGAAGTCCCTGTCAACAAAGAAATTCAAAAGGAAATTAATAAGGTGATGAAGATCTGGAATAAACGAGATAATGAAAGAAAGTTAAAGGCAAAAAAACTCTAAAACACTACCTCAATCGTCCCCTCCTTGGCCGTCTGCCTCACGCACGACGTTACTTCACGCAGTCTTCCCAGTGCATCTGGATGTGGGTGATGGTAGCCATTTTTCGCGGCAACAGAAATAAGAGCACACGCCGGCGCCACCGCGCGTAAAAAATCAAGATCAGAACTGTATCGACTTCCGTGGTGTCCGACTTTCAGAAACTCCGAACGTAACTCACCCGACTCGCCATACTTCGCGACCAATTTTTTCTCAGTTGGAAAACCGATATCGCCGGTCGTCAGCAACACCGATCGCCCTCGCATCAGAATCCTCGTCACAATCGAGCTCTCATTCGCATTTTCAACATACGTCCCAGCCATCGACTCAAATGGCCACAGCACGTCCAATATCACATCACGATCCAGTATGAAATCCTGATCCGCTCGCGCCATCATCACCGGAACCTCATGTGCGGAAATTTTCTCCAGCACCCGCCGCTGAATCTCACTCCTCTGCTCCACGCCTGTCATCAGTACCGCGCCAACATCATATTCATCAAACACCGACAAGAATCCCTCCGCATGATCACGGTCAAAGTGCGTCACCACGACGAGATCAATTCGATCACGAAAAAATCCCATCACTCGTCGCAACGGCTCGCGGACATATGCGCCTTCTCCCGCATCAATCAACACATGTTTCCCGTCCGGCATTCGCAGCAGCATGCTGTCGCCCTGTCCAACGTCCAGCATAAACACATGCAATCGCCCATCGGGCAGCTCATGCAGAGCGACACCCGCTCCGCCGCCAATCATACCTATTACCGCAATCCACCCACAAAAAAACTTCCACATGCCCTTAGTATTAGCACATGGAAGTTTCAAAATAGTTACACGCGGTCTAACAAAATCTTAAACTTACACCTTCTTCTTTTTTCCAAACAGTCGTCCAAGTCCGATCGATGCAAGCGCGAGAAGTCCAATACCAGGACCAGTCTCGACGATCTTGATCTTGACCATCTTGCCAACACTTTCATTACCGGTCTTATCCTTGGATGTCACCTTGAACCAGTGGTAACCAGGTGTCAATTCCTTCGCCTCATAGGCAGTATTTTCTTTCGCGAGCGAGACAACCTTTCCATAGGTCTTTCCATCATCCGTACTCGTGTAGACGATGTACTCGAGTAAGTCGCCAGCGACATTTTTACTCCCTGTCCAGTTCATCTTTGCACCCATATTCTTCAATGCCTTCGCAACCAGATTTGTGACCTCTTCTGGTGGAGTCGTATCGGCAACGGCCGCAGCTCCGATTTTGAAATCAAAGGTATTTTTACCACTATCCATTTCTTTCCCATCCTGATCCACAACACTCTTCAACGTAAGTGTATACTCGACGCCGTCTTCGAAGATGCTCGTCACCAGGATATCTTTTTTGTTATCGTCAACGAAAACCGAGCTGAGTTCGAGGGTTGCGGTATCACCCTTCTTAGTAATTTCAAAATTTTCAATGGCATCAATGCTATAGACACCTGGTTTCGACAAAGAAACTTTGATCGTAGCCTCATCAATCACCTCGACACCAGTAACAACGAATCCTGTTGGAGCGGCACCCTTCGTAGGGACTTCAGTTGCAGCAACGACATCGCTCGCATCAGCAACGACATCTGTCTTTACTTCCGGATGAAGAGCAATATACTCAGCCTTCGTCACGGAACTTCCGGTAAACGGAGCCGTATCAGACGTTCCGCTATTAATAGGATTTCCAGCAGCATCTTCAATTTCAATGCCAGCCGTTACAATATACTCACTGTTTGGACTCTGTTCCTCAGTTTCGAGAATGAACGTTGCGCCAGTCGTATCCGCGGCATCTGCCGTAGCACTCTTC
>CALQZC010000011.1 GCA_943349045.1 Candidatus Peribacteria bacterium
AAAACGATAAAAGGAAAAGATGTTGTCGGTGATTTCGCCTACACAGATCTCTCAAACAAGGGAACATTCACAGACCTCATCACCAACACGAAGTCCCCTTTCAAACTGGTGACAAAAAATAAACAGGTCTTCTTCGAAGGCGCTGTCGACGGCACGACACTTCTCATCGAGGCTCTGGGTGCAGGAAATAACGCAAGCTGTAAAACAACCATCCAGTTCAAAAAACCTAATGACATTCCGCCGCCGCCAACCGACTGTACAAAAACTCCCTATGCACCTGAGTGTATCAAAAACCAAATCTCGGACAATAACATTGAAAAACGTGTCGAGGGACAAAAAATTATCAACATCTCCCCAAGCACGCCACTGAAAAAAATCCCACTCAAGTATCAGATTCTTTATACGCCAGTCATACCAACAAGTACGAGCTACACCGAAATTACTGATGACCTCTGGGTACAGAAAGTGATCTATGATACCTACAAAAAAGGTGGAAAAATTATTCTCAAAGATGATCTAATTTCTGTTCTTCAGATCGATGAAGTAGCGGGAATAAAAGGCACAAAGCAAGTCGCAGTATGTAATGGAAACAATCCAAATACATGGAAGGCGCCATGCTTCACGAATAAAATCAAAGCAACCGGAACCGTCATGCTGTACGGTGTACAGAAAAAAATTCTGATCACCTATAACGGTATCGCAGACTCAAAAATATCAAATGAAGAGTGCAAGAAAGTTTCCGCAGTCAACGGTTGTGGTGAAGAGTTTATCAATGTTGCTCGATATACGAGCTACCAGACCCTAGCAAAAGTCGCTCCCGTGATTACCGGAAAAAGTCAGGCAAAGGTCATCGCCATCTGCCCATACATTCTCGCACGTGCTGGCGGTGATGTGCTTTTCCACTCCCCGCTCGATACCAAACTCATCGATATCAGCCAGTGTTCCAATGTGAAGACGACGGATGATGTCGTGATCAAGCCAAAAATAAAGAAGCCGGTGTTTAGTAAAGAAGGTAAGGGAACCGCGGGCTTCGACGCAACCCACAAGATCTGTGATCGAAGTAATATCTCAGGCCAGAATGTGAAAGATCAGCCAATCGATTATCAGAATCCACTCGAAAACATCTCAAGTCTCCTCTGTGAGTTCCAAGTTGAACTCCAGGAAGAGCTCCAGCAAAAGAGTATCGAAACCTCAATTAAAGAAAGTCGTCTTCGTGTGGCACGTTGGAATACCACGACCCAAAAAGTCTACAACGGCTCGATTCCTCAGGGACAAAATGTCTTCCGCGTCAAAGGAAATATCTCGATCGGAAACATCACAAGCAACTCATTTGGTGGACCAGCAAATATTCGACCTGTGACCTTCATCGCTGAGGATGGCGATATTTATATCACAGGAAATATCGATACGACTCAGAATCAAAAGAGCGGAGTCTTTACCTCCAAGCAAGGCACGATTGCCTTGATCGCCCTCAACGGAAATATCATTATCCAGAAGCATGTGGATACCGTCTCGGCGGTTCTCTTTGCCCAGAAAGATGCGGGTTCACTTGGCGCAACGAGCAAGGGTCGAATCATGGGCGGAGGCGGAACATCTGACAACATACTCACGATCATTGGCTCAGTGTACGGAGATATCGAGGACATCGTGAAAGCGCGCCAGCCCCTTGGAAAAATTCTCTCACTCGGCAAGGATCAGAGCGCTTTCACCGTCCGCTACGACGAGCGCATTTTCTTCAACACTCCACCCGTCCTACAGGATCTCGTCAATATCAGCCAGACAGAGGTTGCGAGGTAGCAGAGCTTACGGGTAGAATGGGGCCACTATGGCACCCATAAACCCGAACATTTCGCTTTTCAGAGGTGAAAATGTCTATCTACTCGAGAAAACCCTCGGCAAGCTTCGCGAGGACTTCGAAAAGAAGCACGGAGACCTGAATATCACCATACTCGAGAGCGAGGAGGAGCTCACCGCGAATAGCATCATATCCGCACTTCAAGCTGCGCCTTTTCTTGGGGAAAAAAGACTCGTCATTATCAAGAATTTTTTCCGGCTTGGCGAGAGCGAAGATCAAGATACAATAGAAACATTTCTCGAAAAACTGCCGGAGAGTACGCTGGCTATTTTTTATGAGTCACCTCACGTCGAGACGAAAAAGCGACCAAAAAGCACACTGAAAAAAACCGTAGAAAAAAATGGAAATGTGAAAGAATTTACCATACCAACGCCTCAGGAACTCGTCACCTGGATTCAGAATCGCCTTCAAAAATACCATACCACGATCAGTCAGAAACTTGCCATACAGCTCGCAGATGACTGTGGACTCGAGATGCTCACCCTCTCAAACGAGGTCGCGAAACTCGGACTCTACTGCGAAAATCGCGAGATCACGACGGCCGACCTTGCCCTCCTGACGCCAAAAAATTACGCGGCTACCATTTTCCAATTCACCGACTCTCTCAACGAAAAAAATGCACGAACCGCCATCGAAAAACTTCACACCCTCGCCGAGATGGGTGAAGAAATGCTGATCGTTCTCACGATGATCGCCCGCCATTTCCGAATGCTGATTCTTGTAAAAGATCTACTCGAGACGCAGAAAATTCCGAAACACATTATTTTCCAGAAGATGAGTTCATACGATCCAAATATGAAACCATATCCGGTGAAACTCGCGGTCGATCAATCATCTAAGTTTACCCTGGATCATATGAAAAAAATTTACAACAGCCTCGTGCAGATAAATGTCGACCTACGAACCGGAAAAATTCCACAAGGTCCCGGCGACAAACACCTCTTACTACTCGAACTTGAAAAGCTCATTATACAGATAACTCATGGACAAAACACTCATCACACCGCTTAAGAATGTCGGACTCACTGAAAAAGAGTCGCGCGTCTATCTCTCGTGCCTCGAGCTCGGCTCGGAAGTAGTAACGAAAATTGCGAAAATTGCCCACCTCAACCGGGTCACGACCTACGATATTCTCGAAAAATTAAAAGCCAAGGGCTTCGTCACCTTTCTCATAAAAAAAAATATCAAATACTTCTCAGCTCTCGACCCAGAGCTTGTGTATGCGGAAACACAGCGTCACACGAGCCAGCTTAAGCTCGCACTTCCAAGTCTGAAGCGTATTAAAATTGGAACAAATCATCCGCAAGTCCAGTACTTCGAGGGCATCGAAGGTATCAAGGCGATCTACGCAGACACGCTGACGAGCAAAACAGAAATTCTCAACTACGCTAATTCGCGCGAAATCAGAAAGTTCTGGCCGGAGTACGACGACGAGTATGTGGCCAAGCGTGTAAAGAAAAAAATTTATCTACGGGGCATCGCGCCAGAAGATGAATATGGAAAACACGTTCATTCGCAGGACAAGGTGAAGCACCGTGAAATCAGGCTTGTTCCAGCCAAAACATACGACTTCACAAACGAGATCAATATCTACGATAACAAAGTTGCGATCGTCTCGATTCACGACGAGCTCATCGGAATGATCATCGAGTCCTCGGAAATTGCCCACACGCAACGCGCCATTTTTCAGATGGCTTGGGAGTTCGCAAAAAAATTCTAAAACCTGAGTTACCCAACCGCCTTTTCATACGCCCGTCCGACCTGGAAGAGCAGACTCTCAGTAAACTGCGGAGTAATGAGCTGCATGCCGATTGGCAAACCAGCTGCTGTCACACCACACGGAACACTCAATGCAGGAACTCCCGCCGCGTTTGCAGGAATCGTCAACGCATCCGCGAGGTACATCGCGATAGGATCATTAATTTTTTCACCCGGCTTGAAGGCGGGAATCGGGCTGGTCGGAGTCAGTAACACATCGACCTCTTTGAAGACCGCATCAAAATCATTCTTAATCAAGGTTCGAACTTTCAAGGCTTTGTTATAAAACGCATCGTAGTAACCCGCAGAAAGCACGTAGGTACCAATCATAATTCGTCGCTTGATCTCAGCACCAAAACCTTCACCACGCGCATTATAGTAATAGTCGACAATCGACTCGCCCTCCTTTTTTGGACGGCTACCATATCGAATACCGTCGAAACGGGCAAGATTCGCACTGAGCTCTGCAGGCATAATAATGTAATACACGGCGACGGCATACTTGGTACATGGGAGACTCACCTCTTTCACAATAGCACCGAGTGACTCGTAGACTTTGGCCACCGCCATCACCGCATCTCGAACTTCAGGATCGACACCTTCGGCGAAATACTCTTTTGGAAGACCAATCTTCAGACCTTTTACGCCTTTTTCGAGATCTTTGAGATAATCGGGAACCAAGACCTCTGGTGTGGTGGCATCCCGCGGATCATGACCGGCAAGCGCCTGGAGAATGAGAGCAGAGTCCCCTACTGTCTTGGTAAAGTGTCCAATCGTATCAAGCGAAGAGGCCATCGAGGTGACGCCACTGCGGGAAATTCGTCCGTAGGTAGGCTTCAGGCCAACACAACCACAGAGCGATGCAGGCTGACGAATTGAGCCACCCGTATCCGTGCCCATAGCAAACGGTGCCATATTTCCAGCTACCGCGGCGGCGGAGCCGCCGGAACTTCCTCCAGCAATCGTCGAAGGATCAGCAGGGTTCATCGTTGGGCCAAAGCATGAGTGTTCGGTGGAACCTCCACACGCAAACTCATCCATATTCGTCTTACCAAGAAACACGACACCCGCATCTCGCAACTTCGAAACCGCCGTCGCATCATAAGGAGGAACAAACCGCTCCAGCATCTTCGAGCAGCAGGTTGTACGGACCCCACGAGTATTGAAAATATCTTTCAGGGCACACGGAATACCGTCGAGCGCCGATAACGGCTTGCCCTCGGCGTATCGCGCATCACTCGCCTCAGCCTGAGCCAAGGCCTCGGTCTCCGTGAGCAACACATAGGCATTCAGCTCATCATTTCGTCGCTTCGCCTCCGCGAGAAATACTCGCGTCAGCTCCGCAGACGTGAACTGCTTATCCCGCAGTCCCTTCGACATTTCCCGTACTGATAATCCAAGCAAATCCATAGAAATTATTCAATAGCCGGCTTTACACGAATCTGATCGCTCTCAACCGGAAGCTCGCTACAACCAAGGAGCTCTTCGCGACTCACCCAACCCCCCTTCATCACATCCTCTCGCATCACGTTCGACAAGCCAGTCACCTGATTCGTCGGAGCGACAACCGAGGTATCAACTTCGTTCAGCACTTCGATATACTGTAAAATATTCGTGAGTTGCGTCGAGAACTTTTTTACCTCTTCATCCGTCAACCCGAGACGGGCCAACTTCGCGATATGCCTTACCTGTTCCTGTGAGAGTTCCATAGGGATGAATTACACTGGGCATTATACACATTTTTTCTTTATGGCAAAATTTGTCTCCAAGCCAAAAGAGCCCTAAAATAGCTAGGTGGAAAATACCCTCAAGAACATTCAGACCGTCGCCTTCATCTTTTTCCTGCTTCTCGGGATCGGATATCTCGTCAGCAGCCTCTTCGTCCTCAACGGAAATTTCCTTCCCATGGCAGCGACCATTAAGAAGACCCTCTTCTTTCCCTTTATCATCATGGGCGTCGCCTACACCACGAGTAATATCCTGGATGGGGTTGCAACCGAAGGAAAAAACACTAGAATGCAGACAGTCGTCACGATAACGCTCGCACTTATTATTATCGCCGCGATCGCCTTCGTTCATTTCGGACTTCCCGACAAGGTCACACCCTAACTCCCCATGAAAGAAATTCCAGAAAAACAGCAGAAAAAAGTCATCATATTCGGAACATTTGATCTCCTTCACGCCGGACATGAAAACATGTTTGAGCAGGCACGAGCCCTTGGAAATCAACTCACCGTGATCATCGCACGGGACGAGACCGTGAAAAAAATAAAAAATGAGTACCCCTATTATACTGAGAAACAACGTCTCAAGAATTTGAAAAACGCCGGACTAGCGGACAAGATTATTCTTGGCGGACTCGGAGACAAATACGATGTCATTCGGAAAATTCGACCAGATGTCATTGCGCTTGGATACGACCAGTTCGCCTTCACCTACCAGCTGGAAAAATTTCTCATCGACGAAAAAATTGATGCCGAGATCACTCGCCTCAAGTCCTACAAGCCGGAAATATACAAGTCATCACTCATTCGGGCCACCCTCACCTCAACCCCTCAACCATGTTTTCTTTAAGTCTCCAGAACAGCTTCAAAAATCTGTGGAGAAATCGCTACAGCTCTATCGCCACAATCCTTCTCATCGCCATTATTCTCTTCATTCTGAATATTATTCTGGTCGTGAATCTGATCGTAAAAAATCAACTCACGGAGCTCGGACAAAAGGTCAACATGATCGTCTACCTCCAGGACAACGTCGACCCGAGTAAGGCACTCGCCATCAGCGAGTCCATCAAACAGCAAGAGGGCGTCAAAAACTCAATCTATATCTCGAAACAAGAGGCACTCCAAAACTTCCTGAAAGATCACCCACCCACCGCCGAGTACTTCAAAAAGTTCAACCTTGAAAATACACTTCCACCAAGTATTCAGATCAGTGTTATCGGGCCAGACTACTACGAAAAAATCCAGAAATTTCTCAAGGCAAGTCCAGATAGCGGACTCATGACCAATATCTTCGAGAACGACGCGAATAAAAATGCGTCCATCACCGAGTCGGTCACGCGAAATCTTCAGAAGCTCAGTACTTTTTCACGAACCCTCATTTTCTGGATCATCACGGCCTTCCTGATCGGAAGTGTCCTGATTATGAACAACGCCGTCCACCTCGCCATCTATCACCGACGTCTGGAAATTAACATCATGCGACTCGTTGGAGCCACGCCAATGTTCATCCGACTCCCCTACCTTCTCGAGGCGCTCTGGGCAAGCACAATCGCGATCGCCCTCAGTGTCGGCGGATTTCTCGTCATGACCGAAATGGTTCTCCTCCCCGAAGCGGGCAGTATAGCAGCCTCACTTGGAACATCGATATTTTGGCTTATCAGCGCAGAAATTGGAGCTACCGTCATTCTCACAATTCTCAGTAGCTACGCCGCAGTCGAGCGACACCTGCAAAAGCACATGATCCTTTCATAAGGCAGCCCCCATGGAGCAGCGCTACCTCACTACTCACGGACTCGTGCTGAAGCATCTCTCACTCGGTGAGAGTGATCGTCGCATCGTGCTTCTCGTTCCAGGAGTTGGAAAAATTATCGCCAAGGCTCGCGGAGCAAAAAACCTCAACTCCCCTTTTAATGGAAGACTCATGCCAGCAAATATCTGCAACTTGCTCCTATACCGAACGCCGGGAGGTAGCTGGACAATCACCCAATGTCAGACGATCGAGACCTTCGGCAGTCTGAAACAAGATCTCCTCAAGGCATCACTCGCCCTCGCCGTACTCGATATCGTGGATCGATGTACCGAAATGGAAACACCATCCGACGAGCTCTTCGCTCTCACAAAAATATTTCTCGAAACTATAGATAGCTCACAACATCAGGAAAAACAGGAAAAAACCGAGCTTCTCTTCCTCGCATACCAGATTCAGATACTCGATATTCTCGGCATCCTCCCATCATTTACCGAATGTGTCCGATGCCACAAAAAAGTCAGTATCGAGACACTCCCTGGCTGGCATCCACTCGAAATGCTCTGCGAAATCTGCCTGCATCAGAGCAGCCAGATCGCCTATGAACTCTATGAAAATAACTACCTGAAGTTACTGAACTTTCTCCGAGGACGTCACCTCGCCGACTCAATAAAAGTAAAACTCAGTACCGCCGAACAGTACACCCTGAAAACTATTCTTCAGACACTTTGGGGTGCGCAATCATTTTCGATCCCGAAATCCCTCGGTGTTCTCGAGACTCTTCGCGCATAACATGCACGACACCCGTGATGCTCTCAAGTCGTCGCAAAATTTCATCGAGCTGCTCATAGCCCTCAACCTCGAGTAACAACGATCGAACGACAAATTTTTCATCCTGATTTTTCAGTGAGAAGTCGAGGATATTCACATTCATATCGGCGACCACACCCGTGACGTCACGAATAAGTCCAATACGATTCACCGCCTCGACGACGACGCGGACACTATATTTCTGCGCACCAGGCTGACCGGAGACCCATCGTGCATCCAGAATTCTCGCAGGATTCGACTTCTGGAGATGATTGCAATCCACTCGATGAATAGACGCATGTTGTCGGGTGACATATCCAGCAATACGCTCACCCTCTTTTGGCTGACAGCATGCAGCAATACGCACCGGAAGGCCAGCCTCGCCGCCAAGAAGAATTCGCTTTTCAATAGGCATGGTATCAGAGATCATCTTCAGGGGAACCGGCGTCATAGGTTGTATGAGATCTTCTTGAGAAAATAACTTCTTCATAACCGTGTGTACCGGAATCGAACCACTTCCTACCCCCTCAACAATTTTCTGTCGTTCACTCACAGAGAGCTGCTTGCCACCATACACTTTCAAGACACTCATCTGATCATCAAGACCCGCCTTATTGAGACGTCGAAGATGCTTATTCATGAGCTCACGACCCTCACGAAGACTCAACTCCTTATTCTGACTCTTGAACCAGATCTTAATTTTGTGACGAGCAGAAGGTGTTTTGACGAAGCTGAGCCACTCAGAACGCGGGTTCGGTTTTGGCTTCAGTACGACCTCAACCACGTCTCCATTTTTCAACGTATAATTGAGGGGCACGATCGTGCCATTGACTCGAACCATGGCACAGCGATTACCAATGTCGGTATGAATGTTATAAGCGAAATCCACAGGAGTTGATCCCGATGGGAGATCCTTCACCTCACCATTCGGAGTAAAAACAAAAATACGATCATGAAAAATATCAATCTTATAGTCATGGTTCAGTTCATGCTGTTGATGATGCTCATCTTTATATTCATCATGCTCCTGGACGTGAATCAAGCCTCGGAGCCACTCAATCTGACGCTTGAGACGCTTATTCTGCATATCGACATCTTGAGTGTCCTTACTTCCTTCAATGAGATTCACGATGTTGGACTTGTCGTATTTCGTAGAGACACCACGGGTATCCTCATAGAGCCAGTGTGCAGCGATACCATACTCAGCCTCACGATGCATCTGTTCTGATCGAATCTGAATCTCAACCGGCTGATTTTTCAAACCAGCGATCGAGGTAAAAATAGCGGTATGTAAACTCTGATACCCATTCGGTTTTGGCACCGCAACATAATCTTTGAACCTTCCCGGAATAGGTGTCCATCGATTGTGAATAAGCCCGAGTGTCGAGTACAAAGCCTCGGTTAACTCACGCTCATCAGCAATAATAGTTGGCAAGACAATTCGGATCGCAAAAATATCATGCAGATCATAAATTTGATCGGTGCTCTTTCGACGCATCTTTCGGTAAATACTATAGATACTTTTTGTACGACTGCTCACTCGGCAGGAAATCCCCTTTCCGTGAAGGAACGAAATAATATCTTTCTGAAATTCATCAAGAACCTCGCGTCGCTCGGTTCCAATCTGCTGAAGCTGGTCACGAATACTCGTAAACTGCGTCGGATTCAGCGTGGCAAATGCAAGATCTTCAAGTTGCCATTTAATCGAGTACATACCAAGTCGTGAAGCAACCGGCGCATAAATCTTCAGTGACTCTTCCGCAATGCGTCGCTGTTCAGCAGGAGAAAGCTCTTCCAGTACGTGCATCTCGTGAAGTCGATCAGCAAGTCGAATAAGCATGACACGAATATCTTTCGCCATCATAAGAATCACTTGTCGCAAGACCTCCATATCGTTTCTCGAGATATCCGCACGCAAATTGCGAATTTTTTCAAGGGACACCAGGAGCTTCGAAGCGGCCGACCCAAATAATGTCTCAATTTTTTCACGATACTTTTCGGTATCAACGCGCGCACTAAAAAGAAGCCCCGCAACAATCGCATCGGTATCGGGCCCTAGGTCAACCAGGTAGGTTAACACACTCTCGGCTCGCTCGAGTTTATCGGGCGAAATTTCGCGCACGAAGTCACGCGCAAGATGGATTTTTTCCAAATTGATGTTCAATCCCAACAGGGAAATGCTCCGCGGTAATTCGTCTATCGCGCCCATACCAATAGTATGACTGGATAGGCAGCCTCAAAACAAGCGGAAAGCGAAGCTCAAAGCTAGAGCGGACTAGCGAATACTTCCAAAAAAGTCAGCAGGGGTGAAAAACTGGCTCGTCGAAGGACTAAGTGGGGACGAAACCTTGTCACGGGGAGCGCTACCTTCATACTTGATAATATCGATATCTGAGTTGAGTATATCAAATACTTTTACCCCTTTTACGAGCGCCTCGTAGTTTGCCTTGATGTCTTTAATCCGTGCCGCAAGTTTCGTCAAAGCAATCAGATAATATTTATCCAGCTGGGTAAAGGCACCAAGTTGTGCACGAATTTCAATCTCCTCCTTTCCGACACGAATAAACTCGTCAAGCGACCTTCGGCTCTCGCGAGGAAGAAACGCGACGAGATTTCGCTGAAATTCTTTTTCAAAATTCGTCTTCAGATCTCGTGCTGGGTCCGTCTGAGTACGTAACGTCAGTACCTCTTTGACCACGAGGGCCGAGTGTTCCTTCGCCCGCTCATGCAGCATATCGAAGTCACGAATCAGCGCATCAAGTGCGACACGGCGATTGCCACTCTGGTTAAGAACCGCACTAATATCAGTGAAAAGCGCGCTCTGCATAAGTCGAACGGTCTCAATATACACCTCGAGTCGCTCATAGGTATATCCGCGAAATCCATATCGATAGGCCACATGCAAACCCGTCTGAGTCGTCGAGAGTCGGAAAAACTGGGTCGGCACAAGTCCGCCAAACATGTACGCCACCTCCCGTGAAGGCGGGTAGCCCGCATGACCAATCGGATACATACCAAAAAGGTGTGACATCAAAAGATCCGTACTCGTCATATCGGTAGAACGTATCGAGGTAATAACTGGTGGCTTCGCGTCGCGAAATGGAATGAAGCTTTTTATAGTTTCCCAGCCTCCAATCATAAAGAACGCGATCACACCCACGATCACGAGAGCCACAATTCCACACCCAACGAGCCGACGACCATGTAAACCTGAGGCACGCATAATGTGCCGAATCATATCCATGACGTTGTCACCATCGTTAACATCATCAAACTCAGGAAGCTCCTCTTCAATTTTTGAAGCTACCTGCGACGTGATCTTTTCGATGTGGGTATGTGATTTTTTTTCTGCCATATCATAGAATTATACCACAAAAGCAGGTGAAAAGCCACTCTGTTTTTGCTTCGGAGCAGCTGTTTTTGGACAAAAAGCATAGTTTTAGTTTAGTATACGGCAAGCTGAAAACCAGCTTTATCCGTACCTCTTTACCACTCTCAGTATGAATATCGTGCTTATATCAATCGGCATCAGCGTTATTGCGCTCATATATGCCGCTTTTCTCGTGATGTGGGTCATCAAAAAACCGACAGGAACCCCGCAAATGCAGGCTATTGCCAAGTCAATTCAGGAGGGCGCAACCGCCTACCTCAACCGACAGAGCATGACGATGGCCTTCTTTGCAATCATTATTTTCGTACTTCTAGCCGTCTTTATGCCAAAAGGTCAATACAACAATGGCCTCTGGACCGGCGTAAGCTTCCTCTTTGGCGCTCTTTTCTCAGCACTTGCCGGGTATATCGGGATGAGTGTCTCTGTCCGAGCGAATGTTCGAACGGCTGAAGGAGCTCGAAAAGGATTGAAAGAAGCATTGAACATCGCCTTCCGTGGAGGTGCCGTTACTGGTCTTGCTGTCGTGGGTCTTGCCCTCCTCGGTGTCAGCGGTTTCTATTATCTGTTTACGGAGGTGATGAATATTCCAGCCGGAGACGCGACGAACATCCTCGTCGGATTCGGTTTTGGCGCCTCATTAATTTCACTCTTTGCGCGTGTAGGTGGAGGAATCTTCACAAAAGCAGCTGACGTCGGTGCTGACCTCGTTGGTAAAATTGAAAAAAATATTCCAGAGGATGATCCAAGAAATCCAGCCGTGATCGCCGATAATGTCGGTGACAACGTTGGTGACTGTGCCGGCATGGGTGCCGATCTTTTTGAAACCTATGCGGTCACCCTGATCGCTGCCATGATTCTCGCAGCATCAACGCTGACAGGTTCCGTCGGTACCAATGGCATCATTTTCCCACTTGCTCTCGGAGCCGTTGCGGTCGTCGCCTCTATTATTGGCACCTGGTTTGTGCAACTCGGAAAAAAGCAAAATATTATGGGGGCCCTGTATAAGGGTTTGATCGCTACCGGCGTCCTCTCAGCCATCGGATTCTATTTCGTCACGGAGAATATGATTGGCGACATGATGATTTTCTACGCATCACTCGTTGGTATCGGTATCACCTTCTTCATCAACATTATTACGGAGTACTACACCGCAAAAGAGTATCGACCCGTAAAAGCCATCGGAAAAGCATCTCAAACAGGTGCTGGAACCAACCTCATCGCTGGTCTCGCTGTTGGACTCGAGTCAACCATTCTTCCGACACTCGTGATCGTCATTGGTATCTTTCTCGCCTACTACTTCGGATCTCAATCTGAAGCGGTATCAAGCGGTATCTACGGTATTGCGATTGCGGCAGTTGCCATGCTTTCGACGACCGGCATGATCATCGCAACAGACTCATACGGACCAATTACTGACAATGCAGGTGGCATCGCCGAGATGACCAAACTTCCCCCAGAAGTTCGAAAGATTACCGATGAGCTCGACTCAGTTGGAAACACCACGAAAGCAGTCACAAAAGGGTACGCGATTGGCTCGGCCGCACTCGCGGCGCTCGTGCTCTTCCAGGCTTTCACCAGTGAACTCACGAAGCACGCTGGTGGCGAGTCATTCCTCTTCAACATCAATGACCACATCGTATTGATCGGCCTCATGCTCGGAGGTCTTCTTCCTTTTGCATTCTCATCATCATGCATGCGCTCCGTTGGCATCGCTGCTCACGCCGTCGTCGAAGAAGTTCGAAAGCAGTTCCGAGAAATCCCAGGTATCATGGAAGGAAAAGCCAAGCCACTCTACGGCCGATGTGTCGATATCGTCACAAAAGCTGCACTCAAACAAATGATCGTTCCAGCCCTTATGGCCGTCATCACTCCCGTTGCCGTTGGATATATTCTCGGTCCACGCGCTCTCGGAGGTCTCCTCGCTGGTGTCATCTTGACCGGCTTCTTGATGGCCCTCTTCATGTCCACCGGTGGTGCTGCATGGGATAACGGCAAGAAGTTCATCGAAGACGGTAACTACGGTGGCAAAGGCTCCGACGCCCACAAAGCCGCCGTCGTCGGCGACACCGTTGGCGACCCCTTCAAAGACACCGCCGGCCCAGCCCTCAACGCCCTGATCAAAGTGATCAACACCATCGCCGTCATCATCGCTCCGTTGATTGTCGGAAACTCACTGCTCGGGTAATCGGATAGCGAAAAATTTTGAAACGCACAAAAGGAGGATCAGTAATGGTCCTTCTTTTTAATTAACACCCTTCCCACGCCAAGTGATGGATCGTTTTGAGCGTCTCAGAAAACTCCTTACTTTCAATAGAGATACCGAACATATCGTGGTGAAGATTGAGAAGGAGAACTTTGTTATCAAAGATAGAGATAGATGAAAAAAGCGTTCCAATACTAGATGGAAACATCCGCATATCTCGATACTGAGATTTGTTTTTCGGCTTATACGATGCATGCATCTTGGTATGTTCCGTGATGGCATAGAGCATGATCTTTTTCTTGGCGCGTTCATGAATAAAATCCTTCATGAAGTCCACCCCCATCCGTTCCAAATCGTTGTGAGCACAAAACTCATAGATAGGCGTCTCGCTTTCCAAAAGCGCCGAATAAGCCTTTCGGCACCCATCAAGTCCCTCGAAAAAAAGCACCTTCGGAGGTGAGCTAAATGGATTCTTGAACTCAGACAAAAGCGGAATCACCTTTTGAAGTATCTGTTGTTGAGACGACAGCTCCTTTTTCTTTTCCTGATCGAGATCAATGGGATCAGCATAAAAATAGAGCACCCTCCCCTTTTGTGATCGTTGCACATATCCTTTCTTAAGAAGATTTTCAAAAAGAAACAGAACTGTCGCCTTCGGAAAACCAGTTTTCCTGGCAATCACAGAAGCAGGCTGGGTGCCGTACTCCAGAAGAGCAAGATACGCTTTTGCCTCTTTATCAGAGAAACCAAGATCAGTAAGCTGTTGAATAATCATATCGTCAGTAATTAATGACAATAAATATGTACATGCTATTTTATTCGCTGTAAATAGATGATATTTAGATATCAGTACTTAATAACAACAAAGACATGAACCGAATATATAACCCGGAGCTATCACAGCTTTACATTACCTTACGGGCCAAGCCGCCGAGGCATCAAGCCGAGGCAATACAAAAAGTACCGACAGAAAGAGTGAAGACATTTGGAGCAGAGTCCACGCCGGCAGGATTAATCAGAATGTTCCAAGGAAGAGTTCACGAAATCTCACAAGAAAACCTGAGCGATTTTGAAATAGGAAGAATACTCTTTGCCAACCAGCAAGAAGCAGCAATGAGACACTTTCAAAGAGCCATCCAGCAAGGAAATATGAGAGCCTATTCATATATAGGCACCGTACATCTGACAAAAGGAGAAATGCAAGAAGCACACACCGCTCTTCAAAAAGGAACCGACTCTGCAGCCAAAGCGCTTCTCAGCAACTACCAGGGACACATAGGGAATCTCGGTGAAGCGACACGAACAGTACAAGAAGCAATCGCGATGGCGACTCAAGAAGAAAATCCAGATAAAGGAGCCATGTACAGCAATCTGAGTGAACTCCTCGTGCAACAAGGAAAACACCAACAGGCACTGGAATATGCATGGCCTGCAGCAAGAGGAGGATTTTCTGAAGCCTATCAAACCATTTGTGCAATATATCATGCGCTGGGAAATGACCGTTTGATGTGTGACGCGCTCAACGAAGCAGCACAATTTGGCTACGGTCCAGCAATAGTAGCATCAGCGGTTATGCTCTATGAAGGCGGAGAATCCAAAGAAGCAGAGGAAAACATGGCTCTTCTCAAAGAAACAGGATACATACCAACACCGGAAGAACAGAGCCAAATAGCATTTGCAAAAGCAGGAGGACGATTAAACCTATCAGTAAATTAATTCATTACTTTCACTCACTATGACAACCAGAAATCAGGCATTCACCATACTGCAGCAACATATCCACGATCGATTCCTTATCAATCACCACCTCAGCAGTGAAATCGTGATGCGAGCCTTCGCAAAACACTGGAAAGAAGACGAAGAGCTATGGGGCATCTGTGGTCTGCTCCACGATTTAGACTGGGAGTATACAAAAGCAAACCCATCAGAGCACACGAAAAAGGCCGCAGAAATACTGCGCGCGGAAGGTGTTGAAGAGGAAATTATTCACGCTGTCCAAGCCCATCATCCGACAGCAAGTGGCGTATGGCCATCAAACATCATGGAAGAATGCCTGTATACGACCGAAGAGCTCACTGGCCTCATTATCGCCTGCGCACTCGTTCAGCCAGACAAAAAACTTGCCAGCGTAAGCGAACAAAGCGTCCTCAAAAAACTCAAAAATCTCAACTTCGCCAAGGGCGTCAACCGCGACATCGTCGGCAGAGCTCCAGAGGTCCTCGGAATGTCGATGGAAGATATTATCAAAATAAGCCTAAAAGCCATGCAGGATATATCGAATGAGCTGGGACTTTAAAATATACACAGCTTAGTCAATCATGTATCCTGCGATCATAACTACCACCCCATGGCCCTCGAAGCAACCCACATTCGTTTCGCACTCGATCTGAAAGACCTCTATCGGGTCACCGAACTTGAAAAATATCTTGCGGGAACGATCTATCCCGATAGTCGATATATAACGGGCCTAGACCGAAAAACAACCCACCCAACGAACGGCATCGATGAAGATCTCATCGTATCAGATGATTTTAGAAAAGGATGGTACACGCATCTCCTCTGCGACAAACTCCACGCGGAAGTGCTCACGAGAGAATTTCCTGAGCTCTTTCTGAATGTCACGGATACAGACGAGCGCTGGATTCGTCAGACCGCCTTGAAAATGCTTACGGATTTATATGACGTCACCAAATTCGATATCGAGTCAGTCTTGCCACTGTTAGATTACGTGGAAAATCCCTGTAATGAAGAAAGGGCAAAAATCTCGGAGTTCAACAGCATATTTCAAACCCTGTACTCAGATCTTCCAAGCCTCTCTCTTGAGAGTTACCACGAAATGTGGGGAAAGCTCGGCATCGAAAAAGGACTCGCCATAAAGGTAAAACAAACCGCAGAATCCTATGAAAACAAGAGTGACGTGATGAAACGTATTCCTGACATCTATTCAGAAGTACTGGCACGTGCAAAAATGTTGATGTAAGTCACCGCGCCGTCATGGTACACTAGCCACACCTCATCTCACTCACCCCCTCATTCATGACGCTCAAGCGACTCGAAAGTTATATTCCAGGCGTAAAACTCGCCAAAAAAACAGTTAAAAAAGGTACCGACTGGGTCACCGGAAAAGGCAAAGACGCCGTCACCTCCGCCGCAAGCTCGGTCACTCGAGTCGCATCAAAAGGTGCCAGAGTTGGTATCAGGGCAGCACTCAAGGGTCTCGCCAGCATTCCGTTTCTCGGAATCAAGAAAGGGAAATAGTAAAAAGTTTACAGCATCTTTCACCCCCAAGAAAAGATAATTTTAAAAAGGCCACAATCTGCAACCCCGTAAGGGGTGAAGCCGTGGCCTGAAAAATTATATTTTCGATCTTCTTTACTTCTTCGCAGCAGGCTTTGCAGCGGCAGGAGCCTTGGCGGCGGCGGCACCAGCAGCAGGAGCACCGGCTGCAGGAGCAGCAGCACCAGCGACCGGAGTTGCAGCAACAGCAGCGACGGCAACCTCCTCTTCCTTACGTGGAGGAATAATCGTGACAACCGGCTGATCGGCATCAAGCATGATGTGAATTTTGTCAGAGACCTTCAAGTCACTGACGTGAACAACATCCTGGAATGTCTTGAGAACAGAAACATCAATGATAAACGATTTTACGAGATCGCCTGGAAGACATCGAACCTGAATTTGCTGATGTGGAACGGTCAAAATACCACCGAAATCCTTTACAGCTGGGGCAACACCCACAAGCTCTACGGGAATATAGGTCGTAAGAAGGTGATCCATACGAACATTGAGGAAGTCGACGTGATTAATGACACTTGAAATTGGATCATACTGAACATCCTGGATGAGAACTTTCAGGCTCTTCTTGCCATCGATACTCATATCAATGAGTGAACTTTCACCAGCCTCCATGAAGGTTCGTCGAAATGTCTGGTACTCCATAGCAACGGTTACTGGCTCAGTACCTGGACCATACACAATAGCCGGGATCTTTTTCATTCGGCGTAAAACCGCAGCACGGACAGTATTATCACGGGTTTGAGCTTCGAGTACGATAGTATCCATAGGAAAAAATAGGTTAAATCGGGCGCATTGTAACGAAAAAGGAGGCCTAAGACAAGACAAAGTTGACCTCACGAGTCAGCTTCAGTACAATCACGATACAGTATTATTTCACGAACACATTCTATGGGCGTCTTCCAGCAAGCAAAGGACATGTACAAGCTTCAGAAAGAGGCAAAAGCCGTCAAAAAAGAGCTGGCCAATATTCATATTGAAGCTGAAGAGGACGGCGTGGTGGTTATCATCAACGCCGAGCTCGAGGTTATGGAGATAAAAATTTCAGATGAAGCAGCCTCTAATAAAGGATCACTTGAGAAAAAATTACTGAAAGCCTTTAATAAAGGTCTCAAGAAGGGTCAGGAGATCGCGGCAGAAAAAATGAAGACCGTCATGAATATGATGGGCATGGGCCAGGATCCAGCACCGGCAGGCGCAGCCATCGAGCCACCAAAGTCCTAATCAGAGATCATGCCATATACGCCACCAAAAAAAAATCGCAAGATCTGGATCATCGTGATCGCCAGTATTCTCGTGATACTCTTCATACGTCACCGCAACTACACCAACGCAGTCAATAACGGATTTGATCCACAGGACACCAAAAAACAGATTGTCCTGGTAAAAAGCGGCGACTCAGCAAAAAACGTGGCCAACACCTTGGAAGAAAAAGGCATTATTAGAAATAGTAGACACTTGCGCAGCTACCTCGACGACAACGACCTCGAGACAAAAATTCTCGCAGGCCGCTTCGAGCTCAGTCCATCCATGCCGATCAAGCAGATCGCCAACACCATTACGGATGCCAAACAGGCAAAGAACTTCGTCACGATTCCCGAAGGCTATACCATTAAGCAGATTGACTCGCGCCTCACCGAGATGCAGCTCGCAAAATCTGGTGAGTTCATCGCCGCCACAAAAAAATTCAGCGACTGGAGTACATACCAATTCCTTCCAAAGAGCAATATGCAGGGCAATCTCCTACCGCTCGAGGGATTCCTCTTTCCGGACACCTACAAAATTGATCCAGGAAACTTTTCGCCGAACCACCTCATCGAACTCATGCTCACCAACTTCAAGAAAAAACTCCCTGCCGATATCGACACCCAGCTCGCTCAGAAAAATATAACGCTCTTCGATCTCACCACCACCGCATCGATGCTCGAGAAGGAAGTCCGACACGACACCGACATGCCGATCGTCGCAGGCATCATCTGGAAGCGCATTCAGAGCGACTGGTTCCTGAACATCGACGCGACACTCCTCTACGACCTCAATCGACAAAACCTCACAAAAAAAGATCTCGAGCAGGACTCTCCCTATAATACCTACACGCGCAAGGGTATGCCTCCAGGTCCAATTGGGAATCCAGGTATTAAGACCATCATGGCGTCACTCAATCCGGTCAAAACATCCCACTGGTTTTACATCACCGATCCAAAAAATGGTCAGGCAATCTTCGCCGATACCAACGATCAGCAGAACCGCAATCGCGCCAAGTATTTGCAATAAACTACCTAAGATAATCTCCATCCAGTGAGCTGTTCCAGAGATACCACTCGCTCTCAGCAAACATCGATGAAATCGGCCCAAATACTTCTGGACTCTGATATTTTTTGTATGCCTCGTATGCACGACTGTCCATGATAAACTCCTGACCCATCGGTACCTTCACCGACTCCACCTCACGCTGCGACGTCCCCTCCTGAACCATCACCGCAACCTCAACCGAGCCACGCACCACGCGAACGACCTGGGTTCCATCGCGATCCTCAACCTCAAAAACTCCATCGCTACTCTGCACGACGAGGTTGGTGGTGTGCACCGTGAGTTTCATATCCTTATCTTCGTAGAGTTGAGTATTGACCCACAAAGTACCATCCTTCATCACTATATTATAGGTATCCTTGAATCGTCCCGGAGAAACCTCCGTCAAAGCCACCGTAGTCTCCTCATCTATTCGCAACAACAATTTCTGAAAAAATCGAACCACACCGCGACTCTGAATCTGGGTGGCAATCTCATCACCCTGGAGCACCCGAGTCTCGTTGACAGCACTATCCCAATTGTAACTGCCCGACGGAAGAATCTTCGCCTGGCCCTGGGGAATAAAAAGGTACACATCCATAAGTTCGTTCTTGGAAGCAATCGAACGATAGAGCTGCCAGCCAAGAATAACGATCACCGCAAAAGCGATAAAAATAAAAAGCGGCAAAAAATAGTCGACGAGACGTTTTCGTCGAACTCGATAATTTGACCGAGAATGCGAGGGTGAATGGTATACCATACGAAGCTTACGCTAAGCCAAGATCTTTTTTAATGGCCTGTAGATCGCGTACAACACGCTGATCCGTCTGTAGCATCTTATGAATTTTATTACAGGCATGCAAGACGGTTGTATGATTTTTGCCTCCAAAGTCCGCCCCAATTTTTTCATACGCCTCATCAAGTTCCTGACGAATCAAATACATACAGATCTGACGCGGAAAAAGAATCTCCTTACGACGATCATCTCCGGTGAGATCCTGTTTAGAGATGCTGAAGTAGCGAGCGACCGTTGTCATAATAATATCAACATTTCGAACAAAGCCTCGGGCGGATGCGGATGCCGGCACCAGACCGCGTGGCCCTCCACCTGCAGGTACATATCCATCTCGAACTTCAACCGCCTTATGAAGTTGCTGAATCTTGGCGAGTGCCATATCCACCGTCAGCTCGACTTTATTAAACTGCATTTCAGCGATAACTGACTTGAGGACACCCTCCAAATCACGCACACTCTCTTCCACGTGATAGGCGATACAGCTGAGAACATCGGGGTGAATCATGACTCCCTCCTGCATACATTTACTCTGAAGAATCGCCAGTCGGGTCTCATAATCAGGAGGCTGCACCTCAACGACCATGCCCATACCGAAACGGCTTCGAAGACGATCATCCAGATTCTCGAGCTCTTTTGGAGCACGATCACTACTGAGAATAATCTGCTTTCCGGCAGAGTAGAGATCATTGAAGGTATGAAAAAACTCTTCTTGGGTCGAGGTTCCACGTCCAAAAAACTGAATATCATCAACAATTAAACAATCCACCCGTCGATATTTTTCTTTCACGTCCTTCATTCGGCGCGTACGAATCGCCTCAACCACCTCGTTCATGAAGTTTTCGGAGGTGATATAGACCACCACCGCATCACGATGATTTTTGATAATCTGGCTACCTGTTCCCTGAAGAAGGTGCGTCTTTCCCAGACCAACCTTGCCATAAACAAAGAGTGGATTATAAATATCTCCAGGATTCGTAGAAACCGCCTGGCAAGCCGCATAAGGAAGTCGATTGTTTGGACCGGTAATATATGAATCAAGCTTATAGCGCTGCTGCAAGACCTTACTTCGCAGCCCATCACCGAAACTCACCTCCTGTCCACCCGCAACCTTTCGAGTTTTCTTGGGTGGCTCGACATGAATCGTGATACGTCGCTGATCATCGAGATTGGCAAGACCAATATCAACTTCAAACAAGAGCTGCTGAAAATCAGGCAACACCGCACGAAGGGACTCCTCAATTTTCGGAGCATAAGCCTTTTCTACATGCCCTTTCACAAATGGATTCGGCATACCGATGACTAAATTACCCTGCTCGTATCGGAGTACAGCCGTATTCTGAAAAAAAGTCACAAAAAGATTACGGGCAATGGACTGCTCCATAACCTTCAAGACGCCCCTCCATATATCTTTGAGATCTTCCATGAATGAGAGATGAGTAGCTGAATTATAGTACTCATCCTCAAACATTCACGCAAGGTCAAACCCGCGTACGACACGGACTAGGAGACGAGTCGAACAATATCCTTATAGGTAACCGCCAAAATGATAATAATAAGGAGAATGGCACCAATGGCATGGATCGCCTGTTCAACTTTCTGATCCACACGCCGTCCAATAACCGCCTCAATAGCAATGAAGAGCAATCGTCCTCCATCCAGACCAGGGAAAGGAAGGAGATTGAGAATCGCAAGACTCAATGAGAGCATCGCCATGAATCGAATGACCGAGAAGAAGCCCTCATCGACGAAGGTTCCCGTCATTTCGGCAATACCGACTGGTCCAGAAACGCCATCGGGAACCGTAAACTTAGAAAAGATATCGGTGAAAAGTGAGCCAACCATCACCAGTGTCGCCTTACCCATGCGATAGGTCTCTTTGAAAGCCTTACCAATACTCTGGAAAAAACCGTACGAAACTGGTTTGAGTTCAACGATGGAGGTCGGAACAGAGAGACCAGCCGTGGAGATATCGATATTTTGGTTCACCAGTGGTGCAACCTGGACGCCAAAGGTACCATCAGCTCCCGGAGAAACATAGAGTGTCACAAACGTTCCCAGACGATCGATGAGAAACTGGGCCGGCTGACCAGAGGTGCGTGACTGCTGCAGAAGGGTAATAACATCATCAGGAGTACTGACCGGAGTTCGCTGAACCTGAACAACGACATCCCCTTTCTTGAATTCAGCCTTCTCGGCAGCGCTACCAGACAGAACCTCACTAATAACCACCGATTTTCGCTGTGGAAAGGTAATCTGCGTCGTATATTCTTTGTAATCACGTTCATACGTGACATTGAGGGATTTTTGAGTCAAAAACGTTCCTTGAAAGTCCTGGAGATCGTACATCGGCTGGCCATCGACTTTGAGGAAAATATCTCCCGCCTTCAGGCCACTTCGTGCCACCTCACTGTCAGTTTTTACGCTCTGAATGCCAACTCTTGGAAGGGTAAAATACTCATACAACTCGACGCCAACCGCAGTATCTTTTTCAGTAAACGCATCCTTGGGAACATCGAGTTCGAGAATCGAGTCACCTCGTCGTACACGAAATTTTTTGCCATGCGCACCCGCATCTTTCAGCGCCGAAAGAAGAAATTTTGGCTGAAGAATACTAGCACCATTGATACCAATAAGAATATCTTCTGATATGATACCAATCTTCGCAGCAGGGCTCTTTTCCTCGACATGTTTCACGATAAAACCTGACCGAACCCGAAGATCTCCACTCTCGATAGCCTGAAAAATATCATTCGGCTCGATAAGGAGTGGCTTGATACCAAACCAGAAACCAAATGTAAAGAGGAGAATGGCAAGAATCAGATTCATGGCCACACCCGCGATCACAATGGAAAAGCGCTCCCTGAGAGACTTTGCATTGAAACTTCGAAGGTCAGTAACCGCCCCGGTCTCCTGCGGATTTTCTCCAAAGAGCCGAACAAAACCACCAAATGGAAAGAGATTTATCGAGTAGATCGTCTCGCCAATTTTCTTCCCCCAAATACGCGGAGGAAGACCAAAACCAAACTCATCGACACGAACTCCCGCACGTCGGGCAAAGTAATAATGTCCAAGCTCATGAATAATCACGAGCACCGACAGAATAATGATAAAAACAAGAATAGTAATAAAGAGATGCATGAGTGAGGGTGAAGTGTTACACGGTCATTATATCCTGTTCTTTCCTTTTCGACATCTCTTCAATGGCTCTATTGGAAGCGTCAACACTATCCTGGAGTTTTTTGGTACCACCATGAAGTTCATCTTCGGTCATCTCGCTATTTTTCTTCATCGTATTGAAGGTATTATTGGTATCCTGTCGAACATTTCGCACCGCAATCTTGGCCTCTTCGCTATAGCGGCCTACCACCTTCACGAGATCCTTTCGTCGTTCCTCCGTAAGTGGTGGAATGTTGATACGAATATAGACACCATCGTTATTCGGAACGAGACCGATATTCGCAATCTGAATCCCCTTCTCGATAGCCATCAGCAAACCTCGATCCCACGGCTGAATCTGAATCGTCTTGGCATCAGGAACCGAGACACTTGCCACCGATTTGAGTGGCTGAAGTGAGCCATAGGCATCAACCTTTACATCCTCAACGAGTGCCGGACTTGCCCGACCAACTTGAAGTTTTGCAAACTCATCTTTCAAGTGCTCAACGGCTTTTTTCATCTGGCTATCGGCATCATCAATCAAGTGTTGTGGAAACATACAGGTCAAAAAGTTAAGAAATAGTCGTACCGATATTTTCTCCACGTGCAACCTTTTCCAGGTTACCAGGAGTTTGCATATTGAAGACAACAATTGGAAGCTTCCCTTCTCGCGCAATCGCCACCGCCGCAAGATCCATCACCTCAAGTCCCATCTCGAGAACCTGGGTATAGGTAAGAGTCGTATATGTTTGTGCATCAGGAAATTTTTTCGGATCTTTATCGCACACGTAATCAACCTTCGTCGCCTTCAGCATGACCTCGCACTTGAGCTCAAGGGCTCTCAGGGCAGCTGCAGAGTCAGTCGTGAAGTACGGATTGCCCGTTCCGCCAGAGCAAATAACAACATCATAATCTGCGAACGCGCTTCGCGCGCCCCGTGGTGTATACGTCTCAAGAACGCTCGGCATTGGAAGTGCTGAAAATGCCTTGGCTCGAACACCCATGTTCGTCAGTGCCTCTTGGAACGCCATCGCATTCATCACCGTCGCAATCATGCCCATATTATCAGAAAGAACTCGATCAAAACCAAGCTCCTGTTGATCGCGAAACCTCCAGAAGTTTCCTCCGCCAATAACCATGGCTACCTTAATACCAGCATCGGTAAGTTTTTTGACATCGGCACACATCGAACGAAGCGTCGCTCCATCAACACCTCCCTGGCTCGGTCCTTGCAGGACCTCGCCCGAGAGCTTGAGCATAACGCGTTTGTAGCAGAGTGTAGAATCATCAGTCATATGCACGACCAATTCTAGCATAAAACGCCTTATATACAACTCCAGCTTTATAAATTACAGAACCTGGATAGCGACATATGCCAGAACAATACCAATCACCACCCCGACACCAATAAGCATTGGCTGCCGTTTCGGATCTTCCGGTGCATCATCTTCATGCGCCGAAGCGAGATCCATCAAGAGATTTGAGTTCATAATAATATCTTCGTTCGCATGCTCCTTGAGTACCTCCTCAAAGTTATGCGTCGCAACGAGCTGCACAAATTTATCAAACCTGACTCTGACCTGCTCGCCCGGCTCGCGTTCCTCCACGATAATCTCCTCGACTTCTTCGTTGTGAGTAGCGTGAGCTTCTCGAGTATTGTGTGTATCATGATCGTCAATATGGTTCACCTGAAATCCAACATCTCGAAGTTGCTTGCTCTGTGGATCCTTTTTGCCACGCGTCAGATCGCGTTCATCGATTCGAATTTCTCGCATAATTTTTTGAGTAAGTTTGAGTGAATTGAGCACAGGTAATATACCAAAAAAAACGGAGAACGACAATGAAAAGAAAAAGAAGGGAGTAATTTTTGCTCTATATTTTCTGGTGAAATTTTTTGTGGAATATGTCTGAAATTTTGTTGTTTTTCTGGCTTCTGTCTGCTAGTATTTGTGTACATTACGGATTGCGGCAATCAGAGGTTTCGATCGAAGAAAGGCCCGCTTACGAGGATCACAGAAGGGTGATCAAGTGAGGTGGGTATTTTGTTCGTATTTTAGTAAATCTTTCTTTCTATGGATTATACACGTTGGTCGGATAGCGTAGCATCCCTTGCGGATGAGGTGGTACTGTCGGTCTGTGTAAGGTATGGAGAAGAGGCACGGAGATGGAGGGCGAAGTTTCTGGGAATGTTACCGGAGGTGGAGAAGCGGAAGTTGTATCTGCGGGAGGGGTGTTCATCGGTGGTTGAGTTTGCGAAGAAGGTGGGTGGGGTGTCGGAAGAACAGGTGAGGAGGGTGTTACGGGTGGAAGAAGATCTGCGAGATAAACCTCAACTTCATGAACT
>CALQZC010000012.1 GCA_943349045.1 Candidatus Peribacteria bacterium
GTAACGCACGCCACGCCTCCCAGGCACCGACGACCACACGAAAGGGATCAACAAAATTTTCCCAGGAAAAATACCGTCGCAACTTTCCCGTCGCAACGCCAACAAACGGCACGTCATATTTCGCACACAACTCGCGCTCCGGTCCCGTCGTACCTCCGATATAAAGAATCTGTAAATCGGGATCGAGGTCAGGAGAAATGCGCTCGCGCATTTCTCTAATAACGGCGATATTGGGCAGGACGTGCCCCGCTGTTCCTCCTCCGGTGAAAACCACTCGCATGGGAACTGTATTTAGAAATATTGAGAAGGATGCCGATGCCAATCAGCGACGCGATCAGCGACGAGCCACCATAGCTCACAAACGGCAAGGTAATGCCCGTCACCGGAAACAGATTGATATTCACTCCTATATTAATGAAAGCCTGAAAAGTAATCCAGACCGTTATGCCGATCGCCGTCAGCTGCGCAAAGCCGCTCGGCGCCCCCTCCGCAATCATAAACCCACGATACGCAATCATCCCATACAGTAAAACAAGCAGCGCCGTCCGCACAAACCCAAGCTCCTCGGCACTCGCCGCAAAAATAAAGTCATCCGAAGCCTGAGGTAACCAGTACGATTTTTGAACACCCTGGGCCAGACCTTTTCCAAGAAATCCACCGCTTCCCACCGCGATCTGCGCCTGTTCCGTCTGCCAGCAGTAGTCCTCGCGACACTCCGCCGAGGTCGAGACGAACGCCTTGAATCGCTCACGCACGTGGTCCGTCGACAAGAGAATGAGCATAGAAATCACCGCCACCGCCGCGAATCCCACCGCAATATGCCGCATCTTCGCCCCCGCCGCAAAATAAATTCCCACCGCCACCGCACTGATGACAAACGAACTTCCCAGATCCGGCTGTGCGAGAATTGGTAATAAAAATCCACCCGTAATCACACAGAAAGGAATAAATCCGTACTGAAAATTTCCAACATCCGCACGCCGTTTTTCGAACCAGTGAGCCAGATAAAACACCAGCGCGATCTTCGCAAACTCCGTCGGCTGAATGGAAGTGTTGAAGATATTGAGCCAGCTCGTCGCGAAGGTATTATTCGAGGAACCGAGTATCAACACCACGATCAGCAGCAAAATCGAGAGTCCAAAAAGCCAGATCGAAATTTTTTCCCACAACTTATAATTAATTTTTGCCACGACAAACATCGCCGCGATACCGATCATCATACGTATCAGGTGGCGCTTAAATAAGAGGTAACAGTCGACCGTTGCGTCATCGCAACTTGGATATAAAACACCTGGGGCCGAGATCTGAATCGACTTCGGCACGCCAATACTCGTGATCATAATGAGCCCAATCACGAGCAAAATTCCAGTGTAGAGCAGGAGTTGATAGTCAGGTTTATGCGTACTTTCCATGTGGTTTGTATGGTACAATGCCTGCCGAATATGCTCAAGCAACTCCAAATCTTCATTCTGATCGCGTTTACGACGCTCGCCCTCGACCAGTTCACCAAACTTTGGATCGTTGAGCATCCGAAATTACCGATAGTGATAATTCCAGACTATGTTCAAATCATTTTTTTTCGCAACACCGGGGTGGCCTTTAGTATCCCGCTTCCCGAATTCATCATTATCCCGCTTGTCCTTCTCATGATTGTCATCGGTGGCTGGTATCTCCACCGCGAACTTGATCTCCGAAAGAAGCTCGCCGTCGCGGCCCTCGCCCTCATCGTCGCAGGTGCCCTCGGAAACGTGATTGATCGCCTACGACTTGGGTACGTGGTCGACTTTATCTCGCTCTGGAAATTCCCCGTATTCAACGTGGCAGACATCGCCATCACCGGTGGCATCGCCATCCTGATTTTCTGGTATAGCCGGCTCGAACGCCGACGATAGACAGACGAAATTCAGCTTCAAAGTAACGGAATACTTGACAAAATACAGCTATTCATACACAATACACTCTTATTTTTGAGTATACGTTTATGAATCCACGTCTTATACACAGCAATCCGTTTGAACGTCCAGCTACCGTCGATGGAAGAACCGTTGATGCTGAGGCAAAAAGTAAAAAAGTATCGACCAGCATGGCAAGAAAATTTGCAGGTATGTACATGGTTGCACTCGCTGCAACCGGTGATTCAATGGGAAGCTTTCCGGCAGATGCTGAGCAGAATCCGGGTGGTGCGGCTATGGAAGTCGTTCCGCAAGAACAAGAAGAAGAGGTCGTTCCACAAGAAGCTGAAAGTGAGATTAAGATCACTCCAACGTTCGGGAGCTCACGAGCCGAGCGATCATTGACGAATTGTCTTCAGACGACGAGATTAAGTCTCGACGAGTGTACAAATAGAGTCATGGCAGGAAATGAATAGTGTTTAATACGTTCCCGGGCACATCACAAAAACCCCCGCTACGTGAGTAGAAGGGGCGGAAAGTTTGCCTATCAGTCAATAAATTTTTTGGTGTTTGTTTGACTGAGGAACTTTTGTTTGTGTTTTTGTCATAAGCTTATGGCCTGGTCATTTATTTTATAGTCACCGCCTTGTGACTCTCTGTAGACGTGTACTACGTTCTCGATATTAGTGAGATCGAGTACAACCAGAAGTGTATCGAGGTATCCCTTCGTGAGAAGGGACAAGCCCAAGCAAAGACAGATAGAGGAACAAGAACCACAAGTTTGTTGCTTTTCTAGGGCAGTTATTGACCGGATGGCCGTAGCCGATCGCGGTAGGGCAGAACATACTATTTTTTAATAACCTTTCGCGAGGTAAGAAATATTTTTATGTTTTGTTTTGTTTGTGATTGATGTTTGTTTTTTTTGCGCGGAAGCGCTTTTGGTGAGTGAGGAACTTATTCCCCTGTCTGTCTCTGTTTGAAAGAGAAACTATCTTTGCACTATATTTCAACGAACGTGGCAATGTCTGTGGTGAAGATTTCAGATTACTATAGGCCGACTACGAAGAATCGTCAAATTTTAATACTGTACGCAATATAGATTTATATTATGCCTTAAACTTTGGCCTTATTTTCCTCGATGGTGGACTGAAAAAGAGAGACATCGACGGTTTTCCCGGTGAGTATTTCGAACTGCGGAACCGCCTGGTGGGCGAGCATATCGTATCCAGGGATGATATTCCAGCCTGCCCGGCTGGCCTCATCGGTGAATCTCGTCGCAATGGGACGATAGATAGCATCAAAAGCTATGCCGTTGCCGTGATTCTCCCAGAAGTCGATCGGTACGGGTGAGGTATAGGAGTCACTTCCAACCGCCGTCGCGTTAACCACAAGGTCGTACGCATCGGTTCCCGAGAAGTCATAGGGAAGGTAGTCGACGTGAAAGTGCTGTGCGAGGTTTTGCGCGCGCTCTTCGGTGCGATTCATGATGGAGACGTGCATGCCGAGGGTTTTTAGGGCGTAGATGGCGGCGCGCGCGAGCCCGCGCGCGCCAACAATCAGTACTTTTTTCCAAGCAAGCTCCCGTCCCTCGAGAGCCTTCGTGATGCCGATCCAGTCGGTATTAAAACCTTCAAGTTTTCCATCTTGGCCCACGCGAATCGTATTCACAGCCCCAATCTCAGCTGCGATCGGATCCAGCGAGTCAAGAAAAGGAATAATTTCTTCCTTGAGAGGAAATGAAACCGCCAGACCTTTCCACTGAGGATCCGCTCGGAAATCACGAAAAAACGCCTCAAGTTTTTCTGGAAGCACATCATGTCCATCGCACACCGCATCCATACCAAGCGCACGAAAAGCCGCCCCATACATAGCTGGCGTAAGAGAATGCTTCACCGGATGCGCAATGATACCGTAACGTTCCATGCGATAAGTGACAACGAACTGCCCGTAGTGTAGCATCAGGCAGCCACTATGCAAATATATGATGCAAATTATTCCCATTAAGACGAGGCGCATTCTCGAGACCGACTCCCTGATCGAACTCATGCCAAAACTTCATGAAGGTGACGTCGTAGCGATTGTTTCCAAGGTCGTCGCCCTGACAGAAGGGAAGTTGCGTCGCATGAGTAAAAAAGATTCCATGCACGAAGAAGCAGAGATGGTGCTCGACGAAACCATGATGCTCACGCTAAAAGACGGCATGCTCGTCCCAAGCGCCGGTGTCGACACCTCAAACATTGCACCAGGTTTTTCTCTTGGTTGGCCAGAAAACTCATACCGCTCCGCCGCCATTTTGCGCCGTACTCTCTGTAAAAAATTCCACCTGAAAAAACTCGGCGTCCTGATTTTCGACTCCTGGATTACGCCACTCCGCAACGGTATCGTCGGTGTATCTCTTGGCTACAGCGGATTTCGTGGAGTCGAAGACTACCGTGGTACAAAAGACCTGCACGGGAATATTCTACAAATTACCCAGCGCAATGTCGCCGACGGCCTCGCATCTGCCGCTACTTTGGTTTGCGGCGAAGGTCGCGAATCCACGCCATTTGTCATCATACGCGACGCGCCAGTTCATTTCACCTCACGCGCTGTCGATCCTTCCGAAATCCGCCGCCCTCCTGACGACTGCCTCTTCCGGGATCTGTATCCGCGAGAAGTTATAAAAAAATCCGCTCACCTCGGCGCGTAAACCGAAACAGCGGATTTTCCACATTCGAAATTTCCGAAGCATCACGACAGACGCGATAGTGGAAAGGAATTTTGGAAATCCACACCACGTCACCCGGCTGCCAATCGATTTCACACACCTGTTTGCGTCGACGAAGTCGATCAGAAAGTTCACGAACAACATCATAAAGAATCGTGTCCCGAAAGTAATAAAATAAGGAAGCCTGAGAAATGACTCGTGTCAGCTGTTTCCCAATAATATCACCATCTTGAGCATCTTCGCGGGGAGACCTTTCGGCAAGCGCACTCATAATATTCCTTTTTTCATCAGCAATCATACTCTCCGGCACACCTCCAGGTGCATCAAGTACATCCCATAAATGTTCAAGAACACTATCTCGCGGAGCGATCGCCGTTCTTTCTGACCGTTTTTCGCGAGCAGCAAGTACAAAAGACGAAGTATCAGAGTGGGGCATGGCATTCACGAGATCTCGTCTATTTTCAATACTGGAAAAACCAAAATTTTCAAAATCCGGAATATCTCGAACACGCGCTCTCACAAATCCAACACGATCCGCAAGTTGCCATATTTCTTGAGCGCGCTCGCCATATAGGAGTGTCTCAAAATCCCGAAGCGAAAGTTGTTCGCCACCGAAAACAGAAAAACCAAAACCATCAGGATAATCAGGGGACGGTGTCCGATCAGGAGGAATAACGGGTTGTCCATCAAGGGAAAAAGACATAGGCCACAGTCTATCGGTCATTGTAAAAATGTCAAATTCTGCTACCATAAGGCCACAATGACTCACACCCCAGCCACCCCTTTCCGTATTGTCGTTCTCGCCTCAACCAACGGCACCGATCTCCAGGCCATCATCGACGAGATGAAAGTTGGAGCCATGTCGGGCATCGAACTCACCGCCGTCGTCAGTAACAAAAAAAACTGCTACGCCCTCGAGCGCGCAAAAGAGCAGGGCTACAAAACCATTCACATCAGCCAGACCGACCCACAGACCCACGAACCCCGTACACGCGAACAATTCGACGCACAGCTCATCACATCGATCGACCCTCTCCATCCAAATCTCATCGTTCTCGTCGGCTACATGCGCATTCTCACGCCAGCCTTCATTGAGCACTTCACTTCCACAAACACGCCAATTATCAACGTGCACCCTTCGCTCATTCCGAAATTTTCCGGTCCAGCATTTTTTGGAAAATCCGTGCATGAAGCCGTCCTCGCAGCCGGGGAAACCATCACCGGCATGACCATCCATCGCGTCGACACCGGCGTCGACACCGGCGAAATTCTCCTTCAAAAAACCGTCCCCGTCTCGCCAATCGACACCCCCGACACCCTCAAAATCAAGGTCCAGGCCCTCGAAAAGCAGTACTACCCCGAGGTCATCCGCCAGCTTGCGGCAAAGCTGATATAAATCTAGATGATATTGACAAAAATATAAAAACATTTAAAATAAAAAACCTAGCGATATTTTAGAATCATATGAACAAGTCAGAGGGTAATTCAGCAACGGGCGCATCGGTCATTAGTCTCGCCGAGAGACGAGCACAACGGGAAACATCACCAGTCGTACGAGTAGATGACGACTTTGCGGAAGTTGTCTCATATGAAGATGTCAGACTTCCAAAAGATGTGGCCGCGATGTATGTCAGATTCAAACAAGATTTCCCAGGTCTCTTTCATCGAGGGAATCGCCAACTCCTTAGCCGCATAGAGCGAACACGACGTTTTCTCATGGAGCAGGTTCCATCCCTGGGGCTCGGTCTTGTTATTCTGCAGGTAGCCGATACCATGTCCAAAAAACTTTTGGATGAAGTATGGGACTATCTCGAGGAGAGAGACCAAATTCAAGATATCGAAATTTGTTCGTATATGAGTCTTCGGTCACCACGGAAAACAAATGGTCGATTATGGCTCAATCAGAAAGAGGAAAAGGCACATCCGGAAAGTCCGCTTAAGAACGGAGTCGTGCTCCATCCACTGTTTGCTGCACAGACTGCATTGAGAAATGCATGTCCGCATATTGCCTCAAATATTGGCTTAATAAAGCGAATTATGAGAACGCGTACGACGCTTGAAACACAGCAGAACAAATTAAAATTCTCGAGCGTAGAGTTATATCTACGATCAAACGATCCACATGAGTATGAATCAGAAGTGAAATTTTTTCTCAACTTCCTCGACTGCCAGGAAGGAAAAAATCTTGCACACTTTTTCAATCTTACCTACAACCCTATGGAGATCGACGAGGATCGACTCATGCTCCACAATAGAGAATTTGAAGGATTATGCGATCGAGTCGTGATGGTAAAGAGCGCACATGGCATTCTCTATAATACGAATAAACCACCCATTGTCGCTATTCGTAAAAACGATGTCTATCGTATGGTGAGGGCTGAACAGCAATCAAGCATTGCCAAACCAGAAGAGAGATTCTTTTATCGCGATAGGCGGATAGTCGATTACTTGGAGGAGGAGTGCGATGTACGTGTTTAGTTTTTGCGTTCTCCTCTCCACTTCCAGAAGTATTTGCTCGCGCTTTGAACGTGCAGCCAGAAGACGCGCTTCATGAGCATGGTGAAGAAATTTCCACCACTCAGACGTTTATGATAGTGCTCCACTTTCGCCTCGGGATAGTAGACGATCTGGTAGCCTGCTTTTCGCACCTCTTTGCACAAATCAAAGTCCTCCATAAATAAAAAATACCGATCATCAAATCCACCGACCTGTTCAAAAACCGCACGCGGCATCATCATCGCTGCGCCCGTAAGCAACTCAACCTGCTGGGTCTTTCCATGATCAAAATCGCTCATCAGATACTTCGCAACCCGTCCACGAAAACCCGGAATATGTCGTAAAAATGTCCGCTTGATTGCGAGGTCCATGATCCCCATATCGCGTCGACACGACTCTTGAATCGTTCCATCACTATACACAAGTTGCGGCCCAAGCATGCCAGTTTTCGGATGCGCCTCCAGATAGTCCACCATCTTTTGCAAGGTATCAGGATAGACCGCCGTATCCGGATTGAGAATAAACAAAATATCTCCGGTAGAATTTTTCACACCGAGATTATTGCCACCAGCGAATCCAAGATTTTTCTGAGACTTCACTAGCTTCAGCCGCCCATCACGATCCGCCTGCTCGAGAAATCCGACGCTGATCGGATCCGTCGATGCGTTGTCCACATAGACAATTTCGAAATCAAACGAGCACTTCGACTTTTCAATCGCCTCCACCTGAAGCTTTGGAAAATACTTGTGGTTGAAATTAACGGTAATGATCGAGACTTTTGGCATCACTCAAGAGTCTAGCACAGCCTGGAGACAACCTTCAACCATGATCTTGCTTATCGCTTCAGCTTATTCATCATTTTTTCTCGCGCCGAAGGGTCAACACTCGCCGAATTGTCTTTGATTATCAATTCCCATTTTCCATACACAAACTTGCTATCAGGAATATCCTGCGCCAACGAAATTCCACCGCCCACAAAACAGTTATTGCCAATTTTTACGCCCGGCATAATGCTCGTGTTGATACCCACGCGAACGTTTTCTCCAACGATCGCCCCAAGTTTATTCATGCCGCTGTCAATTTTTTCTCCATTGATCACAACCGGAATATTCTTTTCATCAAGCCGTAAATTGCCAGTTACCGTTCCAGAACCAAATGAAGAGTTACTGCCGATCACACTGTCGCCAATGTAATTCGTGTGCGTCCAGACATTATGCGAAAGAAAACTTCGTGCAATTTCCGTCCCAAATCCCGCGACACTTCCCGCGCCAAGATGCGACTCGCGCACCAGTGAGTTGTTCGCAATAATACAGTTTTTTCCAATATATGCCGGCCCCTGAATCACCGCATGGTCAAAGACCTTCACGCCGTCTTCGATAATCACCGCTCCACGAATAATCGCGGTTTTCGCAATCGTCGCCTTCTTGGAAATCTTCGGTTTTTTCATGCCCGTTGTCATAGTAGCAAAGAGTGACTGCCACACACTCAGCAGATGCCATGGATACTTCACCGCCTGCCAATTTCCAGCATAAGGCAGCGCAACGTACGTTGCGCCTGTTCCCGCTCCCTTTAAGCCTTCCTGTATCAAAGCATTCAACGCCACCTCGTATCGATCATCACGACTCGTGGTTGTTTTTTTGAGTTCCGAAAAAAGTTTCTTCGGTTCTGCATGGTAATGAAAGACGAGATTCACAAGATCACTCGGCTCATTACCAGCACCAGGTTTTTCAACGATACCCGTAATAGCGCCATTTTTTGCGAGTTTCAAGTATCCGCCAGGGAAGTAACTCGTGACTTTTTTTGCCAGCAAAAAACCGCAGGTTTTTTGGCCTCCCATCTTCGCCCCCGCCTTCTTCATCGCCTTTTTCAGCAGCTCAAAAATCGAACTCTCCACAATATCATTCGAGCTCACCACGAGAAACGCATCATCACCAATCCACTTTTCCGCGGTCAAAACCGCACCCGCCATCCCATCTTCCAATTTTTTCTGCTCCAGAACTTCAAAAAAAGATTTGGCTTTCTGATGCGAATATTGAGCATTTTTAGGTGTACGAGTACATGCCTGTAGCTCCTTCAGTTCATCCAGATTATGTCGTCCTCCAATCACGCAAATATCACGGAACCCTGCATCGCGCAGCTGCTCCACCTGCCACATTAAGAGTGGCTTCCCACAGAACTCAATGAAGTTCTTGTCCGGAAGTGGATCCATCCGCTTACTCTGGCCCGCCGCGAGAATGATGACTTTTGGAAGTGTTGGCATAGATGAAAATATTAACTCAGCAGTGAATCAAGCATGTCCGTATTGATCGCACTTCGCAGCTCGATACCGATACGTTCACCGTAGCTCAGTGAATCACCAAATAGGTATCCGCTATACGGCGTAAACTTCGTGCCAGGCGATCCCGGAATGCGCATACTGACGTCAAAGATCACAAATTCCTCACGACCATCCTCGGCAACCACCGCACCCTGAAGCGCAAATGGACCAATCATCCCCGGCGCCACCTCGCGCGCCATCACCTCAACAAATTTTTCTCCAATCGCATACGCCTTCTCAATCAAAGACTCTTTCATAGTCACCGCGTAATGTCCCGTCTCGATCATCGATGGTTGTTGATGTTTCAAAACCTCGAGCTGCTGATCCGCAGGAAGCCGCAAGAATCCATCAAGATTCGTCTGTCGTCGGGTATCAGTTCCCATCAGCTCAACGCGATTCACGAGAGGTGAGTAGAAAAAATTCAAGTTCACCTGTGCACCGAGCACATACTCTTCAATGGTCGCTTTTTCAAATGCCTCCATCGTAATTTTCCCATCCTTTACCATTTTCTTCGCGGTCTCGAGACACTGCTCCGGAGTCGCTGCCAGGAAAAACGCACGCTCGTATCCACGCACAGCCTCATTAACCTTCACGATCGCCAAGCGATCAATGTCTTTATAAGATTTGAAAATTTTCGGCGTACGAATTCCGGCCTTCTCCAAAAGCCAGTACTGATTTTTTGGCTGATCACGCTCCTCGAGTTTAACCGCTCCTCGATTACCATAGATTGGTACGAGAAACTCGCTCTCTATTTTTTCAAAATCGCAGTACACCCAGAAGTATCGGTTATGAATAAAGATCACATTCATCTTTCGAAGTCGTTCCTGTAACGCCGGTTTGGTAATGTCAGAGAACTTATCGACCACAATCACGTCATCAACACATCCCACGCTGAAGCCGTTATCGGCGGAAGCGCTGTTCCCATCCCCGCACCCGGACTTTTCTTGACTACTTCCGCATCCACCTCCTCCGCAGCACCTGTCATCCCCGGCTGAGGGGACGCCCTCTTCCTCAACCTCTTCAAATTCATCCATAGCCTCACCAGAAGCTTCATCCTTGCAGCACTTATCTTGCGTTCCTTCGCAGCCACATGCACCTTCACCGCAGTTGCTTTTTCCGGTTCCACACGCCTTTTTCGCACCCTCCGAGCTACACGCACACGCATCCGTTCCCGCCATTTTTCCGCCACAGCATCCTTCTTCACTCTCTTTTCTCAGCTCACTCGCCGATTTTTCTTTCTTCGTAACGTCCCAAAACGAACGCACCCGATAATAATCCGTATACGTTTTTTCACGACCCTTCTGGGCGATCACCAATGTCTTAAATCCAAACTTCTTTACGCCCTGACACACATCCAGCGCGCTGTGCCCACCGAGCACCCCAATCGTAATCTTCCGCGGATCGTACTTTGCGACAATATCCTGAATTTGCTGTTGGGTAATCTTTGAAGCCATGATAGGGGGTTATTAGTACGCGCAGTATAGCAGTTCATGGGCCATAACTCTAGGCCGGCTTCACACCGCCTTGGCCAAATACGCACGAATATGGCGAATGCCATCGATGTCGCCACTTTGTACATAGGCATTTTCCGCATCTACCATGAGCCTCTGAATATGCGGATCACTTTTTCTGGCACGAGTCAGCCAGTGCTTGAAGGCCCCATCTCGAGAATGCTCTTCCTGGAAAACGAGACGTATAACAGAAAAAAGATACCGGTACGCCGCCGGAGATTTCTCACGCCTCTTGAAAGCCGATCGAATATCAAACACCTGGCCAGCCGTGGGGTCAGCGACGAGATAGCGGGTATGACCTCCGTCCAATCGCTTGATGACGACATATCCATGGCCTGACGTATTGTCTTTTTCGATGAGATCGTGCTGGGTATCACCCATGAATCGCACGTCAGTATCTGTATTCACGCGCATCTTCACCTGTGGGTTACCCTTGTCACGTAAGTGCTCAATCGTCGCGGCAAAAAGGAGCGCCATGTGACGACAAATCATGTCTTGTTTCTGCATAATAACCCCGAGGTGGACCTTTTTTCCAGGAGGATAGGTGACATCGAGGTAGTCGTGACGAAGCATTCGATGCGAATAGGGAAAATCGGAGGGAATTTTATGGGCGACAATACTGGCAAGATCATCAAATGTCGGATCCCGCCCACTCGACTTCATCTGCTGCAGCACTGTGTTTGCATACTGCTCGATACCATGAATATAGGCAGCGAGCGTCGGATCTTTTTCATAATCAACAACAATCGCCTCCATTCGACCCTCCAGACTTTTGGGATAGAAAACACCACCCTGAAGCTTCTTGCTCCGCGTCGAAATGCGCGGACGATCTTTATAGATATCCGGAGTCGTCGCCTTCCCTGGCGCCGCAACGCTAAAGCCGGTATGGAGCAGATTACGTGGCATAAAAAATCAAAAAAGTATGATGATTATACCATAAAGAGTAAATTATACAACAATAAAAGAATATTGCACGAGATATGCAAAATTCAGCTTAAGAAATTGACAAAAACTAAAATATAGCATAATATCAATACCATGAATCGCACTCCCAATCATGCACATCTCGATAGCAAGCAAGCCCCACCAACAGGAAATCGGCGTGAATTCCTGAAGCTCGTCGCAGGCGGAATAGGAGCTCTTGGTCTTGGTGCCATTGGTGCAACGCAGGGTATGTTTGGGCTACGTTTACGCCAGAAACTTACTGGACCTGATTTTAACGAACAGGAGATCACGAAAGTCGCTACCATTCTCGACACAGCTCGATCTCAATTTCCGCTCAATAAATATGGCCACATTAATCTGCCATTTTATACCGATGCGGAAGGAGATATTCGGATGCAAACGGTCGGTACGAGCACCATTGATGGCTGGGACTGTTTTGATAGTTCTGTTGAGCTGGCAGAGGCCCTTCATAAGGCTGGATTTAGCTCGGGAGTTGCGCTGTGTCGCGATGAGCTCAAACTCTTTGGAACGCACTTTTTTCCATATATTGAAAAAAATAACACACGTTTCAGTGTCGACATAACTCCGCCCTACTACCATCATAATCCTCAGTTTCATGCATCGACTCTTGGTCATGCGGTCGATAATGCTCACGCATATTCTCCATCTGCTCCGCTAAAAACGAAGAGGATACTTCAAAAAGAACATGGTAAGAAAGGACCCTCTATTATTTCTCGTAATATTTATTCTGCCGACTACCTTGAAAAACCTGATGATCAAGGCATGAGGGGCTTTTTATTTTCCGTCAGTTTTGATCAGGGGCCTGTGCCAGGCACACCCATTCATACAGAAGGTGGGTCGATCCGCACGTACGTTTCAGTTATTGAATTTGCTATCTCTCCCGACTCAGACGGACCAGTTTTTACGAAAAAAAATGAATATGCATTTGAATTTGATGAAGAAGGATCTCGTCTTATTCCGGTAAACGCAGAATTCCAAGTGAGTCCTCTTGATGACGACATCTTTAATAAGGCGCAAGAAGTTGGAACTCGATTTTCAACAAAAATGCGCCATCAGCTTAAGCGGTAGTTCACCAATCCGCTAAGAATCTCAAAAGGAACAGCTTTGTCCAGCTTTAGAATCGCACATATATTGACTTCATGAAAATCCATGACCTAATCTTTCGTCAAAGCTAAAACGGATCGATCCGTCAGTCCCGAACCGCTAAACTCGACAAATATCTGAAATCCAGCTTCAAGATTTGACAAAATAAATTAAGTATGTAAAATGACACCTCAGTAATCTACTCAGATGCATTCATCAGAAAATTCACCAGGAATAACATCAGATCAAGAGGAAGCTCCTCGCGAATCAAGATCATCTTGGTGCAGTGCCAAAAACACGATACTTTCGGTTTCTACAGGCATATTAGCCCTCATTTCGACCCTCGTACCATCGGAGGCCGAGGCAAAGAAGCATCAGAAAAAGCCTGAAAATAAGCCAAAAATTGAGTATCAGGTTTTTCCGAGTGGTGCCAAACTTGAAAGGGTAACAGGGGGCAGGCTCCAGGAGTTAGAAGGAGATAGTAATTTTTGCAACTCACTCAACTGGTTGCGCGCAAAAGATCGTCGGGAGATACGAGCGAAATGTGAATACTACAATCCATGGAATAATGGAGTTCCTCTTCTCAGAATTCATCCAAAAGATTTGAAGGTTAAACTTGCACCACACTTCACGGTGGGTGAGCTCGCACGGATCGATCCGAAGGACCGTCGATTTGTCAGAGGTGGAGAGATGATTGAAAAAGATGGAGAATTTTATGGAAAATATGTTCGCATTGATCGTGAAATTCTTACAGTACTCGAAAGTATTCGTGCCATACTTGATCGTGAAATCGAGATCGATGAAGGATACCGCGGGTACGGGTATAATGGCATGACCTACTACGAAGGACAGGGATGCAAGAACGCAAAAGTAGGTAAAAGAGCGGCAAAAAGAATTCGAAATGAAATGAAAGGAAGGGGCAAAAAAGCCATTGCGAAAGCACTGAGAGATGCAAATACAGGAGCCAAGCAAGCATGCATTAAAGAAAAAAGCGTTCACACGTCAGGCGGAGCACTGGATATGGCAAAAGTCCCAGGGCTCTATGATGCGGCAAAATATGTAGTAGAGAAGCGAGGTTCAGGAGGAGTCGGAAGATATAACAGTCCAATCATCCATGTCGATGCGCGCGATAATACTATAGCCATGTGGCCCCGAAAATAATTGTAAAAACAGTTACCGTACATTAAGAGTTCTACCTCAAGACCTCCTTCAGCTAAAAAATAACCATGAGTCATACTCCCGAGCTGAGTTCAAACTTCTAACGCAATTTCTTGGCCGGTAGTTAGGGAGTAAAATTTTTCAGCAGGTGTGTAATATCCTAGAGCTTTGCGGGGACGGCTGTTAAGCCGTCCTTCTGCTTTTTTTATTGATGCTAAAGATACTTCGTTGAAGTCGGTTCCTTTTGGAAAATACTGCCGTATTAAGCCATTTGTATTCTCGTTAGTGCCTCGTTGCCAAGGAGAATATGGGTCAGCAAAATAGACTTGGATTTTTGTTTCTTTGCTAAAGAGCTTATGTTCAGCCATTTCCGTTCCTCGATCGTAGGTTAATGTTTTTACCATTTTCTTTGGTATGCGCTTGAACGCAGCGGCAAAAGCTTTTCTCACCGACATGGCATCCTTTTCTTTCAGCGGAACAAGAAGCGTTAATCTGGTGGTTCTTTCAACAAGTGTTCCAATGGCACTTTTGTGACCTTTCCCCACAATGAGATCGCCCTCCCAATGACCCGGTACAGCCCTTCCCTCGGTTTCTGCTGGCCTTTCTGAGATGCTGATAATATCAGTAATTCCTGATCGACGTGAGTGAAGAGCAAACCGCGAGAGTCTCATTTTTCTTTCTCGTCGCAATCCTTGCATGAGCTCTTTTTTAAGCTCTCCTTTTGGCAAGCAGTAGAGGTATTGGTAGATTGATTCATGGGAAATTCTCATCGTTGGATCATTAGCATATTCAAGTTTTACCCGTTTAGCGATCTCTTCGGGAGACCATTCTTGGCGTAATTTATCCTGAATATACAACAAAAGCTGTGGATTTTCTTCTAATTTCTTTGGTCTGCCACTCTTTTTCCTATGTTCTACGGCTTGTTCTTGGCCTTTGTGAGCGGAATAACACCACCGTCTTCTTTTGACCTGCAGCTTTATTTCTCTCGTTATAGTGCTTGGATGCCGCTTCAATCTTGCTGCTATGTAAGCTGATTTTTCTCGAGCATAGATTCCTTTGCTGATTTCTTCACGTTCAGCTAAGGATAGACGTTTGTAGGGTGTGTTCATGGCTGGATGTTATCCTGAACCAAATCCTTTGCGCTAGTTTCTTGAACTCAGCCGAACAATATTTGCAAAAAAACGCAAAATATGGTATCATAATACCAATAAAAATAAAAACCAACCCATGAATATCTTTCATTGCGCTTCTGGTCTTTCTCTCACTCATCTTGTCTATCGTAACAAAGGGCCAGAAAAAGGGAGTTCGGAAGATGCAGAGCAGAAAAATGCAGAGCAAAAGCTTCAGGAAAAATATCCGGACGTCATGAAGGCGATCGCGGGTGCACCATGGAAACTCACGGGTGAAACAACGACTAAAATTCCAGGGAAATTTTTTAAAGTAAGGAATTTGACGAAGGAGCAGTGTGGCAAGTACCCATTTCTTAAGACGGCTTGCTTAAGTTGTTAGATTGTTGTCTGTACAAGGCAGGAGGGCCGTTTAGAGCGGTATGGATTCTGTGGTTATTGTAGTAATAAATTTGCGAGTACAGTCCTTCGAGGAACTCACCCACGGTCTCGAACCGTGAGGTGTCTCCCAGATCATTCTTGAACTCACTGTAGAACGATTCCTGGAATCCATTCTGCCATGGTGAGGCTTTGTCACTGAACGATGCCAGTATGTGATGGAGATCCAATGTGTCGAAGTAGGCGTAGGCTTGGTACTCGCTCCCCTGATCGGTATGGAGATAGGTTGGTGGTGGATGATGTGCCAAAGCATCATTGAGTCCGTTCAGAATCAGTTCCTGATCATGATGGGCAGAAAATGATACACCTACGATCTCACGACTGAACACATCGATCACGGTACAGAGATACCACCACCTGCCATGGAACCGGAAGTAGGTAAAGTCGGAAGCCCAAAGAACATTCCTCTTGAGGGGGCAAAGCGTACGGGCATAGTTGGGAATAGCAGAGGCATCTTTCTTGAGATCATTGGGCTTCCATGGCTTCCTGCCCCTTCTGCGGTAGGGTTTGATCCCGTACTTATGCATCACTCGCAGAATAGGTTTCTTGTTCCGCTTGAGGTGCATGGCGATACGTTTGTGTCCGTAGGATGAGTGCTCAGAAAGTGTGGCAAGAATCTGCTCCTTGAGACGCTCATCCCTGAGTTTCATCTTGGACTGGTAGTAGAGGGAAGAGCGTGAGATATGGAGCTTCTTGGCTAGGGCTGTTTTGCTCTCCTTAGAATCCATAATGAGACGTATTTTTTTTAGACCTCTCGATCTCGATCATCGCTCGGCCAAGAAGTTTCTGTAGTTCTTCGTTCTCCCGTTTGAGCTTATTGATCTGAAGAATACTGGATGATGGAGTAGCGGATCTATTGAGCCACTCGTAGACAGTTGGAGCACTTACGCCATGATCCTTGGCTACTTGTGCTACCGATATGCCTTCCGTACGGATACGATGAAGGATCTGCTGTTTGACGTCTGATGCTATCCGAGAGTGTTTTCCCATAAAGTATATTGGTTACAGGGATATTGTGCAGTCTTGCCGACTACCTGTCCAATATAATGGGTACCTGCCAGTGGGGTGAAATTGGCCAAGAGCGATATCGGGATCATAACGAAAAGTTGTCAGCCAAGTATGATCTTAAGAGGAGACATGGGCTCTGGATATTTTGTCTTGAAAAGGCAGCAGAAAAGCGTGGAATTAAGGGTCTATTTGGGCTTCCTGATCCAGAGAGGCAGAAGCAGATTGATAGAATAACAGATGAAGATAGAGACACAAAAATAATGTGGAAGGACTATAGTGAAGCAAAAGCAACATATGATCAGGAGATGTTCCAGCAGTATAGAACTGATCCAATACATCTTGAGCGGACAGCGGGTGAGGCAATCATAAAGGGAGATGGTTCATTTGTATTGCCGGGAGGAGTGTATAAAAATATGAAAGACGTTAAGTCAGAATTACAAAAAGATAAAAATGGAGATCATCTCATTCCAGAGGAAGGAATCGTAGCCAAAGTAGAGCTTACAAAGTATTTTTATAAATCATTACCAAAAGAGATCCATTGGATGACGAAAGAGACGTACCAATTACCTGACATTTCACTGCTTGTGCATGAAGGAAAAATCATAGGTGTGAAGATGAATGAAATTACATCATCTCGAATTTCTCTTGGCAAAGATGTTCTCAATAAATTTATTGGTCTACCGCTTAATGCAGCAAATCTTGCGAAAGTGACTGGAACGCTTCAGGAGGCAGTGATGTATTCGGCAAATGAGTCAGTGGACGAAGAGAATTACCTCGAACAGGTCTGTCTCGGAACGGGATTGAGCTTTGAGAGCGAGAAAAAGATGCTGACTTATTATGGTATAGAAAGGATAGCATCGCCTGAATATAAAAAAATGATGAAGAAAATGAATATCGCGGGATGGGCAGAAGTGAGTCTTATGCCTGATGGCAGAACGATAAACGAAATTAAGATTCATCTCTATGATCCAAAAAAAGTCGAACGAGAGGAGGAAGCTACCGTTGCCGAAATCGTCTCCGACGTCCATAAAGGTAAGGAAATGAAGCCAGAAACAGCGCAAGACATCGTAAAATACATCTCTACCGCGCTCCCAAATATGCTTGAGGATATTGCAGAAGAAAGAAAAAATAAATAACGCCCCTTCTATCCCAACACCTCCTTCAGCCTTCCACCCTCGATCGCCTCTTTGATTTCGCGCGCGACGCGTCGTCCAGTCGACATCGGCACATCATATCGCAACGCGGTATACGGCGAGCCATCAATGTAGGGATTCGTGCCAGCTACGATTCGTGCAGAGATTTCGAAGACATAGAATTTCAAATCAGGAGCCACGATCGCCTCGAGACAGAATGGACCAAAAAGACCCTGCTGACCCACACCTTCCAGCCCTCGAGATTTTTCAACCACCCGTCGTCCCATGGCAAATAAATCCGGGAGCATACTTTCTCGAACCACGATCGGAATATTTCCGGTGATAGTGTAGCTCGTGTGGATATTCGCATCGAGCTGATCTTTCGCAGCGATTCGTCCGATCGAGTCTGCGTTCGATTCGTATCGTTTGTCGAAGCTCATAATCTCGAGCTCATCATGCAGCGGTGAATAAAAATAGTGCGTATAGAGAGGCACACCCACGATATACTCCTGAATCACGTAATCTTTTTCTTCTGGATACTCACTGATACGTTCATAGAACTCCGCTGGTGTCTTTGCCACGAAATATCCCATGCCACCTTTCGCGCCATGGAACTTGATAATCGCTGGTCGATCAATTTCTTCTGGTGATGCAAAAATCTTTGGAACCCGAATGCCGGCGTCAACGAGCCACTCTCGAGATTTTACGCGATCAGATTCCCACTTGAGAATCCCACGGGTCCCATAGTGCATCATCGTAATGTCACGCACCTTTTCGGCGCCGATATAACTCACAAAACTTCCATGCGGAATCATAATCGCATTTTTCGCCTTGAGCTGCTCTTCAACTTCAAAAAAATTCGCAAACTTCTCGATTTCAATAATCTCGTCGGCTACCCGATAGCTCCGGTACGGCTCACTCTTGCCTTTTTCACAGATAGCAATCGTTCGGAAACCCTCATCCTTCGCGCCCTTCAGAATCTGAAGTGCAGAGTGGCTTCCCAGCGTGGCGATGGTGTAGTCCTTGATCGACGGCATATTTTTTTAAAGCTAATGAACGGTATTTTCAAACATTGTACAAATATTCACCGAATTTGTCCAGAAAAAATAAATACCAGCACAAAAGGTGCCTTTAGGAAAAGGCCACCCGTCCGTTACAGGTGACCCTTTTACCCCCACTCACAGTCAATAGATGAAATGAAATTTCTTTAGCTCTGTGCTGGAGTTGCCACAGGCGGAGTTGCTGGAGCACAAGCTTTGTGCTCGGTCTTGAATGCCTCCTGGGCAGATCGATCAGTACTCTTAAGGGTATCTTTAAGTTTCTTGGTTGAAGTTTTGAAGGCTTCCTGCGCTTTCTTTAGTGCGTCTATTCGTGCGGTCTCATCAGTAAGAGCGAGCGCAGCGGTGATCGATGCCTTTCGAGTAGAAAGTGACGCCTTCATGCCAGCATGGAACGCTTCCTGAGCGGCAACATGTGCCATATCTCGCTTATCGAGAGCTGTAAACGTGCATGAAGTTAACTTAGGAAAAGCGATAGGTGACTTACGAATGTCGATTTCAGCATGATGTTTTGCCCGCATCTCTATTCCTTTTCCAGGAAAACCATTATTTTTGTCGTGATCTTTTGCGAACGCGACGATACCACTCGAAGCAACAAGCGTGGCTGCGATAGCCAGTGATGCCAAACCTTTCGTAATCATAGGAATAAAAGTAAAAGGATATAACTGCCAGTACATACTCCTCAAGGAATCAGCAGTTACAAAAAGGTCATTGACAGAAATTACATCACTGTTATTTTCTACACATGAGCACACACAAAAATATGACCCCGAATCAGCGTCTCGCTGCCTACAAACAGATCATGGCAGGTGAGGCGATACTCTTGGACGTACGCACGCAGCGGGAGCGCGAAGATGATGGCTTCGAACCGAAATCCATTCACATGGACTATGAGCTCTTTGTAGCGGGGAAATTGCCGGATCTTCCAAAAGAATCCATCATCTACATTCACTGTAGGTCAGGTGCACGTTCAGGCATTATCGCCCAGGTTCTCAAGGCTCACGGCTTCAAAAACGTCTCAAACTTCGGAGGATTCACCGACTGGATAGCCTTGAGAAAAATCTAAGTTTGTGGTATAATAAAAAGATAGAGCCGAACCTAAAAAGCCCAGAAAACCCTATGTCCAACATCCTCATTCTCAATCGCGAAAATCAGATCTCTGCTGACACCGTCGCTTCAAGTGCGACGAGTGCGATGATCAAAGTGCTCGGACATAGCGTGACGATCACGACACTTCGCGAACTTCCAGGCGCAGCACTACCGCCAGACACGAAATATGTCTTTTTCTATCCAGATCTCATGCAAATCGTATCAATCGAAAAACTGATGCGCGAACACCCAGACGTAACCTTCATCATGACAACCGCCTCCGCCAAAGAGCGAAGCTTCAGCCCCGATGCCGACGGTGACAAGTTTCCAAACTTCAAAATCCTCCCACGTCCGTTCAGTGTGGATACGTTGAAAGAGCTGTTGAAATAGCGTATATCACAAGTAAGCGGCAATCTCAGACGCTTCATGTGCAACCGTTGCACATGCCCCTGTAAAAGGGGGTGGTGGACCAGCCATGAATATACCCGGGGAGATGACTACTCCTATCTAACGCGTAGATTCACAAAAAGACGAAGATCATGACTCTTCGCCTTTTTGCTTTATGCCAGGAGGTGGTGGACCGGAGGGGAATCGAACCCATAAAAGAAAGATGACGACCCTTCTCTGATTACCAAACCCCGGCCCTCGCCAATCTCCCGGCATGAGAAAAATATCAAAGGCAGGTAACACAGCCTTAAATTAAAGTTGAAAAATTCGTAGCAAATTTCTAACAAAAACCTTACAAGCTCATCGGCGCGGAAGTTAGATAAAGAACTGGAAGTTAAGGATTTTCAGCTTTAGATTTGACATATAGCAAAAAATGAGTAAAATAACATACTTAGAAATAAACCCCCAATTTATGAAGTCATTTTTAGAAAAAGCATTCATCGTCGGAGCTCTCGCGATGCCGGTAATGGGAGGATGTGAGAAGCAAATTGAAAAACAACAAGCAGCTCCGATTCATAAGATACAGGATGATACGCGAGAGATGGCTGCTAAAGAATCCCAGAGCCGAGAGACAGAAGTGTCAAAAAGGTTTAGCCAAGATATGGCCGCATCAGCAAAAGGTATGACAACATCTTTAATGACACTCCTACAGCAACAGTGCGGAGGATTAACAGGAAAATTTGTAGGAAAAATGAGTGCCGAAGCCAGCAAAGGAGCAGGTGGATATCAGCTGGTTGGCTTTATAGAGTTGGATAAAAATCCAATCACTCAAGAAGTGAGTGAGTGTATCGAGAGAACCATGAAGACAATTAAAGAATTTGGAAGAGCACAGGCTAAGAAAAATTGCATCATAGTACATAATGCTCCTCGCATTCCGAACGATACGGACCTTTCTCTGGATAGGTCGAAAATGTACCTTCCTTTTTCAATTAATTGTTCGGTAGAGTAATTTTCAAGTAGAAGAGTCTGTAGAAAGGCTAATGCCTGAAAAATCTATATCCTGTCGTGACCATACTCAAGCCGAGTTCATCGGAGCGTTTGAAAACTTCATCATCGCGGATGGAACCGCCTGGTTGGATAATCGCGGTGACACCATACTTCGCTGCGGCCTCTACGCCGTCAGCAAATGGGAAGAAGGCATCAGACGCCATCACGCTTCCTGGAATCGCATCTCCGCCCTTTGTCGCGCCAATGAAGACACTATCGACTCGTGACATCTGACCTGCGCCGATTCCCGTGGCGACCTCTATATTGCCGATCACTTTCGCAAACACCACGGCATTTGAATGGACATGCTTCACGACGATATTTGCAAAGAGCATCGCACGAATCTCGTCAGCAGAAGGAGATTTTTTCGTCACCACCTTCAACTCTTTTTCACTCACAATGTAGATATCTTTCGTCTGCACGAGAATACCTCCCGCAACTTTTTTAATATCGCGACTATGGAGATCTCGCTCCAGTTTGCCAGTTTCGAGAAGTCGTAAATCTTTTTTTTTCTCGAGAATTACAAGCGCATCCGCATCAAACGACGGCGCAATAATAATTTCGAGGAACCATTTTTTCTCAAAAATAAAATCAGCCACACCTTTCGTGCATGCATGATTGAGCGCAAGGACGCCACCAAAAGCCGACATCGAATCGACGTTGAATGCCGCCTCAAGAGCTTCTTCAATCGTCTCTGCCGTTGCAACACCGCATGGATTATTGTGTTTGATAATCGCGGCCGCAGGCCGCGTAAACTCCTTCACCAGTTCAAGCGCACTATCGCCATCAACAATATTATTGAAGGATAGTTGTTTACCATGGAGCGTTTTTGCATTCGTAATATTCGGATCGTGGTTTTCTGGATTCCGGAAAAATACCGCTTTCTGATGTGGATTTTCGCCGTATCGCATTGACATGACTTTTTCGTAGTGCAGGTCGAGCAACTCAGGTTCGCCAAGTTGTGTGCGAAGATAATGTTCAATCGCCTGGTCGTACTGGTAGGTTCGAGTAAAAGCTTTTCGTGCTAGCTGCTTGCGAGTTTCCAGCGTCGTTTCGCCTTTTTCAGAAATCTCATTCCACACCGTTTCATAATCTCGCGGATCTACCACCACCGTCACACTCTTGAAATTCTTCGCCGCGCTGCGAATCATCGACGGGCCACCAATATCGATGTTCTCAATCGCCTCCTCTTCGCTCACGCCCTCTTTTGCAACCGTCGCCTCGAATGGATACAGATTTACCACGACGATATCGATCAATCCGATCCCATGTTCAGCCAAAACCCGCATGTGCTCAGGATTATCCCGCACCGCCAGCAAAGCCCCATGAACCTTCGGATGCAGCGTCTTCACCCGTCCGTCGAGCATCTCTGGAAAACCCGTTACATCGCTCACGTCGGTCACAGTCAAACCAGCCTCCCGTAAAGCTCGAGCGGTACCACCAGTGGAGAGAATTTCAATCCCTTTTGAAGCTAACTTTGTCGCAAACTCGGTAATGCCTGTCTTGTCCGAAACGCTAATCAGAGCGCGCATGGAGAACTGGTTAAGGGGCTGCATAAGCCACAAAATCTCGAAAGACCTGGCGGAGTATAGGCGAAATCTAGCCGTCTGTCTATACCATGCGTTAAGAAATATTGACCAGCGCAAAAGCGGTGTGTATAATATATACACAACATTATTACACACTCATGCCATGTCTCAGGTAAAAACATCAAAACGGAAAAGGGTGAATTTCATGATTGATGAAGAAATTCTCAAACAGCTCAATGAGCACTGTCATGCAGGTGACAGAAGCGATTACGTGAATCAGGCACTCGAAGAGTCAATAAAAGCGGCAAACAGAAAAAAAGCCTTCGAACTTTCTGAGCATTTTATAAAAAAACATCGCATAAAAATGACAACAGCGGAAATTATCAGACTAAAAAATTATGGCAGAAAATAAACAAAAAGTTGTACTTGATGCTTCAGTGCTTCTCAAATTTGTCATCGATGAAAAAGAGGACAGGGAACAGGCGCACGATCTTAAACGAAGAATCGGGTTAAATGAAATAGAACCATACATTCCATCGTTCTGTTTTTACGAAATATCAAATATTCTCAGTAAATCAACGGCATTTGATTCTATAAAAGAAGTCCATATAGCCTACACGACATTACGACTCTACAATTGTACAGAAGTGCCGCTCGACGATTTTTTAGTGCATGATACATTTTATCTCATGAAAAACACTCCAAAAATCTCCTTTTACGACGCCATCTACCACGCCATTGCCATCCTTAAGAAAGCCACGTTCATCACTGCCGACAAAAAATATTACAATCTAATGAAGAGTCACGGCCATATAAAGCTGCTGAGTGAGTGGAGGTAATTAAAAAAGAATATCAGAAAAATGTTCTTATCTCAATTTCTCTCGGAGTCCCTGTGTCCAGACACCAGTGAGCTGCTCAAGTGAAAGAGTGAATGGAACATCACCGCTAATAGTGAATTTTTGATCGTTTGCTGTTGAGCCAATTTCGTACACCTCAACTCCACGCTTCTTGCAGACATCAGTAAATCTCGCGACCTGTTCCGGTGCAACCTCGACCACAAATCCACCCGTTTCACTAAACAATTTTTTATCCACTCGCAACTCGCCAACGCTCGCAATTTTCGCCGTATCAATCTCCGCACCCACACAGCCCTTCATGCCATCAGCGCTCTCTAGGTGTGCACCGAGACACATCTCAGAAACCGCAACGGCAAGACCACCTTCGGCAATCGCATGCGAACTCAAAACCAGACCCGCATCCATCGCATCGGTCACCGCAAAAATCTCGCGTTCAACGACGCTGAATTCTGGCATTGGAACATTGGCACCAACTCCAGCGCCAAGCGCACGATAGTACTCACTCGCACCGCACTCATCCTTGCGTGCGCCAATCATAAAAATCTTACTGCCCGCGCGTTTGAACTTCATCGTCACTGCTTTCCTCGAATCCTCCATGCGTCCGAAACAAGCCAAAACTGCCGATGGGGGAATCGCGCCTCCAGCTCCCTCATTATACAAACTCACATTTCCTGAGACGACCGGCGTCGCAAAGTCAGGATAATTTTTCAGATGAATACCCTCAAGCGCCTCCTTAATCCCACGAATGCCATCCACGAGTTGTGCCATCTGATCAGGCTTTTCTGGATTTCCATAATTCAAACAGTCGGTCAGTGCCTGCGGATACGCGCCCACAGCTGCGACACTTCGCATCGACGCCACCACCGCATTCGCACCCTGCCAATACGCGCTGATATCTCCGTAAAATGGATTCCCGGCCACACTCGATGCCAAACCGGCATGTCGTTTTTCACCGAGTTCATCATGATCCAGAAACGGCTTCACGACGCTCGCATCCGCCTCACCCGTTTCCACAACCACATATCCCTGCACCTGCTTGTCGTACTTTTCGTACACAGCTTTTCGAAACGCAATATTTTCCGAACTCAGTATATCGAGCAGGACAACACCCATATCGGTCGGCATCTCAAACGCTGGCTCCGCAAGCGACTTTTTCACAGTTTCAAATGGTCGATCATAGAGGAATCCCTCCGTAATATGCTCCGACTTCGCGTCACACATTACCTCGCCCTGATACTTCAAGATATAATTTCCACGCGTCACACGGCCAATCTTCGATGCCCGCGCATTCTCACACACAAGCGGTAAATTCCACTTCACATTGTAGTGATCCAAAACAAACTGAGAAATCTCTGGATTAACCGCCCACATAAATCGCTCCTGCGTTTCACTACAGGCAATCACTCCAGCAGGAAGGCCATCATATGCGGTATGAATTTTTTCCAAATCGATCTCCGCACCAAATCCTTTTTTCGCAACGAGCTCAACCGTTGAGCAGATATTTCCACCTGCCCCAAGGTCTTTAAAGGCGACTTTCCCAAGCCATCCACGCTCCC
>CALQZC010000013.1 GCA_943349045.1 Candidatus Peribacteria bacterium
GGTAATTCCCTCTTTTACCGTTTCGAGGGCACCCCCTTCTTTGTAGGCGATAACCGGTCTTCCACTCGCCATGCTCTCCAGGGGCGTGATGCCGAAGTCTTCTATTTGCGGAAAAATGAGCGCCTTGGCCTGGGCGTAGAGTTCTGGAAGATCTTCATCGGCGACGTGTCCGAGGAAGGTAATGTTCTTTTTTGCGAGGGCGCGAAGCTTCTTTTCTTCAACTCCGGTTCCGACAATTACGAGCGGTCGTTCGAGGGCATTAAAGGCTTCGACGATGATGTTGAATTTTTTATATGGAGTAAGTCGCCCGACGGCGAGGTAGTAGGTTTTTTCTCCTTTCTGTGGGCGAAAACGTCGTGTATCCACGGGTGGATGGATCACGTCGGCAACCTTCCGATAATATTTCTGTATGCGCTTCTGAACGAAGTGTGAGTTTGTACAGTAGGCGTCAACTCGTTCGGCTGCGAGGCGGTCCCACATGCGAATCTTATGCATCATGTTTCTGCCGAGGCGTTTCATAATCGGATTCATCGTATACTCGTTGATGTAAGCGTGGTGGTTATCCCAGGCGTATCGCATCGGTGAGTGGCAGTAGCAAATATGGAGTGTTGTTGGCTTCGTGATGATGCCTTTTGCACAGCTGTGGGAGCTCGAAATGACGATGTCGAAGGTGTCGAGGTTCATCGACTCGAAGATCGCTGGCATCAGGGGGAGTGCCATCTGGTGATGGTTTTTTACAAAGGGAATTTTTTGGAGATACGAGGTGACCACGGTGGCATTCTCAAAACCGTGAACCTTTTTTGGGTTGTAGAGCGTTGTAAAAATGGGGGCCTGCGGAAATATCTCGTGAATGGCCTGAATAACTTTTTCAGCGCCGCCCGCGGTCGTGAGCCAGTCGCAGACGATGGCGATTTTGAGATTCTGAAGCGACATACAAAGTGAGGAAAGTACTTCCTCTATCTTAGGCGCGAGACTACTCTAAATCAAGCTTGAAGGTTGGGGTTGATGCTTTCTTTTGTTCTTCTTCCTTGAGAAATTTCTGGAACTCTGGTGAGTTTTGGAAGTTTGATGGGAGCTGTATCCCCTGCTGTTTCTGGGTTTCGATCCACTTGTTGATCAGGCTTTTATCCTCGGCAGGCGTGACTTTTTCAAATACTGAGCTGAGTGCTTTTTTGTATGGATCATTTCCTTCGAGCTGGTCGATGGCCTTCGCCTTGAAGATTTTTATGACGTTGTTTTCTGGATCTCGCTGTAGCATTCGTTCACAGATACTAATCACATCATTGTATCGCTTGTCGTTGAACCACATGCCGACGAGTTCCGTCACGACATCCTCATCTTTCTTTGGAAGCATTTGACGATCCTTGTCGATGTCGGTGGTGAGAATGAGATTCCCCGCTTTTCGATTCATGAGCAGTAGGAGATAGCCGAAGCTTGCCATGACGAGGATCAGGGCTGGAAGGACGAGCTGGTAGTGAACGAGAAAATTGAATGCCGCGTGAATACCCATTGCAATCAGCAGACCATGGAGAATTTTTTGTTCACGGTAAGCCTCACTCTGTGGCATATTGAATATTGAGGTGATGAAACGTGTGAGGTACATTTTTTCGCCCGTCCACTTCGACTGTTCTCGAAAGTCGATCGCGAACTTGCTCATACCGTAGTAGTATCCAAAGATTCCAGATACTGCCATATGCATGGCACTCGTGAAGAGACTTCTTACCAGGAATGCTCCCATGAGATCCTGATAATTTCCTGCCTTAATGAGTCCGTAGAAGTAAGGATAGATATTTTCTGCGAAGGAAAAGCCTAATGCCGCGATCATACTAAGCTTGATCGAATCATTGACGGTCTGGATGATGAGCCATCGACTGTCTACGTTTCTGAGAAATGTCTGTTTGAAAATTTCTTCGAGCGAGCCGAGGAAAATAATAAGTGCGAGTTGTGCGAGGGCAATGCTTGGAATTTTTTCTGGAATCAGTTCGATGAGGTTCAGCTCGGGAAATGACTGAAAAAGTTCCTGAATAATCAGAAGTGGTATGACCGTTAGAATCCCCCCGAAGAAGATAAAGGCGATGAGTTTTTTTCGCTGTTGTCCGTCGGCAAAAAGAAAGTAGAGCCAGGCAAACGTCGGAAGCGATGCAATGCTGAAGGCTACTCCGGCTGCGATATAGGGGCTGGTTCCAAACATAGGGGTGCCGATGTTAACTCAATGGAGGAGTTGGTGCAGGTGTGGCAACTGGTGTAGCTACGATTTCCTGAACTGGGGATACTGGTGCCGGTGTTGGTTCTGCACTTGGAGCTGGGGGTACTGGTGCTGGTTCAACAACTGGTGTTGGTATTGTTGTGGCAACTGGTGTAGCTACGATTTCCTGAACTGGAGATATAGGTGCGAGTACAACTACTGGTGGAACTTCTGGTGCTACAACTGGTGTAGGTACCGGTGCTGGTTCTGCAACTGGAGCTGATACTATTGTTGCAACTGTGGTAGGAGCGGGAGCAGACGCCTGCGGCGTGGGTGTTGAAATTACTGGTTCTGATGTTGATGGAGCGGGTGCTGCTGGTGCGGTAGAATTCAATAACGCAAACTTTGCCTCTTCGAGACTTCCGTACATGGGAATGAGCTGCGTGAGACCGATGACCTGAAGAATATCGATGATGTTTGGTCGAGCCTTGATCATGACGATTTTTCCTTGCGCCTCAGTGACTTTTCCAAACCAGTCGGTTAGATATCCGATGGATTTACTGTTCATATATTCGAGCTTCTCAAAGTCGAAAATCAGGTACAATCCCTGTGGATTAGCCGTAATAATGGCGTAGATCTCCTGGGCTTTTTCGTCGATGTTACTCTCATCGAGCTGACCAGAGATGGATACGAGTTTGACGTGCTTGGCTGCGTCATTCTGCGCAACGTCTTCGATAATAATGTGTGCTTCAGTCATGGTATGAGAAAGTTAGGAAGGTAAGGTTACGTGGGTAGGATCTTGCGATGCGGTTGTTTTTTCTGATGGTACGTCGCCGGACTGTATTTTTTTTCTGGCGCTTATCATGATGCCACCATTTGGCATGTCAGTAATCTTTACTTCATCTGACCAGCCGAAGACGATATTCGAGAGGCCTCGTCCACGGATGCCGTCATGAATGTATCCCGGTTTGCGTTTTTCGTCGACTACTTTTTGAATTTCTGCCGCTGTCTTTTTTTGTTTTCCGGTTCCCGTGTCTTCTACGGAAATTTCCAGAAAATCGCCAGGATATGAGGTGAGTGTCAGTTTAATGTCTTGACCCTGAGTTGATCCGTATTCGATCGCGTTGTTGCAGAGTTCATCGACAATCGACTGAAATCGGTAGGCCCACTGTTCGGAGAACTTGGTTGCGTTTTTTATAAACGACATGGTGAAGTCCCGGATGCCTGACATGAAATAGGCATTTGTTGGAAGAAGAATGGCGATCCTGATTGGTTCTGGGGTTGTGTTTTGGTTTTCCATAGATGTATATATTTCTCTCTATTCTATCATAATTTGGCTTTGGAGGCAAGTACTGTGCCGGCTTTGCAACTTTTCTTGCATTCCCTGCCCTTTTCTCGTATAGTCTTCTCGCTTCGGCAAAGCCGGACAATTTATATTTCGTTGGAAGTTCCTATTCCCTCTTCCTCCCCAGCTCCTATGGACTGCGGGCCTTGAGGGGAGATCGAAGGACTTTCAGCTTTAACCCAAAGGAATATGTCAACTGCTCCCTCTAGTTTTTCCATCACGGCTCAAGAACTCTTTGATGCCGCAACTCATTTTGGTCACAAGACCCACAAGTGGAACCCAAAAATGAGGAACTACCTCTACGGTGAACGTGCTGGTATCCATGTTTTCGATCTTCAGAAGACGGCTCAGATGCTTGAGTTAGCTTTGAATGCTATCAAGAAGTTGTCCGAGGAAGGTAAAGTTATTCTCTTTGTTGGTACGAAGCCTCAGGCAGTGAGGATCGTTGCCGAAGAGGCAAAACGAGCTGAGATGCCGTTTGTGACGAGCAAGTGGATTCCAGGTCTTCTTACAAATTATGGAACGCTTTCACGCCGAATTCGATATCTTCAGGACTTGAAGATGGAGCAGAAGCTTAATGATTTCGAGAAGTATACTAAAAAGGAGGCTTCAAAACTTAAGAAACTTATTGTGAAGCTCGAGACCTCTCTTGGAGGTGTGAGCGCTATGAATCGTATTCCGGATGCCGTCTTCGTCATTGACGTGGTTCGAGATCGACTCGCTATTCTGGAAGCAAATCGAATGAAAATTCCTGTCATTGGTGTCTGTGACTCTAACGGTGATCCAGATGGTGTTCAGTATGTTATTCCAGGAAATGATGATGCTCTTCGATCACTCCAGTTCTTCGCATCAAAGATCGCAGATGCTATCACTGCTGGTCGAAAATCTGTTAAGAAAGCTGTTTAATCACTCTCTGTATGTTGCCTGAACGAAACGTGCGCATCGCTTCTGCCTTGTGTTATCTCCCTTTCGCATCTGTCATGGTTGGGTTGATCACTTTGTTGAAGTTTCCGCACCAACCATTCGCGGTCTATCATGTGCGACAGGGTTTTGCGCTCTTTCTCGTCTGGTTTCTCTCGTTGATACTTTTGTCACTTGAGGTTTGGATTGGACTTCTTTTTTGGCTCGTGCTTCTTTTTTTCTCTTTCAAATCTGCATCTGCTGCCTGGTTTGGGCGAGAGGCATCGTTTCCGGGCATTCGTCTCATTGCACGATCCATTCCGGTTGAGGCGATCTACTCGCATCTCACTGGCAATCACTTCCCTCGTTAATATCATTTTTATTCATTTCTCTCTTTTTATATGGCAATTTCAATGGAAACTATTAAGGAACTTCGTGAGATGACTGGTGTCTCGACTATGGCTTGTAAAAAGGCTCTCGAAGAGGCAGATGGCGATCTCGAAAAGGCGATTGAACTTCTTCGCAAGCGTGGGGAGGCCAAGGCTATTGAACGAAGTGATCGATCGGCGTCTCAAGGTATTGTTGCGACGTATATTCACGGAAATCAGCGTCTTGGTGTCATGGTTCAGGTCGGATGCGAAACTGACTTTGTCGCTCGGAATGAAGACTTTGTGACGTTTGCTCGAGATATCGCTATGCACATCGCTGCGATGAATCCCCTCTATGTAAAACCTGAGGAGGTCTCACATGAACTTATTGAAAAGGAGCAGGAGATCTGGAAAGCTCAGCTTGTTTCTGAGGGTAAACCAGAGGGAGTTTGGGAGAAAATTATCATGGGCAAGGAGAAGAAGTTCCGCGAGGAGTCTGCTCTATTGACCCAGGCATTTGTGAAAAATCCTGATGTTACGGTCGCCCAACTCATGACTGATATGGGTTCAAGAATGGGTGAGAATATCCAGATTGTACGATTCACTCGATACTCTCTCTAAACATTTTTCTATCATGAATACGTTTCATACATTACCCGAGGCGATCGAGGCAATACGCGCTGGAAAAATGGTTGTCGTTGTTGATGATGAAGATCGCGAAAATGAAGGTGATCTCGTCATGTCCGCCGAGCTGGTGACGCCTGAGGCTATCACTTTTATGGCGAAGCAGGCTAGTGGGCTCATCTGTGTTCCTATTTCTTCGGATATTGCGAAGCGACTTTCTTTTGATCCGATGTTAACGGATCCACAGGAGGTTAAGGGATGTAATTTTACCGTAACGGTCGATGCGAAATATGGTGTTACGACTGGAATTTCTGCCTCTGACCGTGCAACGACCATTCGAAAAATGGTTGATGATGCGTCGGTTCCAAGCGACTTTGTTCGACCTGGGCATATTTTTCCTCTCATTGCTCGGGAGGGAGGTGTTCTTGTACGTGCCGGTCATACGGAAGCTGCCGCTGATCTTTCTTTCCTTGCTGGTTTGAAGCGAGCAGGAGTTATCTGTGAAATTATGAATGAGGATGGGACGATGTCCCGGCTTCCTGAACTTTTTACGTTTGCTGAAAAACATCAGTTACCAATTATTCGAGTGAGGGATCTCATCGATTTTCGTCGAAAGCGTGAGGTGCTGATTGAAAAAAAAGCTGAGGCTGAGTTGCCGACGCAATATGGGGAGTTCCGAATTCATGTATATCGCGATTTAATTGAGGGACGTGAACATATTGCGATGGTGCACGGGGATGTTGCGCATAAGAAGCAGGTATTGGTTCGTGTTCACTCTGAGTGCATGACGGGTGATGTCTTCAAGTCGCTTCGATGTGACTGTGGTCCACAGCTTGATAAAGCGCTTGAACTTGTGTCTCGTGAGCCATTTGGTATTGTTCTCTACCTGCGACATGAGGGGCGTGGTATCGGGTTGATTAATAAATTAAAGTCGTACGTCTTGCAGGATCAGGGGTACGATACGGTTGAGGCGAATCGTGAACTTGGATTTGCGGATGATCTTCGAGATTATAGTGTGGGTGCCCAGATGCTCCTGGATCTCCATGTTGATGATGTTCGTTTGTTGACGAATAATCCGCGAAAGTCGAGTGAACTCGATGCGTATGGTATTCGTGTTTCTGAGGTTGTGCCGCTCGAGATTCCACCGAATGAGCGGAATAAGGCATACTTGAGGACGAAGAAACAGAAGCTCGGACATACCTTAAAGGAGGTGTAATTATGGATTACATGGCACGCGCACTTGAGCTGGCCCGAAAGGGCTTCGGTAAGACGGGATCAAATCCTGTGGTTGGGTGCGTCATTGTGAAAGATGGTGTCATCATCGGTGAGGGATATCACATGAAGTTTGGTGGTGCGCATGCTGAGGTGAATGCTTTAAAAAAGGCTGGAGCTCGCGCTCGCGGAGCTGATGTCTATGTGACCCTTGATCCGTGTTGTCATACGGGGAAAACGCCTCCGTGTACGGATGCTTTAGTGCGCGCAGGTGTTGCTCGTGTCATTTCTGCGACCGATGATCCGCGGGATGCTGTCCATGCTGCTCAGAAAATTTTGAGGCGTGCCGGGATTCTTTTTCAGCGAGGGCCGTGTGAGCAGGAGGCGAGAGAGAGTATGCAGTTCTATCGGAAGGCGGCGAGCGGAGCGAGCCGTGGGCTTCCGTATGTTTTTTTGAAAGTAGCGACAACCCTGGACGGAAAGGTTGCTACCTCTTCTGGATATTCGCGGGGTATTACTTCGGACGATGCCTTGCGATATGTTCACACCTTACGTTCCCAGGTGGATGCGCTCATCACGGGTGGCGGGACGATTGCGATGGACAATCCCCATATGGGTGTTCGATATGGACGTGGTTCAGATCCCCTGCGGGTTCTTCTCGATAGCGATCTTGATATTCCCCTCGATGGTGCGTTTTTTCGGGACTCGAATGTGCTGGTTTTTACGACAAAAAAGGCTCCGAAGCGTAGCATTGAGGCGTTGAAAAAACGTGATATTGAGGTATGCATTCTTCCTTTGTTATCCGATGTTAGGGCCATACTTTCAGAGCTCGCTCGGCGAGGAGTTGTGACCGTGCTCGTTGAGGCAGGGCCACGGGTGATGACCTCGTTTATCCAATCTGGGTGTGTGGATACCTATTTCCAAATTCTTGCTCCAAAACTTCTTGGTGGGGTGAACTCCCCTACTTCATACGAAGGCGAAGACACTGTTGATTATCGCGGAGTGAAGGAGCTTCTTTATCCTCGGATTATCCCATTAGGGAAGGATTTTCTTTTTTCTGGTTACCTGCAGTGGTACTAAAAACTTTTTTACCTCTGGGTAGTTTAGTTTCTTCAGAAGGAAAAAATATGTGGCGACACCAATGAGTGCAGATATGATTATGGTGACGAGTGGTTGTAGAAGCCATACGATGATTCCCATGCCTGTAGTGGCGATGAGGATTTTTTGATATTTTTTGAGTTCTTTTTGATTAAAAATCTGAATACGCTCGCTGTGCTCGATGTACCAGACGAGAAGGATGGCCTGAAGTATACTTGAGAGTATGAGCCCCGTTCCGATACCGAGTACTCCCCAATCGAGGTGTCGTGCGAAGAAGAGACTTGCCATGATGTTGATGATGAAACCCATGATGCTCATCGCGACTGGTGTGCGGGTGTTTTTCTTTGCGTAGAGAAAACGTGTGAGAAGTGGAAGGATACTCTGTGCGAGGAGACCGAGTGCGAGAATTCCAAGAAGTGAAGAGGTGAGCTCCGTGTCTTGCTGTGTGAAGTTGCCACCCTGCAGGAGCGTTTCTACGAGTGGACGACTCAGTATGAGGAGTCCGATGGTTGCGGGAATAATGTAGATACTTATCGTCTCGAGTTTTTCACGGAGGGTTTCTATGGCTCCCGTTATGTCCTTTTTTGAGATCTGTTCTGAGAAGATTCCGAAGGCTACGATCGAGATAGATACGCCAATAAGTCCGAGTGGAAGACTCTGGATATTGAGCGCGTAGTTCAGAGATGCGAGACTTCCTGTCATGAGCGTGGAGGCAATAATGGTGTCAACAAGAATGTTGAACTGCGTGATTCCGATCGCGAGTATGCGAGGAATGACGAGACGAATGAAATTTCTAAAGTCGCGACTGCGAAAGTCGAGATTTAGCGCAAAGTGGTATCCAAGATTTTTTATCGCTGGAAGTTGGACGATTGCGTGGAGTGCTGCTCCAATAATGACTCCATATGATATCGCGATGACACCATACGTATCTGCGAAGATAAGCGCCGCCGTAATAATTGAAAGATTGTAGACGATGGGTGCGAGTGCGAAGTGAGCATACTTTTTCGTTGCGTTTTCGACACTCTGGAAAATACTGCTGATGCAAAAAAAGATGGGGCTTACGAGCATGATTCTCGTGAGATGGATGGTGAGATCCATCTTGTCTGGCAAGAACCCTGGAACGATGAGCGGGATGATCCATGGAGCCAGTATAAACATGGCGCTTGCAATTATGAGGGTCAGAAGTGTGAGACATGAGAGGGTTGTATTGAGGAATTTCCAGGCTCGTGACTTTTCGTTTCCGTAGAAATAGTCTGAAAACATCGGAACGAAGGCGGCTGAAACCGTGCCGAGAATGAGTAGCTGGAAAATGAAGTCGGGAATCCGAAAGGCAGCGTAATAGGCATCAATGTCAAAGACCCCTGTTCCACCGAGAGCCCCAAATTTGTAGGCAAAAAGCTTGTCTCGCAGGAGCCCGAGGAGGCGGCTTATGAGCGAGGATAAAGCTAAAATGAGTGTTCCTGAGGCGAAGATGTTTCGGAAGAGTTGTGTGACCATCTGTTTCATTATTTGCGACTATTATAGCTGCTTTACGGCAGCTTGCACGTGCATTGTCTTTTTTTGTGAATTTGTGGTATAATTGAGTGTTCAAAATATATATAAAAAATGGCTTCAAAAACTCCACTTCTTTATCGAATTATTCGACTGTACCCACACGAGTTGGGCCGAACGGCCATTATCTGGTTTATTCGCTTCCTCTACCGATTTGCGTTTGTCGTGAGTTGGACGTTTGTCGTGGCACAGGTTTTTTCTTTGTCTCACAGCGAGATTTCTCTTCCTATGTTGTTTCTCATTCATGCGCTTCTTGTTTTTCTCAGTAGCATCGTCTCTACTTTTCTCCTGAAGCGATATGCCCTTGAGCATATTTTTCTCGTTTCCTTAAGTGTGGGAGCGGTACTTTTGCTTTTTGCGCAGCTTTTTATGTTCTCTGTTTTTGTGAAAACGATTATTCTCTTTTTTGTTGAATCGTTCATACTTGTTCAGCTCTCGATTAATATCGAGACCTTCACTGAACGGCTCTTTACCCCTGTTGAGAGCAATCGAACGTTCCCGATTGTTGAGTCAGCCGATACGGTTGCCACCCTTGCGGCTGGTGCTTCTTTGTTTTTCTTTGCCTCGTCATTTTCGGTTGATCATGTATTTTGGCTCGTCATCGGTATTCTTGCCCTGCTCGTTCCCCTCTTTCTGCAGTATCATTCGTTTCTTCGTTCACTCCCAGGTCTGTGTCTTTATCGAAAACAGCTTATTGGTGAGACGCATCATCACCCTGAATCGACCTCCTTCACGAGTCTGAAAAAACATCCCTACATCAAGCGGTTGATCTTGATTGTCCTTGCTCAGTGGTTCTTTATGGTTGTTCTCGAATTTCTCTTTACCTACTCGCTTTCCAATCAGATACTTCATCGGGCTGAGCTAGTTCCTGCTGCCGCTGGTGCGGTTGAGAATGTGCTCATCCATGAGTTTGGTCTTATGCAAATTTTCTTTGGTGCTGCCGCGCTTGCTTCCCATTTTCTCTTTGCGGGACGTATTATTTTTGGACTTGGCATTATCGGAAGTCTGATACTCCATCCCCTTGTTTCGCTCTTTAGCTTGGCGACGATGATTACGAGTTTTGGTCCGTTTTCTACCATGCTTTCTCGTATCAATGCCGAGATTACTGGTGTTATTTTCAGAAATGCCTACCAATCTTCCTACTATGTTTTTGAGGAGACGAAGAGTCAGTTTGTGCGACTCATGCTTGATGGTTTTGTCCGTCCCATTGGTGCTCTTTTGGGTACGATGTTCTTGTTAATTTCTTCACTTCTTGCCTCGAGTCAGTATTACATTACTGTTGTTTTGGGTGGAGTTTTTTGTGCGCTCCTTCTCTTTCTTATTACTGCCATCTCTTTGCATCGTTATTACTCTGAGCATGTTATTTCCCAGCTCAAGAGTTCTGAAACAAGTCTTGAGCTCAAGGTAAGCCTTCTCGATGTCCTTGCCCAGAAAGGACACAAAAATGCTCTGTCGGTTCTGAGAGAGCTCTATACACGTCCGAATGAGCCGCCACTTATTTTGATGAAATTAATCGATATTTTTTCTCGAGAACCAGACTTTTTTCAGGATATTCTTGCCGCGTTACATCATGAGGATGAGACGGTTCGCTTTGCTGCACTCCAGGCCCTACAGGGCATGTCACAGAAGGGTATTTTTGATCATCAGCCACTTTCTAAACAGCTCGTTCTCACGGAGTTGCGGTCATACTATTTGCGGGAGTCGAAGGATAATCTTCGAAATATGGCGCTCATGTTTTTGGCAACATTCAAAGAAAAAGAGACGATGGAATTTCTTTTCTCGCTTCTTGAGGAATCATATGGAGATACTCTTGCCATGGTTATTCAGGCGTGTGATACCTTTGATGATCCTGCATTTACCGCCTATTTTGAGAAATTTCTCGAGTCAGATGATTCTCGAGTCTGGTCGGCAGCTGCCATCAGTCTCTCTCGTCATGAAAAATATGAACACCAACTCACTCTGTTTCTTCCTGGAAAATTTCAGAGCATCCATCAGAGTGATCGACGCGCCCTTGCGTTTGTCTTTACTGTTTTTTGTCCGAAGAAGTTTCTTCCGGCTATTGAACGACGGGTTGTCGAGACGACCGATCCACATGAAAAGTTACTTCTTACCTTTGGCTTGCTGAAGTTAGGGTTGCCACATGGCGTAACCCTATTTCTTGAGATGCTTTTTGATGCTGACGATGATATCAGCACTCTCGCTCAGAGACTGATGTCCACGCTTACGGGAGGTAAAAAAATCTTTCTTGATCGGCTTGTGCAGCATCGTGCCCTGACACTCCTTCATACATTTCTTGGAACCCATTCGAGCCAAAAACTTGATGAACTTTCTGGAGAGGATTTGCGATATCTTCGTGAGATCTATACACTCTTACATGCGACTGAAGAAATTATAGACATTGATGCCCTTCTTCATGAAAAAAATCCTTTGTACCGAGGCGACACCTCCTATCTCGGCAACGTACCCTTAGCCGTTTCTCATTATGTTTGACATTATGTTTGAACCTAACCTACTATGAATTTTTTTCGACGAAGTTTCACCGCGCAAGTTCTCTCCATCCTCCTGATTCTCATGGTGGTGCTGCTTGTTGGACTCACGCTCGCAGAAAAGCAGTTTGCCGTAACCCATGTTTCCGTGAGGTATGTTCTCTATGGGGCTATGGGATTGTGCGTGGTATTGATGTTCATTTTCTGGTTCCGAGTGAGTCGCCCCCTGAAGGAGATTATTGTTCAGATGGAGGCACTTATCACCGGTCGGGAGTACAAGAAATTTTTCACAGATCGTGTGGATGAGATCGGTGTGGTTGCGCATTTTTTCAATGAAGTGACGCGAAATCTTCACAAATTTACTGGTAAAATCCAGGAGGGTGATCGTATGGCGACCGAGCTGGATGTTGCGAGTCGGATTCAGCGGGATATTCTTCCGAAGGAGGCACCGAAGGTGCCGGGCATTCTCATTTCCGCAAAGACGCGGCCGGCGGCCGAGGTTGGAGGTGATAGTTTTGATTTCCTTACAACTGGCGAGACGACCTATTTGTATATTGGCGATGCGACTGGGCATGGCGTTCCGGCGGGCATCGTCATGACGATTGTGAATACCCTGGTGTATGTCTACGCGGAAGTTTCTGCCTCACTGCTTGAGCTCATGGTGAGTGTAAACCGACACCTGAAAAAGCGAATTAAAAAAACGCTTTTTATGTCCATGGTTATGTTGAAGTGGGATCATGCAAAACGGATTATGAGTTTCGTGGGTGCCGGACATGAGTATATTCTTATTCATCACGCAAAAACGGGACAGTGTGAAGCCATTGCTTCAGGTGGTATTGCACTTGGTATGGTTGAAGATAACTCAAAAATTCTCAAAGAAATTGTGCTGCCATTTGAGCAAGGCGACATGATTATTCTCTACACGGATGGTATCGTGGAGTGTCGAAATATGGCTGGTGAGCTTTATGGACTTGATCAATTAAAGATCGTCGTTGCGAAGTATTGTTCTCAGTACTCGCCTGAAGTGTCGATCCAGAAAATCGCGTCTGAGCTTGGAACGTATATGAATGGTCATCAGCAAGATGACGATATGACGCTTATGATTATTCAGAATACCGGAGATCAGAAGATTGAGCCTTCGGCGCTTTCACTCAAAACTGACTGGACTGAAGCATGAAGCTCTCTGATTTTGATTACGAATTGCCGAAGAACCTGATTGCCCAGGTTCCTGTTGAGCCGAGGGATGCGTCGCGAATGATGGTACTCCATCGTGATTCGCAGAGTGTCGAGCATCGACATTTCTACGATCTTCCGGATCTTCTCGATCCGTCTGATGTGTTGGTTTTTAATCAGTCGAAGGTTATTCCGGCGAGGATACTTTTCTCCGTTGGGGAAAAAGAGTGTGAGGTTTTTTTTGTTCGCGAGGTTACGGAGATGGTATGGGAGGTGATGGTTCGACCTGGGCGTCTTTTTCGGAAGGGAGACTCTGTATCGATGAGCGATGATGTGAGATTTGAGGTGCTGGAAGTTTTACCTGATACAGAACATGGTCATCGGATCGTACGGGTTCATGACACAAAGATGCGTGATCGTTTTACACTTTTACAGGAGTTTGGGAGTATTCCTCTGCCGCCCTATATCGAGTCTCGTGAGGGGGTGTCGAAGTATCAGAATGTGTATGCGGTCGAGCCAGGAAGTGTGGCTGCGCCGACGGCTGGATTTCATTTTACTCAGGAATTACTTGAGACGTTACGCGCGAAGGGTGTTCAGATAGAATTTTTGACGCTCCATGTCGGGCCGGGTACCTTTCTTCCTGTGTCTGCGGATGTCATTGAGGATCACGTGATGCATGAGGAGTTTTTTGTGTTAGATCATGATGTTGCGGCTCGGTTGAATAGTGCGAAGCAGTCTGGCAGGCGAATTATTTCCGTGGGTACCACGACCACTCGTGTTCTTGAGAGTTGCACGGGAGATGACGGCATAGTGGTGGCGCGAGCAGGATCGACGAAGATATTCATCTATCCGGGATATCGCTGGAGGTACATCGATGGACTGGTCACGAATTTTCATCTGCCGAAAAGTACCCTTCTTATGCTCGTGAGTTCGTTTGCCGGCCAGGAGTTTGTGGCGAAGGCCTACGCCGATGCCGTGAGGGAGCAATATCGTTTTTTCAGCTTTGGTGATGGGATGTTGATTCTCTAGCCTTGCGAGTATCGGCTGTATCTTTGCTATATCATATTTTGTTGTTTTGTCACGGTCTCTGATATGGTTAAAGCTCCTTATTTGAGGTATAATGATGGGAATACAAAAACCCATCTATGAAACAAAAACTCTCTCTCTTCATTGCGATCGCCCTAACCGCGAGTACGGTTCTCTTCAGTATTTCCAGTTTTGCTGGAAGTAGTCCGAAGGTTACTGCGACGTCAACGGTGGTTGGATATGGTGCGACCTTTGTGGTCAGTGGTTTCAATCCTAGTCGTGAGATTATGTATGTGGTTGATGCACCGGGTGGTCAGCGATTTACGCTTCGTGGTTACACGAAACAGGATGGCTCTGCCCTCTACCACCTCGATGATCGATATGTGCAGGGTGCTGGCGTATACCGTGTTCAGGTTGTGGATCTCGCCGCTGGACTCTCGAGTGATATTGCCTCCTTCCAGATGTATACTGACAAGGTTTCTGCAGAGCGCTCACAGGTGAGTGTCTCAAAAAGCGTAGTGTTTACTGGTTCTTATGACTTTTCGACCGTCGATGTCCTTCTCCTTGATTCCCTTGGAAATCCTATTCCGGATCACGTTGTGAGTGTCATTTCTGACCGACATGAGGATCAGATTAAGCCGGTGAAACCTGGAATTCAGTCAACCGATGCGCGAGGTTCTCTCTCATTTGCGGTTACCTCCAGCAAATCTGGTATTGCGAATTATACCGTGTATGACATGACTTCGCAGACGCCGGTTGGCTCTCCTTTTATTATCAATTATGTGGCTCGACCTGCAGCCTCCTCATCGTCTCTCTATCAGGCGAGTCTTCTTACGGCCGTCGGAGGTGAGGCTGGTCCTGCCTATAGTTTGAGTTTCGAGCAGCTCTCGCCGAGTGTTCAGGTGAATCAGCCCGTCGATTTTACCATTACGGCCTATGATACTCAGGCAGTTACGGCTACCGGATATACTGGTACTATTCATTTTACGGCGCTTGGAGATAATGGCGTCTATGTGAGTTTCCCAAAAGATTATACGTTTATCGCCTCTGATCTCGGTAAGCATACCTTCCCACTTTCTCTTCAGTTCCAGCAGGAGGGTGTCTATCAGCTCGAGGTTCGAGATGTCGCGAAGCCAACGCTTACGGGTACGACGGTTGTCGTCGTTAAGGGTGGCGTGAGTGCCGCACCAAAGAATGGTGTCGTGACGATCGTTTCACCTTCACCTGGATCCTACAGTACCAATATTCAGAGTATTTCTGGCGTCGCCCCAGCGGGCAAGGATGTGAAGATTTATGATGGAACCGAAGAGGTCGGTACGGCTGTCTCAAATCTTAAGGGAGAGTTTGATTTTACCACTCAGCCACTTGCCGATGGACCTCATCAGTTTTCTGCGGTTGCGGTTGATCAGAAGGGTACTGTTCTTGGAACGTCTGAAAAAATTTCTGTCATGATCGATACCAGCCCTCCAAAAGTAGAGAATGTTCAACTCCTTCCGGGATATACGGTGACGCTCGGCGAACTTATTCAAATTCAGATGAACTCTGAACAGCACCTGAAAAAGCTCGTTCTCGATCTCGAAGGTGCACTTACGGAACTCATCGAAGATCAGACGGCACCCGGTGTCTACCGTGGCTCATTTGTAGCTCCTGAGACCGCTGGCGACTACTCTTTGAAATTTGTCATGACCGATGCCCTCAATAATGAGACGACCTTCACGCACCCAACCTTCTTGACGGTTGGTGGAAGTGCTTCTGGTTCGCTCAAGGCCGTTGGTCTGGTGAATGCGCTTCCTGAGATGTATCGCGTTACGTTGAGCTGGAGTGATACGGCTAATGCTGCTGGAAGCGTGAAGCATTATCGTATCTATTATGGTTCTTCTCCGACTCAACTTACCCAGTACGCCGATACGAAGGGTCCAGTGAAGAGCTGGTATATTCCAAATCTTCAGAATGGGATCACCTACTACTTCGGTGTGGTTGCGGTCGATATGAGTGGAAATCTTGGAGCTGGTGGAACGCTCGTGATTGCCACGCCAAATGATCCTAAAAACTTGAAGGGTGGGCTTCCTGCTGCGGATACGCTCCTTGGAACGCCTGGAGTTCAGGGCGAGACGGGTCCAGAGGTCTTCTGGCTCATTCCTCTCAGTATTGGAACCTATCGCTTTGTGCGCTTTGCACGAAGGGTTCGAAAGGAGTAGAATGCTTGAGTATGGAACTCCTGCTACTTCTTTTGTTTTTTGCTGATATCATTTTGCGAATTTTGAACTTTGCGGTGTTTGCGCGAGTGATCCTTTCGTGGTTCCCTCACATGCAGCTGCACTCGAACCGAATTTATCTTTTTTTGTTTGATATTACTGAGCCACTTTTTCGACTGGTTCAGGTTCTCCCCCATCGAATTGGGATGATCGATATTTCCGCTCTTTATGTGTTTGTCCTCCTTCAAATTATGATCACGCTGGTCGCGTTTATGAGTTTATAATTTTGTACGATTTTTGTATGATTCGAATTTTCAATAGTTTGAGCCGTGAAAAGGAAGAGTTTGTTCCTCAGCGTGAGGGTGTTGTGACCATGTATGTGTGTGGACCGACGGTCTATGATCGAGGTCATCTTGGCCATGGTCGAAGTGCGGTCGTGTTTGACGTGATTCGACGGTACTTTTCGTATCGTGGTTTTCAGGTGAACTACGTCAGCAACTATACCGATATCGACGACAAGATGATTACGCGTGCGGCGGAGCGTGGAATCTCGGTGGCAGAGCTTGCTGATGAGATTATTCCTCTGTATCGGGAGGATTTTGCTGAGCTGCGGATTCTGCCGGCTGATGCCCATCCGAAGGCGACGGAGTATGTGAAGGAGATGATTGAGTTGATTTCGGTTCTTGAAGAGAAGGGCGCCACGTATGTGCTTGATGATGGGGTATACTATGACGTGAGCGTTTTTGAGGGATATGGAAAACTGTCCGGTCAGAAACTTGATGAACTTCAGGCGGGCGCTCGTGTGGCCGTGAAAGATGCCAAGCGCGGTCCTTCTGATTTCGTGTTATGGAAGTTTGAAAAACCAGGTGAGCCGGCATGGGATTCTCCATGGGGACGTGGTCGTCCTGGCTGGCATATCGAGTGTTCAGCGATGGTGAAGACGGTTCTCGGTCAGCCGATCGATATCCATGGTGGTGGACTTGATCTGACCTTCCCCCATCACGAGTGTGAAATTGCCCAGAGCGAACTTGCCTACGGTGCGCCATTTGCGCGGTACTGGATGCACAATGGATTTGTGAATATCGACAAAGAAAAAATGTCGAAGTCGTTGAATAATTTTATTACGTTGCGCGAGTCGTTCAAAAGTTATCCAGGACGGGTTATTCGCTTTTTGTACTTGCTGACGCACTATCGATCGCCGTTGGATTTTTCCGCTGATCTTCTGGAACAGGCGAAAGGTGGATTGGCGCGTATTGATCAGTTTCTAGGCCTTCTCGGGCACTACAAGCCAGGTGATGCTGATGCTGGAGTTGCTGAACGTTTGGAGGAAGAAGAAAAACAGTTCCAGACATTTCTCGATAACGACTTCGATGTCTCAGGTGCGCTGGGTGTCGTGTTTCGAGTCGTCACTGACATGAATGATGCCATGCAGAAAAAACTTCTGTCGGGTCGTGACGTCCAGCTCGTACGCGATTGGATGGGTCGAGTTGATAGCATTCTTGCCGTGGCGCCTGATGTGGATGATCGCGAGGTTGATCCTGAGATTGATGCGCTCATTCAGGAACGTGAGGCAGCGCGAAAAGCGCGTGATTTTGCGCGGTCGGATGAGATCCGGGATATGCTGAAAGTGCGAGGTATTGTTTTGGAGGACACGCCGGATGGGGTGATGTGGAAGAGGGTTTAAACCAGCGCATCCGCCACCTTGTACACGTCCCCTGCTCCCATGGTAATGACCACGTCGTAATTTTTTGCTATCTCCTGAACGTGTTTCATCGTCTTTTCTACCGACTCTCCTGATGAGACCTGAGGATGATGTTTGCCGATTTCTGCTACCAGTTTTTCGAGGGACATCACGTCTTTGTCAGCGGCGGTGTCGCGGGCTTCGTAGATGTTGGGGATGATGACGGCGTCAGTTTGGGCGAAGGCCGTGGTGAACTCTTTGAGGAACGCGGTCGTGCGGCTGAACTGGTGGGGCTGGAAAATGGTGAGAATTTTTTCGGTTGGGTAGAGCTCGCGAAGGGCGCTGAGGGTGGCTTTGATTTCTACGGGGTGGTGGCCGTAGTCGTCGTAGATTTTGGTTTCTTTATTGCCTGTTCGAGCGGTGCCTTTGTACTCGAGACGGCGCTTGGTTCCTGAGAACTCGTTGAGGGCTTCTTTGGCGTCGTTGTCAGATACTTTGAGATATCTGGCGACGTTGTAGGCGAGGGAGGCGTTACGACGATTGTGTTCGCCGGGAATGGAGAGCTTTACGAGTGGCTCCATCGATATTGGCTTGATGATCGTGCCTTTGATTTTCATGAGAAGCCGCTTGGTTCTCAGATCGTCTCTCATATAAAAAATCGCTCCATCTTTTGGTACCATGTTCATATACTGAACAAAGGCGTCATCATAATTTTTCTGATTTTTGTAGTAATCGATGTGGTCGAAGTCGATGTTGGTGATGACGAGGACGTCAGGTGGAATATCCAGAAATGATTTCTTGTATTCGCAGGTTTCCAGAACGGCGAGTTCTGATCTGCCAAGTCGCTCATTTTTGTCGTCGAGCTCTTTCACATCCGCACCTACGACGACGGTTGGATCTTTTCCTCCGATAATCAAACAGGCTGCAATCATCGCGGTCGTGGTGGTTTTCCCGTGCGTTCCTGCGATGCATACTCGTCGCTTGTCGCTCGTGTATTTTCCGAGAGCCTCGGGATATGACAATACTTCAATGCCCAGCTTACGCGCTTGCTGAAGTTCCGGATTGGTCTCGGGAATGGCTTGCGAATAGATGACCTCGTGAATGTCGGGCGTGATATTTTTTGTCTGATGTTCTGAGTAGATACTCATCCCCTCTTTTCTGAGCGCCTCTACTTTTTCTGAACGACTCTGATCGGAACCGAGCACGATGTGCCCCTGACTTTTCAGAAGCCGGATGAGTCCGCTCATGCCACTTCCTCCCGCGCCGATGGCAAATATATGCTTTTTCATAGGTCATAGATTACTTGAATTGAAGCCGGCGTACAAGTGTGGTACATTAGCGGCGATGAAGTTTGAATTTCAACATGCCTCGCGCGTCACGAAGCTGGTTCTTATTGGCGAGTTTCTCCTCGTCTCGTACCTGCTCTATGCCCTGACGAGTTATATTTACAAGAACTATCAGGTCGATTACCATATCAAGAATTTTCAGGCGCTGAATGATAAGATCGCGACCGATAATCGCAAGGCTGCGGAGGATCTTCTCTATTATCAGTCCGAACAACATATTGAAAAAGTTGCCAAGCAGAACTTGGGCTTGGTGAACCCTGGCGAGGAGGTTATTATCATCTCGGATGAGCTTCTGAAGCAGCCTGTTGTCGATCCAGTAGATGGCGAAGGGTCTGACCGCCTTTCTCGATACTATCACCTCTCAAATCCTCACAAATGGTGGAAGTTTTTCTTTGAGGTCGATCATACCGTAAAGCCGGTTGAGCGTTGAGAATCGTTGAGCCTGTAACCATCTCTTGACTGATGAAACTGCAGAGTGTACGGTTCTGTCTTAATATTTTGAATAATTTATGCACCAACAACCACGACCACTTTCATCTGCATACGAAATAGACTACGCAACAGCTGTTATTGGAGCAGATATGCTTTTAGGGGGAAATGTTGGGAGTGCAAGTGGTAAGGATCATTTTATTGCTGATCACTGGCCAAAGGATCTTCAGTTGCCGGATATTTATACTGATAAAGTTGCTCAGGAGATTATGAATGCTGGTGGTGCATCGAAGGAAAATGCAAGTCAAGTAAAAGCAGTGGTAGAGAAATATGATTTACGAGGACTTTCTGCCAAAGTTATTGCTGCAGAAAATAGCGGTGATAGTGACGTTCATGAATTTGTGACTGGAACAATGACGAGTATTGGTCTCATGATAGAAACTGCTTGCGCCCTTGCACAGGAAACAGAACTTCCTCGATACGAAGATCGTTTTGCTTCAGTCACGGGTGGATTAGCTCCAAAAGTTTTACCTATTGATGAAGCGATAGAAGAACTTGCCGACAGTTTAATTGCGCTAGGGAAAAATCCAAAAACTAAGGATGATGCTCTAGCTATGGCGCATGAATGGGAAACTGGTCGATATGTAAAACCTGAAAATTTTTTAGATCTTGCAAAAAATAATATCGCAAGACTCTTAGGAGAGATCCGAACCAAAGTTTTGAAATATGTGGATTTTAATATTCCAGGATATGATCCGCATCTCGCGGATGTCCTATTTGATGGTATTAAATTTAATACCGTAAGTAATACCTTCTTCACAGGTTCGCTTACTTATGTAGGCGGGATAGATGATATGGGGAAACCTCTTCTTGAGTGTAATTATGAATACAATACCGATCATCCTCTTACTGCAGAAAATATGTGGCACCTCGCTGGACATGAGGGAATCCCGGGACATTATATGCAAATGGCTATCATGGATTTGATGCGACGTAATGGAAAATTTGGTATCGAAGCGGCTATTAGCCCTATGTGTACTGGAGAAACTACATTGATGGAGGGATGGGCACAAGCGGTGCCAGAGCTTTTATATGGTGAAAGAAGTCGAGCAGTGCTTGGTCCTCATTATCGAGTACATACTGCATTGGAGCGACTCCAGGATATGGCAAAAAATAATGTTTCAATCTTGCATCAGGTTCAAAAAATGCCTATTGAAACGCTTAGAGATATGCTCTCAAGTCAATATGGGCTTAATCCAGCAATCGTAAAGAAAATGAGTGGTGGGTGGGCACAACATCCAGTCCTTGGTCCAATGTATGGACCAGCATACTGGCTTGGTGGTGAAGCAGTAAGAGGTGCTATTAAGAAGTATGGACCCCTGGAGGTTGCAAAAACTGCTCTTCATACTGAAGGTATTGTTGATCAGAATGTTTTTAATCTCAAAATGGCTAGGAAAATGCCATTAACTGCTTAGCCTGCCGATCTTCCTAATATTGACATTCCTCTGCTTAGGTTTTATGCTGCTCCTGCTACGATTTCCCTTGGCAGGGTAGCTCAGTGGTAGAGCAGCGGACTCATAAGCCGTTGGTCGCGAGTTCGACTCTCGCCCCTGCCACCATTTTTGTTTATCGCCGATCTTTCAAGAGTGAGAGACGTAGAGGGTGTCGTCGTTGCTGTGCAGGGTATAGACAAAAAAGGCATAAGATGCGGGGATGAGAACGGGGTGCGGAATCGGGGAGGATTTTTGCTTTGCAAAAATTCTGGTTGCGGGGGGTGGACTCGAACCACCGACCTCAAGGTTATGAGCCTTGCGAGCTACCACTGCTCCACCCCGCGTCGAATACCTATGTCAGCTTTTGCGCTGCAGACAGAGTATATACTAAAAAAAATGAAAGTCAAAAAGCTATTCCTGGAGCCATTCTTGTACCTTTTCCTGGATGTCTGTGTAATTTTTTGCCTTTGGGAGGAGGATGTACTGACCGGCAGTGTTGTGGGTTGAGTAGAGCAGGTCTGAGGTGGTAAAGACGTGATTGGTGCTTATTTTGTAGCCTTGCGTGTTTTTCCACGTGAATATCGCGTCGATGAATGAGATGTTTGTTTCGACGTTATCCTTGGTGCTGTTGTAGATATTTTCCAGCATGCCGATGATGTCTTTTTTTGATTCGAGGGTTGCCTTGACTGCCTTGAGTAAATCCTGTTGGCGTTTCGAGCGGTCGAAGTCCGAGGTGGACTTTCGGCTGCGCGCGTATTTCAGGGCGAGATCACCATCGAGGTGGTGCGTTCCTTTTTTCATTGAAAATGTCTGGTAGCCCTTTTTCTCGGTTGGATAGTTGTAATCAATGAGGTCTTTTTCCACGGTAATATCGATGCCACCAATGCTATCGATGAATTGCTTGAAGGATTTCATGTCGACGATGGCGTACTTGTCGATTGAGAGGTTGGTTATTTTTGTAATTTCTTCGGCGAGCTTTTTAATTCCAAAAAACTCATAATACTCGTTGATTTTTCGGCCATTGGTGGCGAAGTCACGCGGAATACTGAGGAGGGTCACCTTCTTTGTTATGTGATCTACGACGGCGACCATGATCGTGTCGGTGAGCCTGCTGTGATGACCAACGATGAGAAAGGTTTGCTGGTCTTTTTCGGGTGGTGGTATGAATTTTGCTTCTTGTCCGATCATAATTTTTTCGGTTGAAGCGAGGGCTTGTGTTGCATCTGGTGATATTGTTGTGACTGACTGTGAATTAGATTTGAGGGCACCTACTTCGTCGATGAGTTTCGTAATCTGAGATTCTTTGACTTTTAAATCTCGAAGAATATCGGAGCTCACCACGAGCATTGTGACCGATGCAAGTGTTGAAACGATGAGGAGGAGAACGAAATTTATTTTCCAGTGGTTCATACTTTTGTTTCTGTTGGTGGCGAAGAAGGTACTGTTGGTGTCGTAACGGGTGGTGCGACCTCTGGAGTTACTACTGGCCCAGCTGCTGGTTCTACCGTAGGCTCTACTGTTGGTTCGGCTTCTGGCTCAGCACTAATTCCAATACGTGCCATGATTTCCTGTTCGACGAACTCGTGTTTTCGTCCGTACTTCATACGTACATATTCACGGATGATTTCACCGACTTTTTTATTTTCGCCGACCTTGTCATAGATGGTTTCGAGAGAAAATGGACGAGAAGTTGTACTGTTGATATTGAGTTTGACGTATGCCTTGTAGTTTGAGATTCCGATGAGGTCTTGTTCTGTTACGGCTGGCGAGAACTCTTTTGCGAGATACTCGGCATCTTCGGCACCTACCTTGAAGGCTGAAATCGTTCCAACGTTACCGAAGACGGCGTCACGAATTTGAGTATTGGTACTTCCTGATTTCGTTACGACGAGCTGGCTGATGTACTGGTGAGCCATAATCAGTGCGAGGCGATACTTACGTGCCTCAGAGAGAATGGAGGCGAAAGAGTCGGTTGCGAAGTTCTGGAACTCATCCACATAGAGATAGAAATCTTTTCGCTGATCCTCCGGTATATCCGCACGACTCATGGCGGCCATCTGAATACGAGCGACCATAATCAAACCGAGAAGCTGGGTATTGAGATCACCAATTTTACCCTTTGAGAGTTTGACGAGGAGAATCTTTCCCTGATCCATACACTCACGGAAGTTAAATGCTGATTTTGGCTGACCAATCGTGTTTCGCATGATTGTGTTCGTAATGAACGGACCAAACTTCGCGGAGAAGTATGGGATCATTTCCTGTTTTTCACGTTCACCCGTTTGTGCATACTCATGCTTCCAGAAAGAAAGCACCACAGGATTTTTTACCTTAGAGACTTTGTAATTTCGGAACTCTTCATCCACGAAGATGCGTGGAACATCGATGAGTGTTGCTCCTTCATCTTGGTCTTCCATGAGGGTCAAACAGGCGTTTCTGAAGTAATGCTGGATACGAGGTCCGAAGATTTCATCACCGAAGAGTTTGATGAAAATTTCTGTCGCCTGCGATGAGGCGAGATCTTGTTCGGCTGGTGTTTTTGCCTCGAGAATATTCATACCCATTGGTCGGTCGGTATCACCTGGATCGAAGATAATGACGTCTTTGACACGTTCTTTTGGAATATAGTTGAGCGCGTCTTCGATGAGATCACCGTGTGGATCGATGACGGCGAGACCCTCACCTTTTTGAATATCTTGGCGAATCATGTAGCTCAGGAGGCTCGATTTACCCGTACCAGATTTACCGATAATGTAGTGATGTCTTCCGCGATCTTTCTTGGTAAAGTAGACGGGTCGTACGATACCTCGGTACGTATTATTTCCAAGGAGAACACCTTCTGTTGGCATATCGGCCGGCGCCGGGAGTTTTTTATAGGGCATCCAGCGAATGGCTGGAGTGGAGTTGTACTTACTGTCTGGGAAATGGTACAGCGTCGCAAGCTCTTCTTCTGAAAGAATACTCTCTCGTTCGCCGAATCCGAATATACGTGTCTCGAGGATTCGTTTGTTGAAGTTGCGAAGCATATACCAGTTATTAATCCAGTCGATCGGTACGACTCGTCGCGTTTGGAAATTATTCGAACCTTGATCGGCGAAGACACTGAGGGCGACGACCATGTTGTTCATCATGGCATCCGCCTGTTGTTCTGTTGGCGAAATCGCCATGAGTCGAATGACGGTATGAAAATTTGCCTGCTGGGATTTTTCACCAATTCGTTTTGCGGTCTCTTCTTTGCTTGAGATCATACGAACCATCCCTCGTGAGTAGTCGTCCTCAGTTTTTTCCTTTGGGGCGTCTTTTGATTTCACCATTGAGTAGAGGAGATCTCCTATGAGTCCTATGATTGGTATACTTCCGGCGATACCACTGCTATTCACCTTTCTTCCCTGGAAAATAGCTTCACCAATTTTTTCTATCTTCTTTCCATATGATCTGTTCGCAGGTCGGATCATCACCTGAATCGAGCCCACCTCGTCTTCTTCAAGCTTGGTGAATATATTTGCGATGGAGTTCAGTGGATCATTCTCGATGTTTTTGTAGGTTTTTAGAGGAAACCAGAAAGGCTGCTGCTGATAGGCATAAAAGCTCTTCATGGATTGTCCTGGCTTTTTCTCCAGGAGCACAGGATCTACGGGTTCGATCTCTGCGTTTGGGTAGAATGAGGTAATCTGCTTTTCTACGATTTTGCTGTAGTACT
>CALQZC010000014.1 GCA_943349045.1 Candidatus Peribacteria bacterium
CAAAAATTTTAACAAAATGTGAGGAAGATTTCAGAAAAAGTTTAGAGATCGGTAATGTCGACGCGCTAATCTTGGCACATCTCGAAAGAGTCGTTCCTTGAAACCAGCGGGAAGTAATACAGCTTCTAACTGGTTATGGGAACATTTCCTAACCCAACCATCATGGAGGACACGGCAATGCACAGGATCACGAAGATCATCACGCGGCTCGTCTGCATCATCATGCTGATCATCAGCGGAGTGGTGTTGACGAAGTGCACGAACAGCAACGGTGAACGGGTCATCGAGACCCAGGAGTTCACGACCAGCGCCAAGCCGGCCATCGACGCCGGCACGAAGGAGGTGAAGAACAGCAAGCCCGACATCGAGCAGCAGAAGGACGTCCCGCACAAGCAGGACTCCAGCAAGGAAGAACGGCGGCGCGACCCGCGCTACACCGAGGAGCCCGAAGAGATCCCGACCTTCGAGGTGATGACCGACGGCAGCATCTGGTACAACAATGAGAAGGACAACTACTCGTTCAAGTTCCCCGGATGGATGCAGAAGGACTTCACCAAGAGCGGCGAGATTCAGCTCACCGGCAACGCGCTCAACGCCACGCTCCTCAAGAAGAGCGACGCGCTCGCCACGGATAGCGTGACGATTGACGTCAACTATCTGTCTCTCCCGGAAGGCACCGACTTCGATCTCTGGTTCACGGGTCTGGCCAAGTCGTCCGACGATTTGCAGACGTACAACAACTGGAGCTACAAGGTCGACGCCATCCTCGACAGCGGTGGTCCGTTCGCACGTCGCAGCTACACGAGCGTGAGCGACAACGGCGCCATCGAGGTGACCTTCACCTACTACTCGTCGCCGGATATTCATGATCCGACGTTCCAGAAGAAGGTGGAAGAAGCCTTCGGCATGATCAACTTCTCGGCGACCGAGCTCTTTCTGAGCAACTAGCCAGGAAGAGCAACCACCCCGCGCACCAGCGCAAGGAGCACGTCATGAATCTGCGTCTCATCCTGCTCGCGATCATCTCGAGCAGCTGCATCTTCATCATCCCGTCGATCCCCAAGGTCGCGCACGCGACGACGATCAACGTGACCTTCACCGATCCGCTCTACGAGGATTGGAAGGAGAGCGGCCAGCTCGGCTCGACCTCGCTCTTCGACACCAACAAGAAGAAGTGGGAGGTCAGCGACGTCTGCGGCGAACTCGACAAGTATCAGCCCGGCCGTGCCTACGATGGGCACGAGGGCTGGGACCGCAATATCCCCAACGACAACGGGACCTACACGGTCTTCGCGATCGCGCCCGGAGTCGTGGAGCACACGCGGTCGAACTGCAGCAAGGGCGAAACCACGTGCGGAGGTGGCGCAGGCAACTACGTCATCATCCGCCACACGCCGAGCATCGTCAGCAAGATCTTTCACCTCCGCGAGAACAAAGTGTTCGTCAACGTCGGCCAGTGGGTGGATCACTACCACCCGCTTGGCCTCGGCGGCAGCACCGGCAACTCGTCGGGTGAACACGTGCACGTCCAGATCGAGGTCGACGGCGTTCCGGTCGATCCCGTCTCTTTCCCGGAGATGTGGTCGCCGAATCTCGTCATCGACACCGACTCTTGCGAGGACGATCCGCAGCATAGCGTCATCGGCTACTCCTCGCTCTTCGACTACACGAAGTCCAAGCTCGACGAACTCGTCCCGAGCCTCGAGGACGCCGGTCTGACCCTGGACAAGGATCAGTACTGGCTTCTCGATTCGCATGGCTCGAATCCGGAAGACGTGATCATGGAGGACTACATGGCGGAGGGCAACAAATCCAGCCTCCTCTACGACCTCCTCGGTCACGCCCCCAGCGCGATCTACATGCATCACCTCGTCCTGAAGTGGTGGTTCGAAAACGGCTCGGTCTACAACTACGGCAAACCGATCGCGTCCTACGCGACTGGCAAACCGAACGAGATCGAGTACGACTTCGAACACGGCTACCTGCACTACGTCACGAGCTCCTCGGGTTCGCTCGGGAAGATCAAGGCGTGGAGCAAGTACGAGGAAGAAGCGGCGCCCGGCATGTACAGCAACGGCTGGATGGCGGGCAAGTCCTACGCGATTGCGCAGGCCTACAAGAAGTACGGCGGAAGTTCCAAGTTCGGCTACCCGACCGGCGTCGATGCCAAGACGCCATTCGTTCACTTCTGGTCGGGCTACGAACTGCAAGACTTCCAAGGCGGCTCGCTCGGCAAGAGCGGCATCATGCTCAAGCCGTCCAGCGACAACTTCACGGCCTACGTCATTCACGGGAAGTTCTGGGACACCTACCGGGCTCCCACGATGGGACCGAGCTACTTTGGTGCTCCGCTCAGCGATCCCTACTTCGACTCGACCTTCGAGATGTACCGTCAGGACTTCGAGAAGGGTATGAGCATCCTCGAGAACGGTGAGGTCATCACCAGTTCGCTCACCTGCCCCGCGGCAGATGACGGACCGATGGGCCCGAAGTGCAAGTGCACCGGCTCGAAGAAGGAATCGTCTTGCGGCAAGTGCGGTGTCCAGAAGTGGGTTTGCAAGAACTTCACCTGGAACGCCGACAGCACCTGCAAGAGTCAGGGCACGTGCAATCTCAACGAAAAGGAGTTCAAGTCTTGCGGCAAGTGTGGCAAAGGGATGCAACAGCGCATCTGCACCACGAACTGCACCTGGGACGACTGGTCGTCGTGCAACGACCCCGACAACAGCAAGCTCTGCTGCGACAACGCGAAGAACGTTTGCGGTGGCTGTGCCCAGATCACCGTGCCGTTGAATAGCCCGTGCGGCAACAACGGTACCTACATCTGCACCAGCTCCGAGAGCGTCACCTGCAAGGAAAATCCGATCCAGCAGGAGCCCCCGAAGAAGGATCCTCCTAAGGAAGAACCTCCTCCGCCGAAGAAGGAAGATCCACCCGCACCGCCGGCGCCAAAAACCAACGCCTGCGGTGGCACGTCGACGCTCAACGTCACCATCGGTACTCCCTGTGGTGCCTGCAACGCGCAGTGGCAGTGCGACTCGCAGAACAGCGTCAAGTGCACGTCCGGTAGCACGCAGTACATCCACGAATTCAAGAAGGTGTGTGGCTCGAAGTACTGCTTCCAAATCATGAGCATCAGCGGCGCCTACGCGACCGCGAAGTTCACGAAAATTGGGGGCGATGCCTACGGCAACATGCCTCTCGAGTGGGCCGTTGTGAACTCCACGAACAACAAGATCATGGCGATTCCCAAGGGCTTCGGTTGTGACAGTCTTTATACCGGACAGAAGGAAATCACGGTCAGCGTGAGCCTCAAGTCGGTCACGGGCAAAGCCTCCGTCGTCGCTGAGTTCTTTTCGGACACCAAGTGTGTCGTCTACGAAGCCACTCCCCCGATCATCATCGAGAAGTGTCCGTAGCTACCACACCACCGCGCAGCAGGAATATCCCCACCAGTTAGAACCTCATCCATCCCGCCCTCTCGGTACGCCTCTTCTGAGTGCGCTTCCTCTCAGGTATATCGATGCGGTTCGCGTCTGCTCCGCAGACGCTCACCCCGCATTCGGTACATCAGGAAACCCAAGCGCCCAGAAGTTTGGAGCATCGGAATGAAAAGCCGTCACTCGCTCGTCATCTCCGAAAGCTCCATCGTACTGTCTCCCGCTCTGTGCTGTTGACCTCAAAAATCAACAGCACAGAGTCCCCCCAAAAAAAATATGCTATACTATCTTTAATGAAAAAAATAATCATCATATCGATAGTCGCAATTGCCACTCTCGCAATAATAATATGGTACGCAGCCTCGCACCCCAAGCAAGCAAACATCACGCTCGCGCCATCCAAAAGCAACTCAGCACCCAACTCAGCTCCCTCAGTCCTCATTATTCCCCATCATCTCGTCGCCGAGGAACAACTCAAAGAATCTCTCAAAAAAGTCGCCAAACTTCGTACCGACACCAACGCAACGACGAAACGGATTATTCTCCTTGCGCCGAATCATTTTTTTCGTGGGCACGGAAAAGTTATCACAGAGCACCGCACATGGAGCTTCACAAAAGGAACAGTCAAGCAAGACACCTCATTTATTAATAATCTCGTAAACCAAAACCTCGCCGAACTTGAAGGAAGAATTCTGGAAAATGATCACTCGATTACCGCACCGCTTCCATATATCTACGCACAATTTCCCGACGCACTCTATGTGCCTCTTATTTTACGTGAGCCGATGACCAATTACGAAACCGATCAGCTCGCCAAATTTCTCGTAACTCAAACGACCACAGACGACACGCTCATCATTGCCTCGATCGACTTCTCGCATTACCTCCCAAAGGTCACCGCCGACCTCCACGACGAAGAGACCCTCACCGCACTCGCCAACCGCGACACGGCATTTTTCCAGAAAAAAGTCGACGCCGACTCTCCGCACATCCTCACGATTCTCGCGAAGTATGCCATCCAAAAAAACGAGCACTTCACCCTCCTCTCCCATACGAACTCCGCCGATCTTATGAAAAATCCAAATGAGATCAGTACCACGAGTCACATACAGGGATACTTTTCAAAATAGATACATGTGTGCTAGACTGAAAAGCGCGTACCTACGCAAGCATTATGCTCGACGAAGAAACATTTACACAATACTACGAAGAATATTTTCCTCTTATTTTTCGCTATGTTAGCCGAAGAATTGCCGATCGCGCCGAAGCGGAGGACCTGGTATCTACCGTATTTTTGAAAGCCATTGAGCAGCGTGAAAGCTTCGACGAAGAGAAAGGGAGCTTCAAGACATGGGTCTACAGGATTGCGACGAACACCATGATTGATTTCTTCCGTAAGAATGCAAAAAATTCACACACGGCACTCGGTGACGAACTCATCGAGACCGTTCCATCTCAGGAAAAAAGCGCGAACCGTCTCACCGACGAACATCTGGAAAAAGACCATATCCATGATGTTATAGGTACCCTTTCCGAGCGATATCAGGAGGCCCTCCTTCTCCGCTACTTCAGCGACTCCTCCATAGAAGAGATGACGAAAATTCTCAACATTTCCCCAAACAATACCTCTGTCCTACTCAACCGCGCTCATGCGGCCTTCATGCAAAGTTATACCCGCCTTACCCCACATGACACATGATCAAGAAAATACTGACATTTTGGCGTAAGAATCACGAAGACACCTCGTATAAAGAGTGTGAAAAACTTATTAATTCTTCACTCTATACCCCCATGCAACCATCTTCAGAGTTCAAAGCAAAGCTGAAAGCACGTCTTGCACACGCTTTTTCTAGAGACGCGCATGCGTCCTCCCTTCCCTCTTCCACCTCCACCCACTTCCTCTGGAAGCGACTCGGAGCTGGCGCTCTCTCGTTCGCCGTTCTCGTGCTCGCCGTCATCGGCATCTATAAATTTAGCGGCCAAAACCTTCTCGATGTCCAAACGGTCAACGCCGGACAGACCGCCGTTCCCGTGAACTTCCCGATTAAGATGAATTTTCCATATGACGTCTCGCCAGAAATCCTGACACAGTACTTTGTCGTCGAGCCAGCTACCGAGGGTGCCGTGACACTCGATAAAAAAATCCTTACGTTCACCTCGAAGCGTTCACTTCAGTACGACACCAAATACATTCTCAGGGTAAAAAAAGAGGCTTCACCAAAAATGAGCGAAGATTTTGAGTTAAAGTTCGACACCCGTTCTCGATTTGCAACACCACTCTACGCCGGTCGCAACCTGAATTTTGCCCATGCAGCCGTTGGATATTATGACGCAACCGCTCAAGTTCCGATGAATCTCGATGATGGCAGCTACACCGCAACGATCCATTCGATCGACGCAAAGGAACTGATGAAAGAGCTCACTAAAAAGCGAGAAGAAAATTTCAAGCTCGCAGAATATGCAAAAACACTCCAGAAAAAGAACATCGTCTCTACCGAAAAAATCACCGTCCCTCGAGTGGAAGGTGACGGAAAGGGCGGCGTATCATTTCAATATAAACCAAAGATCGATCGCGAAAAACCGGGCATCTACTTTGTCACGCTCAGTGATGGCGGAGAAGGCGGTCCTATCCACTTCTTCCTTTCTCAGTCACGTTTTGCCATCTCTTCCATGCGTATCGCCGATGATCTCGCCGTTTGGGTCGTTGATCAGCGCTCATCTCAGGGCGTCAAGGACGCAAAAATTACCATCTATCAGGACGAGGCAAAAGTAGTATCAACGAACACAACGAATGACACCGGTATGATGCGCACGACGATTCCACGTTCCACAGAGAAAACTCCACGCCTCATGCTCATCGAAAAAGATGGAGAGTCAGTGATCGCCTTTGTCCACTTCGATTATCAGTACACGATCTTCGACGCCGACTGGGCAAATCCAGTAAAAAAATACGCCGGCTATCTCTACACCGATCGTCCCCTCTACACACCTGGCGACACGGTGAATATCAAAACGATCCTCAGAAAAGATAATGAGCGCACTTACAAGAAAAATATCAAGAACGTCAAAATCCACGTCGGTATGCAGTACGGACAGGGTGGCGATCCGATCTTTGACAAAGAAATTCCAGTCGGTGACATGGGAACCGCAAACGCACAGTTCAGGCTTCCAAAAGATATGAAGACCGGTGTCTACACCGTCGAAGCAAAAATCGGAGACGAGCACATCACCTCGGCAAACTTCAACGTTGAGGTCTACCAGAAGCCAGATATCGAGATAAAGGTCACGCCACGTCAGGAGAAATATCTCCTCGGCGATGAGATGATCTTCGATGTCAGCGCCAACTACTACTTCGGCCAGCCCGTAAAAAATCAAGAGATATCGGTCATGATCGAAGGGCTAGTTGGAGCGATGCCTCCATACCTCACCAAGCTCGACGACAACGGAAAAGCCGTCGCCAAACACACCGTCAAGCCAGAAGAAAAAGAAAAGAGTAACCAGTACAGCGGATATTATGGCTACTCAGCGGGAACGGCATATCGAGTCAGTGCATCGCTCACGAATCCAACCGAGCGTCAGGTTGAAGGTACTGGCATCGTGACCCTATTTGACTCACAGTATAGCGCCGAGATCTCAAACATCGACGACATCTATCGAAATATGAAACCTCGTGAAAAACGAGAACTCAAGTTCCATCTCAAAGATAATCTCACTGATGGTAACGCTGCGAACACTCGACTCAATGTCGAGATCCAGGAGGAAGGCTGGGACAATAAAAAGTTCGAGCACATCAGTAATACCCTCGAGAAAAAGAGCCTGACGACCGACGGTGAAGGAAATGCATCATGGGAATACGCCTTTGCGAAGGGTGGATCCTACCGCATTCTCATGACCGGAAAAGATAGCAAAGGAAATGAGTTCACCTCATCCGAGTACATCTGGATGGCCGACGCGCAGAACAGTATTTACTACGATGCGAACAAACCAGGCACCGAACAGATCGCGGTACAGACCGAAAAAGACACCTTCAAGTCTGGCGAAACAGCGAAGATTAAAATCTTCACTCCGCAACAGGAGGGTGGAGTGCAGGTAACGATCTACAACAATGCTCTCCAGCACATGCAGTCGTACACGATCAACCAGGGCATGTATGAGCTCGCCATTCCCGTAACACCGGAAATGATTCCAGGTATCTATATTCACGCGCAGTCATACAACGGCGACAGCTTCTTCACGGGAAAAAAATTCCTTGAGATTACCGGAGAAAAGATGAAAGTCACCGTCACCGCTCACAAAAAAGAGTATCTGCCAAAGGATAAGATTACCCTCGACATCACGACACTCGACGAAGACGGTAAGCCAGTATCAGCAGAAGTTTCAGTTTCCGTGATCGACAAGGCGCTCCTCGCGCTCAAGCAGTTTGATCAGTGGATAACCATTCACGATGCGTTCTATCAAAAGCCGCGAGAGGATGCCTTTAGAAGATTTAGCACGACTGACGCATTTGCAATTGGTGCGGCAGAAAAAGGCGGATGCTTCCTCGCAGGAACCCGTATTCTCATGGCCGATGGCACGACAAAAGCCATCGAAGATATTCGCACAGGCGACAAGATTCTCACACGACTCAGCGATGTCTCATCGATCCTCATCGAAGACACGGTTGTCAGAACCTTCGCGCACAACGTCAACGGCTACCTCGTCATCAACGGCTCGCTGTCAGTAACAGATATTCATCAGATCCTGGTGAACGGCGTCTGGAAAACCGCTGGTGAAATCAAGAACGGAGACGTTCTCATCGATCAGAAAGGAAACCGCGTATACGTGAACTCCATCGAGAAAAAGGCAGGTCGAGTACCCGTCTACAATTTCGAGACAGAGCTTCGTCACACCTACTTCGCCAACGGCATCTATGTCCACAATGACAAAGGCGGAGGTCCAGACACGCCACGAAGTGAGTTCGTGGATAGCGCCTACTGGAATCCAGTCGTAAAGACGGACGCAAGCGGTCGCGCAACAATTACCTTCACCCTCCCCGACAATCTCACGACCTGGGCAATCCTCTCAACGGGTGTCACTAATGATACTAAAGTCGGCGAAGGCACGAGCGAGTTCATCGTCAGCAAGCCACTCATCGCACGTCCACTCCTTCCGATGTTTGCACGAGCTGGTGACATGCTAGAAGTTCCGGTCAATGTTCACAATACGACGAAAAATAGTATGCGAACAAAAGTGATGCTCAAGGCGAGTGGCGCAACCATCGCCGATGAGTCAATTCGAGAAATCAATATGGCGCCAGAAAGTGTCACGCAACTGACCTGGAAACTCCAGATCAATACCGTCAAGCAGCTCAAGATCAGCGCTTCAGCGACGCAGGTAGACGGAAAACTGAACGACACCGTCGAACTCACGATTCCGATCTACTCAAACCTTTCTCTTCATAAGCAGGAACAGGGTGGTTCATCACCTGGACAGATTACCTTCACGCTCGATCCGAAGTCTCCGGAGTATGACAAGGCGAAACTCGTCGTCACGGGCAGTATGGTCGCTTCCCTGCCGGGCATCATTGAGAAACTCACCGGCTATCCATATGGATGTGTCGAACAGACGATGAGTAAACATCTCCCAAATATTTTCGTCAAAAAATACCAGTCACTCCTCGGCGTCACGCCAAAACCAGACCTCGACGAAACCATCAAAAAAGGCTTTGAACGTCTCGCAATGTTCCAGCATGGCGATGGCGGATTCGGTTGGTGGGAATCCGATGCAACCAATAACTGGATGACCGGATATGTGACGGAGGGCCTCATTGAAATCCAGGACACAGGACTTCTCGGCGGTTACGAAAAAATGCTCGGACGCAGTGTCGAATATCTTCAGAAAAATTATCAATCACTCTCTACTGCGGAGCGCATCTACTTTGAATATGTCCTGAGCCGCATTCCATCGACCGATATGGAAAAGTCTGTAAGCGTAGATTTCACATCAAAAGATCCCCTATCTGCCCAGTCAATCGCTTACCGGGCCATGACACTCAATAACACGAACCACAAAAGTTCCGCAAAAAAACTCATCGAAGAAGATTTATTGCCACGTATGAAGAATAATCACTGGGAAGTTGAGACAGATTATAATAGTATGTCAGATACCTACAGTACGACAGGTGTCGCACTTCGTGCCCTTCTCGAGGTCGGTGGTAGCGACCAGGAAACGATGCAGGGAATTGTAGAATGGCTCATGCAAAATAGAAACGGATATGAAGGTCTCTGGGGCTCAACTCGACAGAGTAGTGAGGTTCTTCGCGCACTCATCAAGTATGCACAGCGCTTCGATGAACTTGCTCCAAACTTCACCTACACGGTTGAATTAAACGGAAAAGTCATCGACACCCAGACCGTCACCGATGCGCGATTCAGTAAGGAAATCGACCTCACGAATAAAATAAAAGGCACGGTGCCTCAGACACTCTCGATCACACACACCGGCGAGGGAACACCACTCTACACGCTCACCACGCGTGACTATCGTGAACTCACCGCAGCTGATAGAAATCTTCCAATTAAGATTACCCGTATATACAAAAAAGCAGACGGATCGATAACCATGAGTCCGAACAGCGGAGACCTCATCACGGTCGAGCTTACCGTAGAGAGTGACCAGGATCTGCGATATGTCATGCTCGAAGATGCGCTTGCTGCCGGCCTTCAGCCAGTCAATGATCGTCTCACAAAGAATAACGACTGTTACGATTACTGTAACGATTACAACTGGTACACAAATGGTCCGATCGACATCCGTGACAACCGCGTCACCCTCTTCTTCAATCAGATGAAAAAGGGTGAAAAAATAACCGTCCAGTACCAGGCCCGCGCCGTTCAGAGAGGTACCTTCAGCGCTCCAGCTACCCGCGCCGAACCCATGTACAATCCCCTCGTCTACGGCCTCGGAAATCCAGAGCAAATCACGATAAAGTAAAGTAAAACTCCACATTGAAAAATAAACCCACTGATTTCTCGCAAGTCGGTGGGTTTGAGGTAACCTTCGAGTCCGATTTAGCCAACAACTTTTATAAAATCGAGAGGATCGGACCCATCAGGAGAAATGCCAGCCTTCCGTAATGCCGCTCGTACCCGTGCCGCATGCTCTCGTCCCTCAGGCCCCAACAGACCAGCATCAAGGTCATCAAAAGTTATTGGCTCCGTCATTCGTCCACTGCTAGCCCTTTCTACAAGGGCACGATAAATCATATCTCCTCCATCTCTATTGTTAAGCTCCGACATGATAATATGAGTTAATAAAGTCTAATCCTAGTTAATATATTTATTAGGCATATGTCAATAGAGCGCGGTCCAGGAGCTTCACAGCGGATAATGAACTATGTTCAAATGTGCAGCAAAAAGACAGCAAAATGGACATAGGGGCACAACTCAATTGCGCACCCGCCGGACGATACAGACAGAGATTCAAAATCATGATGTAATCACACGACATCCAAAAAAGTACCATTTTTGAAGCTCCAATTTTTCCCGGGAAAAGAAGTGAGTCACAGAACATCTTCATACGAGTCAACACACCCGCACATCCGTAACACACCTTACTCCATCCGTTTCAACGGCGCGATACTGATCGCAAGCTTCTTGGTACCGACCGTAGGATTTTCGAAGACGACCGTCACGATACCACCGACGATATTCAGGATGATACCTGGCCCAAAAATAGGGTGCTCCACGCGATCCTGTTCACTAAATGCATTATCGGGCTCCTCCATCGGAACCATGCGGACCACCCGTCCCTGAGGACGATCATTATTCGCAGAACTACCAGAGCTCAATCCATTCCACTGCTTTCCGAAGTCCATCGGACCTCCGCCTCCGCTTCTTCCTCCGACTCGTGAGCGGCCTGGATTATCATCATCCATGCCAACCAGACGAACCGTATCTTCATCAAATCCGCTCGATCGTCGCAACACGCCCGTATTCAATGAGCCGGTGGTCATGTAATTTTTCTCAAGCAGGTGCTCTGGGAGTTCTTCAACGAACTGTGAAGGCGCATTTGTTTTATACTCGCCGTACAGCATACGCTCCTGCGCGTGTAGCAGGTAGAGTCGTTCGCGCGCGCGCGTGACGGCCACATACATGAGACGGCGCTCTTCTTCGAGCTGATCGGGCTCCATAGCACTACGAGCATTTGGAAAAATGCCCTCTTCAAGTCCCAACACGAAGACATTACGGAACTCAAGTCCCTTCGCCGCGTGAATCGTCATCATCGTGACAGAATTATCATTGTCCTCCATCTGGTCAACATCGGAAATAAGGGAAACTTCTTCCAGAAAAACCCGCAGAGACATGCCACCTTCGAGCGCATCATATTTTTTCGCCACCGAAATTAACTCACGCACATTCTCGAGTCGTTCCTCGCCTTCCGAGGTTCCGTCATTCAAAAATTCCTTATACTTCGCATCTTTCAAGACGTATTTAATAACGCCAGCCGCAGATATTTCACTTGCATGTACCATCAATTTTTTAATCAATTTCACAAATCCAAGAATCGCATCTGCTTTTCCTCCGAGCTGTGGAATATCCTGCGCCCGCTCCATCGCTTCAAAAAGCGATAGACCATTGACCGCAGCCGTATGCTGTAAAATATCAAGTGTCTTAGTGCCAATTTTTCGCGCTGGTACATTGATGATGCGCGTGAGACTGACCGAATCGCGAGGATTCACGAGAATCTTCAAATATGACATAACATCACGAATCTCTTTTCGATCATAGAATCGCGTTCCACCAATAATTTTATACGGAATACCATATCGCAAAAATACCTCTTCCGCGACGCGCGACTGCGCATTCGTCCGATACAGTAAAACGAAATCCTTATACGAAGGATTCTCATGTTCCCTGAGTCGTGCCGTCACCTCTTCCGCAATCATCTCGCTTTCATGCCGTTCATTGCGCGCCATCCAGAGTTTAATCATCTGTCCTCCCTCTTTTTCGGTCCAAAGCTTTTTGGCCTTTCGATTTTTATTCAATGAAATAACACTATGCGCCGCATCGAGAATATTTTGGGTCGATCGGTAGTTCTGCTCGAGCGCTACCACCTTCGCCTCCGGATAATCTTTTTCAAAGTCGAGAATGTTTTTAATCGTCGCACCGCGCCATGAATAAATACTCTGGTCGTCATCACCAATTGCGCAAATATTACGATACTTCGCCGCAAGTAATTTGATCAACACATACTGTGTGTGGTTCGTGTCCTGATACTCATCCACCATGATGTAGCGAAATTTCTCCTGCAGCTCCGCGAGAACATCTGGAAAATCCCGCAACAGGATGACCATATTCATCAACAAATCGTCGAAGTCCATGGCGCCACTCTTTCGCAATGACTTCTGATACGGCTCATAGAGCTCCGCCACCTTTTCCGTAAAAAATGAGTTGGTGAACTGATAATATCCTTTTGGATCGATCATCTGACTCTTGGCACCAGAAATCGCACCGAGTACCGACTTCGGATTCATCTTTTTATCATCAATCTGATGCTCTTCCATGAGCTGCTTCATGAGAATCTGCTGATCATGCGCATCATAAATCGTGAACTGATTTTCATAACCAAGCAAATGGGCATATTTTCGTAAAAGCTTAACGCAAATCGAGTGAAAGGTACCCATAACCGGCAAAGCCACCTGGCTTTGACTGGCTCCCGTCCCCTGCATTTCTTCTTCCCAGGATTTTGGTATCCTCGCCCCAATCAACTTCGCCACGCGCTCTTTCATCTCTTTCGCGGCTTTATTCGTAAACGTCACCGCGAGAATATTCCACGGCGACACACCCTTCTCCTGAATTAAATAGGCAATACGATGCGTCAGCGCCTTCGTCTTTCCAGAACCCGCGCCCGCGATAACCAACAAAGGCCCATTCGTGCACTCCACCGCCTCTCGTTGGCGGTCATTCAAACTCGTAAGCAACTCGTTCATACAGGGTTTAGAAGCTAAATAGTGGACGAAGTATACCAGAAAAAATACACCCTCCAAAGATTACATATTGACGCACATACTAAAAAAGCAGCTTTGAGCTACAGGAATTTGACGAGAACAAAAAATACTGTATAATAAAGCCTTTTAAGAATAGCACTCACCAATATGTCGCTCGATATTTTTTCCGACAAAAGAGAACCACGTGCAATACCACCAAATTGTGTACCATTTGATCGACAGGTATTTCGTGAATTTATTGATTATCTCAAAGAGTTGAGGGGGGGGGTAATAGATAAAAATCTAACTCATCAGGAAATTGCTCGCGAGATCGGAGTAAGTGCATCGAGGTTTGGGAAATATTACAACGGTTATGGTTACACGCCATATGACGTAAGATCAATTTCAAAAGATGTCGTCGCGGCACTTGAGAACCTTTGGACGCAATATGAAATCGATGCGCATGAGGCCCTCGGTCAGCAGAGCAAAAAAACGCATAGACAAGTCGATGATGCGATATCGGAAAAACAGCAGAAAAAAGTAAGAGATTATAAAGAGTTGGCAAGCCAGCGACAAGAATGGGAGTTCGCTCCTGAATGGTTTGATCTATCGTACACTGAAGCCATGAAAACTGTGATCGACTCATTTGATAGTGCTTATGTGCAGGGAATAAGTAAGCTCGCAAGATACAAGATGACTCATGCAGCAAAACTGGCAGACATAGATCGTAAACATTTCAGAAGATTGTTCAATTGGTGCGATGGACAACCAGTTAAAATGACTCTTGCTGATGATGATCTCAGCATGCCATTTAAAGAATTAAAAGAACAAATCGTGCGTGATTTTCAACGGCAGTATTTTTCTCGCGCACTGGAAAAAACACAGGGAAACATCACGCTCGCGGCAGACAACATCAAGACTGATCGTAAAAACTTTAAAAGGGCTCTAAAAAAAGCCGCGGAAGCATCTCCGTTTACATTGCAAAACTTGACATAATTGGAGAGGGCGCCCTCTCGGAAAATGGCTTATTTTATTATGAATAAGCCATTTTATTTTCATATTGCTTCTGTCACAGCTATAATACCGATAGGTATTATGTTGCATTTTGTATACATTTAGTGTACAATTGCATACATAAACATAACAAATCACACCCATGACCAAAGCAATCCAAATCAGAATCGACAGCAAACTCAAAAAAGAAGCCGATAAAGTGTTTGATGAACTAGGTCTCGATACGCCTACGGCTATCCGTATGTTTCTGAATAAAGCCGTAAGAACACGTTCTATTCCTTTCAGGCTCAATAATAATCTTACAGAAAATGGTTTCACGCCAGAGTTTGAAAGAGAAATCATCGAAGCAGAAAAATCACCAATAGTCGGATCGTTTCATTCCGCAGAGGAAGCGATAAAATTTCTTCATAAGAACTCAAAATAATGAGAATAGACGTTAGGAAATCATTCCTGAAACAATATAGAAAATTATCGAAACCAAGCCAAGAAAGAGTAGCTAATGCCATGAAAATATTTCAGCAAAATCCTTTTGATGAAAGATTGAAAAATCATGCGCTCGTAGGAGAAGCTAAAGGTAAAAGAAGTATGTCAGCAGGATTTGACCTTCGTATAATTTTTACGGTTGAAGGAGATTATATTATCGTAGTTATGATCGCGGTCGGCACCCATAATCAAATCTACTAAGGAAGCAAACGAGAGCAGGACACTCGCTCATCTCGTATCTGCTTGCCACATTTGGCACAAATCTGCTGATCTGGAGGCGGCAGTCGGAATCGGACCGACGAATGGGGGTTTTGCAGACCCCTGCCTTACCACTTGGCTATGCCGCCCCATAAAAGCCTTCAAGGGAGAAAGCCCGCAAATATTAACATCAAGACTCAGTTAAGGCAACAGTCTGCTTCGAGAGGCTACTTACGTACCTCGATTGGGGTTCCAATATCGGTGAAGTCGTAGATGTATGCAGCATCTTCAGGAAGGAATCGGACACATCCGTGACTTCGTGGAGTTCCGATATGATCGAGAGCTTCGCTCCAGAAGGCGTCGTTCGTGAACCAATCGGTAGGAACTTCCTGATCAGGACCAAGTCCACGGATTTTGGCTCTCAAGGTCGCATTTCCGAGAACGGGAAGGGCATGGAATCCATAGCCATCAGGACGAATGGCCTGCCACTTTGGCATGATATAATGCGGGGATGCGCCTCCAATTCGAGCCTGCTGTTTGAAGAGAACTTTCCAGGTACCAACCGGAGTTGGGGTTTTTCGAGCACCAGTACTGACCGAGAACTCACGTACCAGGTAGTCACCAATTTTCACGTAAGCTTTCTGTTCAGAGAGATCAACCTCGACACGCTTTTCAGCATTCACATCAATCATTGATCCATAGCCTGATCCATTGATATACAAGAGCTTTTTCTTGGAAGTCTCTTCGTCATATGGAACTCCGACCGTAATATCGAGTGAAGAGGTACTTCCCGCAACCCATGTTACGCCAGGAATGACCATCTCAAAGACCTCGCGGTAGACGTCTTCATGAATCGGAGCCTTGATATCAAAAGTGAAAAGCGCCTCTTCTCCAGGATTGACACGACCACTCGACATCATGACACGATTCGACGCGACCCATCCACTGACAGGATCACTACTCGCAAACAGGCTATCGTGATCAAGTGGCTGCACCGTACCGAGCTGCACAATCACACCCGCACCGGCACTCGCACATCCACTCTGTTCTGAGAACCACGTCGTCGTTCCATCATTTCGATACAGCATTGAGACACGGATAACACCGCTAGGATCCATCATAATCGACTGTGCCTTCGTTACAGGAGTTGCCTTGTGAAGTGGCTTCTTGACCACCTCAACATCACAGGAAACAACCGGAACGGTCAGCTGACTTGGAAGACTTTTAATTTTTTTCGGAATAACAGGGGCAGCCTCATCTTCTGCAGGAATAAAATCAGAAGCACTTTCATCATCACCAACTTTTTCATCAACGACATCACCCTCATATATATTATACGCAAGCACCTGGCCAACGCTCGCCACTGACGTGTCTCGCGTCAAATCCTGAATAAACGCAGATCGCGCAAGAATAGAGGCCTGAGACTCATGAGCATTGAGTGAGTCGCTGAGACTTCCAACTCCAACCCCAGCGGTGAAAGCAATCGCGAGGAGAACCGATGTGTGCTTGTAAAAAGGTGTTTGCATAACGAGAGAATTTGAATATTTGTTTATATTATTATACTATATTAATAAAGCTAAGTCAACAATTAAAATTGACAAAGCGCAGAATACTGCTAGAATAACACCTTAATCCTTGTTTTTACAGGTATGTTCTCTCTCAAGGAAGCCATTCTGCCAGCAATCTCCATCGCCATTTTTGGAGCGCTTGGAATAAGTCAGGCCAATAAAAGTGGTCCCCAGATGGAAATGCCACAGGTTCAGTTTGCAACTGAAGCCACGAATCAAAAAATAAATACTCTTCTAAGGGAAGCCATGGATACATGTCTTGAAACAGGGAATATAAAAGGAAAACAATTTCTCGAGCAAAAAAGACAGATTCTCGGGGATGATGCACATCATGTAAAAGCAAAATGTGGACGTCCCGAATGGAAGAAGCATGAATTTAGAATGCAGATTGGAAATGACATATTTCGGACGAGGGACGGTAAACGATTTGATCCCGTTGAATCCCTGTCACTACGGTAATAGTTTCAGTACCTCTTTCTTGAAACTCTCCAGATCTTTGAACTGTTTATAGACTGACGCGAATCGAATATACGCCACTTCATCGAGTTTTTTGAGTTTTTCCATCACGCTTTCTCCAATCATTTTACTGGGGACCTCTTTATTTGAAGAGGTCCACTCTTCTTCGAGTCCGCTCAAGAGTGAGTCAACTTGAGCCTGAGTAACACTTCGTTTTTCGCACGCACGCCAGACGCCTTTTTCAATTTTTTCACGACTATATGGCTCCCGTGATCCGTCCCGTTTAATCACCACGAAGGTGCTGAGTTCCACACGTTCAAAGGTTGTAAATCGATATCCGCACTTGTCACATTCACGTCTGCGGCGCACCGACTTTCCCTCATGGGTCAGCCGCGAGTCGAGAACACTGGTTTCCCCCTGTTTGCATTTTGGGCAATTCATAGGTCGAGTATACAGGATTTTGAGATCTTTTCGGCAAATCCATCCGTCATGCCGGCGATGTAATCTTTGATCACCACAACGAGCGGCTCGGTGTCGAGAAGTTGTTGGAAATTTTTTGGAAGTTCCTGTGGGTTTTGTAGAAAATATTGAAAAAGGTGTCGGATAATATGTTGCCCTTTTTCACTCTGCTCTTTGACCCGAGGACTGAAGTAGTAATGGGTAGCGAGAAAGGTGCGCAGCGCATCAATCTCAGATCGAACACCCTCCGAAAACATAACCAACACGCCATCATAGGCACGTACATCCTCGAGGGTCGCGATATGGTGAGTCTGGAGATTTTTTTCGGTCTGCGCGAGCACGTCGTGCATGAGAAATTGCATGAGAGCACTGGAAAGTCGTGCGCGGAGAACTTCTGGCGAAAGCGTGTGCGCATATCGCTGCAGCATGTGAGTATGTGCCTGAGCGATGATCGGAAGGGTGACAATCTCTTCGAGCGTAAACATATTGGCGCGAAGACCATCGTCCAGATCATGGCTCATATACGCAATTTCATCCGCGAGGTCGACGACCTGCGCCTCGAGGTGCGCTGATTGTTTAAATGATGTTTTTGGCCGGTCAAAGGGGGTCCTATGTTTAAGTAAGCCATCGAGAACCTCTTTGGAGAGATTGAGGCCAGCGTATTCTGGATACATGGTCTCGAGCTTTTCGACGGTACGCAGGCTCTGTTCGTTGTGTTCAAAATGAAGTTCGTGACGACGCATACACTCATCCATCGCTGACTCCCCCGCATGGCCAAACGGAGTGTGACCGAGATCGTGAGCGAGCGCGATCGTTTCTGCGAGGTCTTCGTTGAGACCGAGGGATCGCGCGAGCCCCTTGCTGACTTGCGAGCACTCCACGGAGTGCGACATTCGATTTCGATAGTGATCCCCTTCGCTTGCCACAAACACCTGCGTCTTTTCCATCAAGCGCCGAAACGCCTTTGAGTGAATAACCCGATCTCGATCACGCTGAAAACAGGTCCGATACTCACTCTCTCGTTCCGGAAAAACCCTTCCAGCCGACTCCCCACTCTTCACTGCATAGGGCGCTAGGGTAATAAGTTCCCGTTTTTGAATATCCTCGCGAGTAAATAACATGGCTGGATGATAACATAACTCTCCGTAACAGCAACTTAGTGCTATACTATCACCATGAAGTCTCAATCCAAAGCCTCCCTCTCAAAGCTGATCACCGACTTTCTCGATCACTGCGAGGTAGGGAAAAACCAGTCACCGCGGACACTCACAAATTACCATCACTACCTTTCACGCTTCCAGGAATGGGCTGGTGATATCGACGTATCAAAAATTTCACTCGATACGATTCAGAAATATCGTCTTCATCTCAATCGTCTCGGATCGCTCTCCATAAAAACGCAGAACTATCACATTATTGCGCTGCGTGCATTTCTCAAGTACCTCGCAAAAAATGACATCGCCTCACTGGCTGCAGAAAAAATTGAACTCAGTAAAATTCCCGCACGTACCGTCGAGTATCTCACCCGCGAAGAGCTTGAGAGAATATTTCAGGAGCCTGACACAGCAAATATCCGCGGACTGCGAGACATCGCTATTATGGAGACACTCTACTCGACTGGCCTTCGTGTCTCGGAGCTTGCCTCGCTCAACCGCGCACAGGTCGATCTTCAGCGTCGTGAATTTATGGTTCGAGGTAAAGGCCGTAAGCCTCGCATTGTCTTTCTTTCAGAAAAGGCAGCATCCATTATCCAGTCATATCTCGCCCAGCGTACTGATAACTTCGAGCCGGTTTTTCTCAGCCACAGTCGGGGAAAGAAGGGATCGATCGCCGACATCACCCTGAGCGAAAAGCATCGTCTCACTACCGTTTCCATTGAAAATCTCGTCCGCAAATACTCGCGACAGGCCGGCATCATCAAGAAAGTCACCCCTCACGTACTACGCCACTCCTTCGCCACCGAACTCTTGATTAACGGCGCCGACATTCGTTCCGTCCAGGAAATGCTCGGTCACGCCTCAATTACAACGACCCAGATTTACACACACCTCACGAACAGACGCTTGCGCGAGGTCCATGAAAAGTTTCACAAATAGATGAGTCTCCGCTACACTACCTCCGATGATTACATTCGCCAACGTCAGCAAAAAAATCGGCAACAGCGTGATTCTCGACGACATTGATCTTGAAATTGAGGGTGAAGAATTTGTATTTATTATTGGTGCTTCTGGTGCAGGAAAATCGACCCTTCTCCATTTGCTTATTGGCGCAGATCGATTGAGTGATGGCGAAATACATGTGGATGAATACAATCTTTCATCAGCTTCAGAGATGGATCTCGCACTGTTACGCCGAAAAATTGGCATGGTGTTTCAGGATTATAAATTACTCGGAACAAAAACGGTCTATGAGAATGTAGCGTTTGCCCTTGAGGTCTGCGGAAGTAATCCTCAGTACACACATGCGCGTACCAACGAAGTATTGAAACTGGTAGGCATGTATGATCATCGAAACAACTTTCCGAATGAACTTTCTGGTGGAGAAAAGCAGAAAACGGCGCTTGCACGTGCTCTCGCCAACAATCCCCCGCTCCTCATCGCCGATGAGCCAACCGGCAATCTCGATCCTGATGCCACCGATGAACTCATCACGCTTTTTGAAAAAATTAACAAGATGGGTACGACCGTCATCATCGCCACGCACAATGAAAAAGCCGTCAACACTCTCAAAAAACGCGTCGTCGAACTTTCCCACGGAAAAATAATCCGCGACAAAAAAGCGACCGGATATCGCGACTAAAGCGAAAACTCCTCCTCTGTCAGAGTTATGTCCAGCGGCTTCACCACAACCTCTCTTCCTGCTGCGCCGGCCTCTTCCACCTTTCCCGCCACGCACGCCTTCAGTCCATTCAGTTCAGCTACCGAAACAGCTCGCGCAGCGTCTTCTAGTGTCTTCACAAATACTGCCAGCCCAACGCCATAATTAAATACTTTCAACATGTCTCGTTTTGACATACCAGCAGCGCTTTCGATGAACTCAAACACCGAGGGAACCGGCAACATCGTATCGATCATATAGCGTAATTTTTTCTTGGATCTCATAAGTTTCTGCCATCCGTGACCGGATACCGGCTCGAGATTTGTCATCGCAATATCAGCCTTCATCATATCCTGCACGAACGCAGTGTAGAGGATGGTCGGCGCATTGATCGCCTCGAAATACATGCGACCATCAGGTGAGTCCCCTGGGGGAAGTCGAGTTCGATATCCTTGTGGTAACTTCGTCGCGAGCTGTCGGAGCGTCGTGAATCCATTGTCGTGTGGACCAGAACTTTCCACAAAAACAATCGTATCGCCTGCACCAAGCTCCATGCCATCCACCGGCTTTTTACCTGCAGGCACGAGCCCAAAAAGCGCACCGGCTATATCAAGCTTCCCCTCAGTAATTTTTCCTTTTAACTGTGGAGTTTCACCAGAAAAATAGACACACTTCACCTGTCGACAGCCCTCCACAAATCCATCCAAAAACCCTTTCATGAAGGTTGGATTGAAGACAAGTTCTGGGGTGCTCGATGGAAGGTAGAGTGAAATAAGAACCGTCTGCATGCCGCTCGCTGCAGCATCGTTCGTCATGACTGCGACTGTTTTTATGCCAATATTATACCAGAATTTTTCGAGCTCCTCTTCGGTCATGTCATCGGGCCTCGCATCATCAGAGGTTCCGAGACCTTCAGGGAGAAGAGTAATCTGAAGCTGTTCTGCGCCTGATTTGAGAAACGGTCTCAGATCGAGATTGAATACATTCGCACTACTCCCAAAGCCAGACTCAGGAATGAATCCATACTCTTTTGCGAACTCCTGGGTCCGCTTCCCAGCTTCAATAAACGCCCGCTTCGCCTGATCCAGCACGTCATAGTTCACGTGGTCAAATGAAGCTGATTTTTGCGAGTCTTGAGCCATAAATTAGGTGAGGCAAGGCTTTTGTGGCCCCTATTGTATCAGGAAAATGATTACTCGAATAGTCAAATTCAGGAAAATTTCATAAAAATGCTACAAATATTTCAGGAAAAGTTTAGAGATTGGTAATGTCGGTGCGATACAGTCGACGCATGAATAACACTCCAACATATCTCCATGCATGGAATCTTGTCACCCAGACAAATTATCGAATACTCAATATAATCTACAAGTTGTTCGGTTCCTTCGAGCGAGCGTGGTACGAGATAACACCATCACAGCTCGCGCAAATTTCAAAAATAGATCTCATACAGAGAAAACAAAAAATCAGTCCACAAAAAGAGTGGGAACAATTTCAAAAAATACAAAACATTCGGTTTATAACATACGATAACCCAGACTATCCGTCGCAACTTGCACAA
>CALQZC010000015.1 GCA_943349045.1 Candidatus Peribacteria bacterium
GAGCGTGTCCGAGGCGCGTTGGTTCGCTTCACCACGCAATCGGAGCGTACGAGGCAGTTTCAAGCCACCACGCGCTCCGCGCGTGCGATTAGTCGGAATCAGGGTTCAATTCAAAATACATTCGAACTTCGTTCAATACACACCGCCAAAACCAGCTTCAAAAAGAGGCGAAAATGAAATAACTTTGACCACTGTCAAGAAACTTACTACAATTGGCGTCCACTAGCAAAAAACCATGGACGATACAGGGGCACCAAAGGGCCCACAACAGCCAAGCATAACGTCAGAAAACGACGTACGAGCAAAACGGCATCAAGAGCAACCGAAGCAACCGAGTAAAAATCTCGGGGAGCTATTCAGTGTAGCGGAAGCAGCGACTCGAAGTGAACAGGGGTATGAGTTCCTCATACAAGGTGATATCGAGAGCTTCAATGCGCTACGGGCATATCCAATGTGGAGACCAAATTTCGCAGGAAAAAGCTTTAGAGGAATGAATCTTGCCGGTGTTGACTTGAATAGAGCCCATCTGGCAGGAGCTGATTTCACAGGAGCAAATCTTGAAAACGCTGATCTCTGGCTCGCAAATCTCCAAGAGGCGCAGCTAAGTAGGACAAATTTGACTCGTGCGAATCTTCGGCTCGCAAATCTCAATGAAGCAAATTTTCAGTTCACCGATCTCAGCACAGCAAACCTCGCATGTGCATCCTTAGAGCGAAGTTGGCTTCAGGGCGCAAATATTCGAACAGATCTGACAAACGTAAAATTCTTCAGAGCCATATTTGATGAAAACACAAAACTACCAGAACCAGAAAGATTTCTTGAAGCAGAATTATCCGTTATAGATAGGCAGGATGGAGTCATCACAGAATTTCCACCAACGCTGCCAAGAGAATATATAGCAAGAATAGAAAAAATAATTGCGGATAGAAACTCGCGATCATCAAGAATAAGAGTGGTGTAAAAAGACAAAAAAAGATACGATACGGCACGACAACCTAGAAAACCTAACAAACGACATAATATGGATATCGCAGCCATCGCCCTGACCGTCGTCGGTCTTTCCCTCTTTGAAATTATTACGAGTATCGATAATGCGATCATCAACGCCGAAGTACTCAGCGGCATGAGCAAAAAGGCTCAGCGCTGGTTTCTTCTCTGGGGTTTTCTCTTCGCGGTATTCATCGTACGAGGTTTCCTTCCGCTCGTCATCGTCTGGATAGCCAATCCGGGAATTGGTATTATGGAAGTCTTCACCGCAGCCTTCTCGAACGACCCAAAAATCGCAGCAGCCATCGAAGCAACCTCCCCTATTCTCTTACTCGCGGGTGGCGTCTTCCTCGTATTTCTCTTTTTCAACTGGCTCTTCCTCGAACCAAAAAACTTTGGACTCAAAGGTGAGAAATTTTTCCAGGCACACGGGGCATGGTTCTTCACCGTCATGTCGATCTTCCTCACGATCATCGTCTGGTATGCCTTGAAAATCAGCTCAATGCTTGGTTTTGCAGCCGTCGTGGGTTCAACGACGTTCTTTATCATTCACGGATTCCGGCAATTTGCTGAGGCACAGGAAAAGAAACTCCTCGGCGGAAACATGTCTGACATCAGTAAAATTGCCTACCTTGAAGTTCTCGACTCCACCTTCTCGATCGACGGTGTCATCGGAGCCTTCGCCTTTACCTTTTCCATTCCACTCATTCTCATCGGAAACGGTCTCGGCGCCCTCGTCCTCCGAAAAATGACGGTCAGCAACATCGAACGCATCAAAAAGTACAAGTACCTGAAAAACGGCGCCATGTACTCCATTCTCTTCCTCGGAGCCATTATGATTCTCGATGCTTTCGGCTACCACATCCCACACTGGGTCTCTCCAGTCGTCACCGTCGGCGCGGTCGCCTACTTCTTCTGGAAGTCCAAGATCGACATAAAGGCTATGGAAGCAGCTCTGGAACCACGCCAAGCATAAAAATGCTATATTGACACAATGGTTATGGTATCGTATAATGCGCCTCCTTAACCCATTTTTCTATGGATGGCACCGTAAAAAGCCGAGCAGCAACCGAAGAAGTACCTGCTCGCCTCGACGATATTACTGAAGATGAAAGGGGTATTACAAAGATAGATCACATGGGAACCGGTCAAGCCATCAGATTTCGCACACCCTATACTGGACGCGATGGAAGGAAGCAGGGACTTTGGCAGTACGCTAGAGTTGGAAAAAAGGACCAATTTCATTCGGCATCAGGCGCGAGTCCGGGCTACCAGCTCCACGATGAGGTGAGGGGAGGAAGCCACATCACCACTGTTTCCCAAGCTCAACTCGATCTTGGGGAAATAGAAATACAGTGGGTTTTCGAAAATGACGTTACTGGCAAAGAGTTTTCATTTCAAAATACCAAAAGAGATCATGGAGTCATAGATCTTCGAGCATTCCAACATGCACAGCTTGGCATAACACTGAATCTCCGAGAGTCAGAAGAAGAGCTTACGACTGAGGGATATAAGGTACAAATTGAGTGCAACATCAGCACTCCCGAGGGCTTAGAATTTTATAAAGAGTATGCCAAGAGAGTTGGCCTTAACAATGAAAATCATCGTCTCACGCTCGATAAAAGCCACCTCAAAGTCTGGATGAATGTTATTTCACAGCCTTCCACATCAGATCGAACGCCATCTTCTGCGTCTGCGCAATGAGGGGGCTTTCGATGAGCACGGCGATCCACTCGGCACCATAGGAGACGAAGGCCACGCTATCCCCAAACACGAAATTGTCCGTCTGAAATGAGCACCACTTCGGCAGCACCTTCCACTGGTGATGTGGATTCTTGATTTTCTTGATGTAGCTCTTCGTCATCGGCCCATCGACAATCAGCTCCCGGATATGCAGTTTTTGCTTTTTACTATTCTCCAGAAATGACTCCACCTCATCCGGAATCATGTCAAACGCCGTCGCAGGATTGAAGTAACAGTCGAACGACTCATTATGGAGAATCTGATTGAGCAGTGACGTCACCTCCTCTTTTCCCTGGAAAAATTTCACTCGCGGTTTCGTAAGAGACGGATGCTGGAAGTTCTCGAGGAGTGGAAGCATGTCACGCAAATTGAGAATGCTCTGCTCGAGCTTCTTTTTTTGCTGTTCCTGCAGCGTAAGAAGACGCTTCGGCTCCGTCGCCTGAAAGTACCGCACACGACCACGACTAAACTCCGTCACCAGACCCTTTTCCGCAAGTTTTGTGAGAATATTATAGAGGTTCGTCCGCTTCATATGCCCGCGAAGCGCAATCGTACTCACCGGCGCACTCCCAAGTTCTAGGAGAAGAAGAAACGTATCCACCTCCTGAGAAGTAAGACCGAGCTGCCGTAACGCCGATCGTGGGTCATTCATAGTAATGCTGGGGAAAATGTTTCAGTGTCAATTTAGCCTGACAGCTATAGTATAGCTCAAATACAAGGGAAAAACAAGGTAGCAACCATGCACATTCAGGACATATTGACTAAACAAGCAGTATATCGTATGATAGGTACTTAGATACCACACCCCTCATCTATGAATACTCAATGCCGAAAATGTAGCGCGCCATTCGCCATCCCGGAAGACGACTTCGTCTTTCTTGATAAACTTTCCCCGATTATCAACGGCGTAAAGTATCCCCTTCCGTCACCAACATTCTGTCCAAACTGCAGACAGATTCGACGTCAGAGTCATATCAATCAGATTAATCTCTACAAACGAAAGTGCGACAAAACTGGCAAAGACATGCTCTCAAATGTGCACCCATCATCACCATACAAAGTGTACAATCAAGAATTCTGGTGGAGCGACGAATGGGACGCATCTGACTACGGCCAGGAATATGATTTCAACAAGCCATTTTTCCAACAGTTCGCCGAGCTCTATCTGAAAGTCCCCCGTCCAAGTCTTTTCACCGGATATCGCTACGATGAAAATTGCGACTACACAAACTACGCCGGAAAAAACAAAAACTGCTACCTCCTATTTGACTCTGACTACTGCCGAGATACCTACTACTCTTACAGCCTGTATCATGCCGTGAGCTGTCTCGATAACTACCGCACACGAGAGTGCGAGCTTTCCTACGAAGCGATTGACTGTAAAAATTGCTACAACTGTAAGTTCATCAGTAATTCATCTCAATGCTCAGATAGTGCCTTTCTCGATAATTGCGAGGGGTGCAAAAAATGTTTCATGTCGTTCAATCAGCAGCACAAAGAGTACTTCATCTTTAATCGCCAGGGCACCAAAGAAGAGTACGAAGGGCTCATGGCACAGCTCGCATCCGGTCAAAATATCGAGCACTATAAGAGCGAATTTGCACGAATGAAAGCGCAATTTCCAAAAAAATTCATGCACGGAATTCAAAACGAAAACGTCTCCGGAGATTATATTTCGAACTGCAAAGATGTGCTCGAGTCATTCGACTGCAACAATGTAAACGGTGGAAAATATCTATATCAAAATTTTGGAGTCCAGGTAAAAGACTGTTACGACTGCGACGAACCAGGAGAAGCCGCCGAGCTCATCTACGAGAGCTCAAACTCAGGCTACAACGTCAGCCGCATTATCTGTGGCGTCAACATTCTCGATCAAAACAGTGACATCCTCTACTCCAATCACTGTCACTACAGTAATAACCTCTTCGGTTGCATCGGCCTGAAACGAAAAAAATACTGCATCTTGAATAAACAGTACACGAAAGAAGAATATGAAGAACTGATACCTCGGATTATTGAGCATATGAGGAGCGGCGGCGAATGGGGCGAACACTTTCCAAGTGAAATTTCCGCCTATGGCTACAACGAAACTCTCGCGATGGACTTCGCACCACTGACGCGGGAGGAGGCCCTCGCACAGGGCTACAAATGGCTCGACGACGACAAGAAAAAAGTGCCACAGACCTATATGATTCCGGATGTGATTTCACAAGTTCCCGACTCCATCACCGGAGAACTTCTTGCCTGCATTGAGTGTCAGTCCAACTTTAAAATCATTCCCCAAGAGCTCGAGTTCTATCGAACCCAGGGTCTCCCAGTCCCCTCAAAATGCTTCAAGTGCCGCCACTACGCCCGCATGCACTCACGCAACCCTCGCACGCTCTACGCGCGAACCTGCACACACTGTGGTGATGCTATCCGCACGACGTACGCTCCAGAGAGACCGGAACAGGTCTACTGCGAGAAGTGCTATCTTGAGGCGGTTTACTGAATATGATATAATAGAGGCGCGAGTGTCGATTTTGTCCAAAATAACAAAAAGAGTAGCAATTTCTGCCACTCTTTTTGTTCGACGATTGTCAGGCTGGTGGAGAGGACGGGATTTGAACCCGCCTAGACAAGTGTCGATTTTATCCTCCTCACCAAGAGGCCTCCCCACGTCTGACAACACGACCCTATCAACCCAACATTACCGATCTCTAAAACATTTCTGAAATAAAGTTAACATGGCTTGATAAAGAGAAAATCAACCATCGTCAAGAAATAAAAAAGAAGTATAATAGCAGCACCTATTGGCATAAGCATGAAAAAACTCACTCCCTTTCTCTTCATTGTAGCAGCGGCATTTATGGGCGGTGGTGTGTCGACACTGTCAAAAATAGCATCAGCAGAAATTCCACCAATCACATTTACGCTTCTCAGATTCATGCTTGGCGCACTGACGTTACTGCCCTTTTTCATCATATTCAGAGAAAAAATAACCAAGATAGACAGGAAATCGATCATCGCCATTTCTCTCCTCGCAGCCCTCAATCCGTTTCTCTTTTTCATTGGAGTAAAGCATACGACAGCCATTATGGGGCAGATGGTCTACACCGCTTTACCGCTTATTACCATCATTTTTTCGTACTGGATGGGAGAAGAAACCATCACGCGAAAAAAAATCCTTGGAGTGCTCATTGGTCTCATTGGTGCGCTGATTATCGTGGTACACCCAGCCATTGAAAATGGTACAAATCTCACAAATAGCAGCATGATTGGAAATATCATTATTCTCTGTGCCGCCATCTCTTTTTCGCTCTACACTGTGCTTATCAGGAAACACCAAAAAGACCACTCCCCACTTGAGCTCAATATGTATTTCATGCTTACTACCATCACAGCGCAACTCTTTCTCCTACCAATCGATCTCGCAACCGCTCCAGCCTGGTGGCAGACGATTACGAATTCGGGCATTCTTGGCCTCCTCTACGTAGGAATTATTGGAACTGGAATCTACTATCTTTTGATTCAGTATGCTCTCAAAACTTCCTCGCCTCTTGCAGCCTCTACTATTCTCTACCTACAGCCACTTTTCACCATTATTTGGGCTGGAATTTTACTAGGCGAAAAACTTACCTCAAGCCTCATTCTAGGCGGCATACTGGCATTTATTGGCATTGGCCTGGTCATGAGTAGGCAAAAGGCTAGACAGTAAATCCTCAACCCCCCTCCCAATACCTCTTCCCCTTCAGCTCCTCCGGCAATAAATCGTCGGAAGTATATTTTTCGTAATCTGCACCGTAGCCAAGACCCTTCATCAACGTTGTCGGCGCATTACGAATTTTCAAAGGAACCGGCAAGTTGCCATACGTCTTCGCGTCCTCCATGGCCGCCAGATACGCATAATACGCCGCCTTACTTTTTGGAGCCTTCGACAAGTAGACAACCCCATGCGATAAATTTATGCCCGCCTCCGGATACCCAATCGTCTCCACCGCACGGAACACCGCGTTCGCAACGACGAGCGCCTGTGAATCCTCCATCCCGATATCCTCCGACGCAAAAATCACCATTCGTCGCGCAATAAACTTTGGATCCTCCCCTGCCTCAATCATCCGTGCCAGATAGTACAACGCCGCATCTGGCTGCGATGCACGCATACTTTTGATAAACGCAGAAATCGTATTGTAGTGTTCGTCGCCTTTTTTGTCGTAGCGGAGAAACTTCGACTGGAGCGTTTGCTTGAAGTGCTCAAGCGTCACGTCGCCGTAGAGCTTCGCGGTATTTTCCACCATCGCAATCGCCTGTCGCGCATCACCACCAGACATCGATACCAGCCAATCCATCGTATCCGCATCGAGCGTATAGCCCGTCCTCGCAATAATCCCACGCATATCATCTCCAGGAATTTCATTCAAAACAAATACACGACATCGAGACAAGAGCGCCGGAATCACCTCAAATGAAGGATTCTCCGTCGTCGCACCAATGAGGTAGAGCTTCCCCGACTCCACCGCCGGCAACAAATAATCCTGCTGCGCCTTGTTGAATCGATGGATTTCATCCAGGAATAAAATCTTCGGACCAAACAAATCCCCCGTCCCCTCCACAATTTTCCGTATATCCTCCTTCCCCGCCGACACCGCAGAGAGCTCATAGTACTCAGCATTCAGCGCACTCGCATAAATCCGCGCCAGCGTCGTCTTCCCCACCCCTGGTGGTCCCCACAACAAAAAAGAAAACAGATGCTTTTCTTCTATCGCTACGCGCAGCGGTCCCTTCGGCGAACCGGCAGTCAGATCGCCATTCCCCACGAGATGCTCCTGTCCAATAAACTCATCCAGCGACTTGGGTCTGATTTTTGAAGCGAGTGGTTCCATAGACTATGATTTTTTGAGCTTTTTAGGCTCACGCTCATCTTGAGCCTTCAAATAATTTTTCTTACTTACCACTTTCTTGCCAGTCTGTTCTTCAAGTTCCACACGTGCCCTTTTCGCAATACCACCACCTTTCTTTCCTGCCTCCTTATTTTCCCTCATTCCTGTAGCATGGTCACTTTCAGCAATCTGACGCGTAGAAAGTTCGGCCAAAGCGGTAAAAATCAACTCCGCCTCGGTCATATGATCTCGCAAATTCTGACTCTTAAGTCCCTTAAGATTTTTATGATTTTTCACCGTCAAACCCGTCCATTCCTCATGAATAATATTCGTCAAAATCGCAAACTCCTCACCCGGCTTAACATCATGGTCACTCCAATAATCCGTCAATTTACTTCGTGTCTCCTGGCCCATCATCCGCTGCTGTATCCATTTCTCGCTCCGTCCATGCTTTTTCCAGTTTTCACGCGCCCGATTCAAAGACTTTTCCGGATCAACCGTCTCCTGCAATCGTTCATAACCAACCTTTGCCAACCAGAGCTTGATAGGCTCAGCCTTCTTAGAAGGCACAGATTGAACAAGACGAAGAAGCGTTTCAACATTTGCCACATCAGTCTCTCGCGATTTTCCATCCTGAGCCATCATTTTCAACCGGTCACATTTTGTGACCACTTGACTTCCTTCGCTCTTTAAACGGTTTTTAAGGGTAGTCCAATATGACTTTGCCTTTTGATAATCAGCCTGCTCCGTCAAAGCACCAATAATATCAATAACCGAAAAATACCACGTCTCAGACTTTTCATCATAATGCCGTCGAATCTTAAAGCTCTCAAAAATTGCCAAGGCCTGATCATCCATACGTGCAAATTAATGAAATAAGAGCCTACAGTATAGGTGAGTATATGCTCACCTGTCAAACATTTTACCAGCCATGAGAATAGACTGAAGAATAAAAAATCTGGGGTGACCTTTTGAGGGACCACCCACGAGGCCGAAGCCATACAAAACAATTATAGCACGGCCTTACGTCGCAATAAAGCTCGTCGCGCCCAACCACGCAAGGTTGAAGATCGCACGCTGCGAACGCGCGTACACGGGACTCTCGAAAATCATACCAATCAGCTCTTCAGGATTCAAAGAAATCACCGCCACCTTGTCATCGTAAATCATAATTTCGTGCTCAAACCAAAACTCACGCGGATTCACGTAAATAATTTCAATGAGTTCCGGTGGAAAATTTTTCGGATAATATTTCTTGATGTAGTTCGGACTTTCCTCAGTCAGAGGACAAATAATACGGGTCTTGATCCCCTGTTTCATCTTCTTGTCCGCATGGGCAGGAATATAATCACCAAATAAATCAGCGAGCGCTTTCAAATTTGAATAGCCCAAAATTTCCTTTTTCGCCGTAAGCATATCCTCAAAAACGCCCTTTACGCCCTCTTTTCCTTCGAAATATTTAATCTTCGGCTTGATCGTGAGCGAGTTCGTAATCGAAAGCAACTCCGGCATGAGCTTCTTCGTGTAGAGATATTTTTCCTCCTGCATATTCACGAGTTTCTGCGGCGGCTCAGCAGAAAAATATTTCACATTATCTTTCGTGATGTACGTCACCAATCCTTTTTTGCTGAGATTTTCAAGCGTATGATAGCAATTTACACGCGGCAACTTCGCATGTCGCGCAATGGTACTCACGTACCCACCACCGAGTTCGAGCACCGACATATACACGACACCCTCAGTATCCGTCAGTCCCAAAAGTTCAAAATCCGGTCGAATCATAGTCGCATTTCAAGCCATGTTGTAAAACATTTTCTACAAGTATTATAGCACAAAATAAGCAGGATTTACAGGCTTTTTCAGCTTTGAAATCAAAAATCACCACTAGAAGAAACCGAGTACACAGTTTACAAAAATGTACACCATGAGACAATAGACACTTGTAACAACCCCTCCCAATGCTCAGTAAAATATGCCGACAATGCCAGACATCATTCGCCATAGAAAATAACGATATCGTCTTCTATGAAAAAATGCAGGTTCCGTCACCAACACTCTGCGCGGGTTGTCGACAACAACGACGACTCGCATTTCGTAACGAAAGACACCTCTATCACCGCAAGTGCGATCGGACAGAAAAGCAGATAATTTCGATGTACCATGCAAACACGCCGTTTCCTGTTTATGATCGTGACACATGGTGGAGCGATGCATTCAATCCAATTGAGTATGGAAGGGATTTTGACTTCAACAGGCCATTTTTCGAACAGTTCAAAGAATTAATGAATGTGGTTCCTCGACTCTCGCTCAACAATAAAGAACCGGAAAATAGTGACTACTGCAATTTTAGTTTCAGAAACAAAGATTCATATCTTCTATTCACATCAGCATTTAATGAAGATTGCTATTATTCAAATCGGACATTTTCCTCACGAAATTCTGCAGACCTTTCAAATAGCGATGAGTGTGAACTTTGCTATGAGTGCATCGACTGTGAAAAATGCTACCAGGGAGCATGGCTTCAAAACTGCAGCAACACCTCAGAATCGTATCTTGGATACAACCTCAAAAACTGTCAGAACTGCTTCGGATGTTTCAATCTAAGCAACAAAAAATATTACATCTGGAATCAGCCATATTCAAAAGAAGATTATTTCGCACAGTTGCCAACACTAATCAAGAATATCCAAGAAGAAAAAAAGAAGTTTTTCGAACAGCAACCTCAAATAGTCAAAAAATACATGGATGGATTGCAAAATGAGGAGTGCTCGGGAAATAGCATATTTCACTCACTACGATCATACGACTGTTACGAAGTGAAAAATATCCAAGACTGTCGATGGGTATGTAACGCGACAAATATGAAAGATGCATACGATGTGAACAATGATGACCACTCAGAACTCGTATACGAGGCTATAGGAAGCGAAAGTAACTACATGCACGCTTTTAATGACATTTGCTGGTTCAACAGTTTTTCGTATTACAACAGTCTATGCTTCAACTCAAAATATATCTTCGGGTGCGTTGGTCTGAAAAAAAATGAATATTGCATTCTCAACAAACAATACACCAAAGAACAGTATGAAGAGCTCGTTCTAAAAATCATTGAGCATATGAAATCAACCGGCGAGTGGGGCGAATTTTTCCCGGCCTCACTCTCGCCTTTTAGCTACAACGAAACAGTAGCCCAGGATTATTTTCCAATGGATCAAGAAAAAGCACTTAAGAAAGGTTTTAACTGGTACAGTCCTAAAGAAAAGGAAGTAAAGTATGTGGGAAATATTTATACACCACCAGATGATATTAAGGATGTTTCGGATGAAATCACAAAAAATATCTTACAATGTGAAAATTCAGGCGAATACTACAAAATCATTGCAAAAGAACTCACACTCTACCGACAACTCCAGATACCAATACCAAAACGACACCCTGACCAACGCTACAAAGATCGTCTATCACTTCGCAACCCACGCCATCTCTGGGGTCGCAATTGCATGAAATGCAACACTGATATTCAAACCTCGTATGCTCCTGACCGTCCCGAACAAGTCTACTGCGAAAAGTGCTATTTAGAAGCCGTTTATTAACCAGAATCGCCAACAACCCCCATGCAAAAAACCTGCCCACAGTGCACCGTCGCATTCACCATTTTCCCGGAAGACCAGACGTTCTATCAAACGATGAATGTACCGGAACCAATGATGTGTCCGTACTGCCGACGGCAGCGACGGCAGCTCTACAGAAATTTCTTCAATCTTTATCATCGGAAGTGCGACATGACGGGAAAGCAGATCATCTCAATGTATGATACTGATGCGCCATTTCCAGTATATGACATGTATGAGTGGTGGACTGATAAGTGGGATCCATTGAAGTATGGACAGGACATCGATTGGAATATTTCTGTATTTGATCAACTCAAGAAACTTTCCTCAAATGTTCCACGGCCCTCAATCATGAACGTACAGACAGAGAACACTGACTACTGTAACATGGCTGCAAAAAGCCAAAACTGTTACCTTGTATTTGGATGTGTTGGAAACGAAGACTGCTGCTATGGACACATCGTCTGGCAGTCAAAAAATTGTTTCGACTGTCTCTATGTCTATAAATGCGAGCAATGTTACGAATGTGTCGACTGCGTTCAGTGCTATAATCTGAAATTTTCTACAAGCTGCGACAACTGTTCCGACTCAGAATTTCTCATCGACTGTGCAGGATCACGAAACTGTTTTGGCTGTGTGGGACTCAAAAATAAGGAATATCACATTTTCAATCAACCATATTCCAAAGAAACTTACGGGCAAGAAATAGCCCGGCTCAAACAAGAACATCCAGACATCAAAACCTTCGCACAACAAAAAATCCAAGAACTTCAAAACAAAGAAATCGTAAAATATTACCATGGATTTAACTGCGAAGACGTCACCGGCGATTACCTCTACAACTGCAAAAATACCCAAGATTCCTACGATCTCAAAAACTGTGAAAATGTGCGATACTCAGCCACATTAGACGCTTTCACCAACTGCTACGACTGCAATTTCGCAACTCCTCCCGCGGAGTGGTGTTACAACTGTGTGACGGTTCAAGGCTATCAATTAATTGGCTGCCACCTGGTCCAAAACTCCTCTGAACTCTCCTACTGCGATCAATGCTACAATAGCAAAAATCTCTTCGGCTGCATTGGATTAAAAAACAAACAGTATTGCATTTTCAATAAACAATATTCAAAAGAAGAATACGAATCGCTCCTTCCGCGACTCATCGAATCAATGAAATCCACAAACGACTGGGGTGAATTTTTCCCGTCAGATTTAAGTCCTTTCGCCTACAACGAAACCATAGCCCACAAGTATTTTCCGCTTACCAAAGAGGAAACCGAGACACGAGGATGGCGATGGAAAGAGATCGATGAACACAAAGCGTACAACGGTCCGAAGTATCTCATTCCAGAAAATATCAGCGATGTGACCGATGAGATTTGCAAACAAATTCTCACCTGCGAAGTCACTGGCCGGCCATACAAAATCATTCCACAGGAACTGAAATTCTATCGCGAGCACAAGCTCGCAATCCCCCGCCTCTGTTTCGACGCTCGCCACAACGCCCGCATGCAACTCCGCAACCCACGCCACCTCTGGAACCGCACCTGCAACAAATGCACCACATCAATTCAAACCTCGTACTCCCCCGACCGCACCGAACAAGTCTACTGTGAAAAGTGTTATCTAGAAGCCGTTTATTAATCACGCAAACCACACTAACCACCATGCAAAAAACCTGCCGCCACTGCCAAGCCACATTCACCATCCGACCAGAAGACCTCGCATTCTACCAAGACATGCAGGTGCCACCGCCAACGCTTTGCTATCTCTGTCGCATGCAACGACGACTCAGTTTTCGAAGTGAACGATTCCTGTATCACCGAAAATGCGATCTCACCGGAAAGCAGATGATCTCAACATACTCGAACGACAAGCCATTTCCCGTCTACGACATTGACGCATGGTGGTCAGATGATTGGGATGCAAAATCACACGGACGCGACTTTGATTTCTCCAGACCCTTCTTCGATCAGTTTTTTGAACTACGTGATCAGGTCCCAAGAATGGCTCGTATTCAACAAAAACCGATGGAAAATGCTGAGTACTGTAACGCTGCTGGGCATTCAAAAAACTGCTACCTTTGCTTCTCAACCAATACTGGCGAAGACTGTTACTATGGAACATGGTTCAATCGCTGCAAGTCCTGTGTCGACAGTATAAACATCAACGACTCTGAACTATGCTACGAGTGTGTAAACTGCAGTAATTGTTACAGTTTGCGATATTCCAGAGATTGCAAAAACTGCAACAGTAGTATGTTTTTACGATCCTGCATCGGATGTAAAGATTGTTTCGGATGCTACAACCAAGTCCAAAAACAGTACATGATTTTCAATGAACAAAAGACAAAAGAAGAATATGATGCATTTATGAAAACTATCAACAGTGGAAGTTTTTCCGAAATAGAGTCCATGAAAAAACAATTTTATGAATTTTCAAAACATCTTATTACAAAAGAGCTATATGGAACGAACAACGAAAACAGTATAGGAAATTATCTCCACAACAATAAAAATGCCTACTATGGATTTGAATGTGAAAATTGCGAAGACATATCATATTCAATGTGTGTGAACACCGCGAAAAACAGCATGGATCACTCATATTGGGGAGCTGGGACTGAAAAAATATATGAGTGCCAAGCATGTGGTTACAATGATTATAATCTCCGATTCTGCAACCTCTGCTGGTCAAACTGTAGCGATCTCACCTACTGCGATCACATGTTTACCAGTAAAAATTGCTTTGGATGTATTGGACTCAAGCAAGCGCAATATTGTATTTTGAACAAACAATACACGAAAGAGGAATATGAAGCTCTGGTTCCAAAAATTATCGAACACATAAAAACCACCGGCGAGTGGGGAGAATTTTTTCCAACTACAAAATCACAATACGCCTACAACGAAACCCTCTCCTACGAACAAATGCCACTCACCAAAGAAGAAACCCTCGCCCGCGGCTGGAAGTGGAAAGATGAGGACGAAAGCAGTAAATATGAAGGGCCAAATATCGCGCTCCCGGACAACATAAATGACATCACCGATGACATCACAAAAAATATTCTCACTTCCACACTCTCAGGAAAAACCTACAAAATAATTCCTCAAGAGCTCGCATTTTACCGCGAACATCAAATCCCCCTCCCTCGCCTCACCCCAAACGAACGGCATTACGAGCGCCTGAAAATGCGCAACAAACGCGTCATGTACGACCGCACCTGCGCAAAGTGTGCAGCGCCCATCAAAACCACCTACTCACCAGATCGTCCCGAGACGGTATACTGCGAAAAATGCTATATAGAAGCCGTGCACTAAACTACGCTATCTCTTCGAAAGCCCTTTAGAAATAATACTCTGCATTTTCTGGTAATGTTGTTCCATGCCAGCAATGCAAGCGTTGATATACGATGTCTTCGTACTTTTACCATAATCAACGACACTATATCCCGCACCATACGCCAAAAGATCGAGAAAAAGACGGATCGTCCTGCCATTCCCTTCACGAAACGGATGAATAGCATTAAATTCACAGTGAATAATCGCAAGCTTCTCGCTCAGTGATTTTTTCGTCTCGCCTTCTGCAGGCAAATGTTTTTGAATAATGCGATCAAACTCCTTGAGGGCATGGTCTATATAGCGCGCAGAACAAAACATCGATCCGCCTTTTGAGATATCCACATTTCTGATTTTGCCTGCCCAGTCATAAAGCGTGCCAAGAAAATATTCGTGAATATCAAAAATAAGTTTCACATTGAAAGGAAGCTTTTGTGATGCTGCAAGGTGGAGAAAGTGAGTATAGGAGTCAGAAAAGAGGAGTGTTTCTAAGTTCTCAAGTCGTGTCTGGTCGGTAATATTTGATTTATTTTTCAGTACCCCATTTTCTATATTGCCATCCGTACTATATCGAGAAGGCTCTGCCATGCTTTTTAAGTAAAGATATTGCAACCTTATCCCTTTTTGCACGTGCAAGACTCAATCCCTCAAGTGCCGAGGAAATTCTTACAGCTTTCTCGATAGTTTTTTTGCTAATCCTTGAAGAAGTTTTTGAAGCTATTTTCAACATAGTGCATATTATTTAATTGGCCTATATTATCTCATATTTTGATATTTATTACCACATGAATTATGATGACTTTCTCTTCTTCATCACCTCTCGATGATACTTCTCCGAAGCCTCCCAGGCCAGCTCAAACGTCTGCTTAAACACCCTCACGATCTCCTCACTTTCAATAATAATTCCGAGCTTTTCTTTCCAGTCGGCGATCATAATTTTGTTATCGAAGATGTTGATTTCTGGCGTGAAATCGAGCTTATCCTTCGGCAATAAACGACTCTGTCGCAACTCATCTCCATCAAGTGAATGACGCTCACGATCTTTCGGAGTATCCGGAAACAGCGCACGGATTGGAATTTTCTTCGCGGCACGACGTTTGTAGTACTGCGGGAAATACCACGGAATCGTCTCCTGATTAAAATGAACTTTCTACGAAGATTCCTCACGTAAATCTCATCCAGATCAGTAACGAAAACTGCCAGTACACGACCGGAACAGCCTACTGCAAAAACTGTCATCTCATCAACTGCTCAGAAAATTGCGAAGATTGTTACTATGGAAAATTGATTCAAAGCTCTCGTGACATCATGGATTCCGACTACGTCTACAACTCGGAACTCCTCTGCGAGTGCTTTTATGTCAAGAACTGCAACAACTGCATCTACACATCCTACAGCCAAAATTCGTACGACTGTGGCTTCTCGGAAAATCTCAAAGGCTGCCGCAACTGCTTCCTCAGTACCAACCTCAACAACAAAGAGTATCACTTTATGAACGAGCCGGTGAGCAAAGAGGAGTACGCGCAAAAAATTCAGGAATTTCTCGGATCACACAGCGCGGTTCAGAGAGCAAAAGAAATCCTACAAGAACTCAGAAAAAAGCGCATCCACAAGTACGCAAACATCATCAACTGCGAGAACTCCAGCGGTGACTTTTTGACCAATACTCAGAACTGCACCGACTGCTACGACGCCAATGACAGCCAAGACTGCAAGTACGTCAACGTCGGCGTAAACGTGAAAGACCTCATCGACTGCAGCAATATGTACCTCAAGCCAGAGCTCAACTATCAGGTGATGGGCACAATCGAAACATACAATGTTATCTTTTCTCTCTACGTGTTTCACAGTCAGAACGTCGCCTATAGCGAATTTTGTTTCAACTCTTCAAATCTCTTCGGCTGCAGCGGCTTGAGAAAAAAGCAGTACTGCATCTTCAACAAACAGTATACAAAAGAACAGTACGAAGAGCTCGTTCCGCACATCATTGAGCACATGAGGGCAACGGGCGAATGGGGTCAGATGTTTCCAATATGGCACTCCCCTTACGGCTACAACGAAACGGTCGCACAAGACTACGTTCCACTCACAAAAGAAGTTGCGCTCGCACGTGGCATGCACTGGAAAAATCCCGACCAGAAAGACTACAAACCACAGACATACACAATTCCAGATAGCATCAAAGATGCCCCCGATACCATTACCAAAGAACTCCTCGCCTGCGAAAATTGTGGAAAAAACTATCGCATCATTCCGCAAGAGCTGGCACGTCTTCGCAACATCAACCTCCCTATCCCACACAAATGCCCTGATTGCCGTCACAGCGACCGCATGAGCCTCCGCAACCCACCACGCCTCTACGCACGCACCTGCATGCACTGTAATAATCCTATTGAGACCACCTACTCCCCCGACCGACCCGAAATTGTCTACTGCGAAAAGTGCTATCTTGAAGCGGTGTACTAAATATGCTACAATACAGATGAATGTCGAGTGCGTCTTTAATACAACAAAAGGAGTAGCAATTTCTTGCCGCTCCTTTTGTTCGACGCTTGTCAGGTTGGTGGAGAGGACGGGGATCGAACCCGCCTAGACGAATGTCGAGTACGTCTTCCTCACCAAGAGGCCTCCCCACGTCTGACAACACGAGGATACCCACCCGACATTACAGGCCTCTAAAAAATTTCTGAAAAATAAAAATTCCGCTGGCAAAGACGCAAAAAACATTTCAAAGTAGCACAAAAACTCTTTGATATTCGCTACACCAAGCGCTAGAATAGGCGCCATGAGTGAAACCATACAGAAAGGATTTCTCGATAATACCATCGTTGTAAAGGTGGGAACCAGTATCGTGACGAGAGAAAATAATGAAGATGCATTGGGTTTACCAAGTCTGGACCTCAATTTGTTTCAGGATCTCGCAAATGGAATCAGTGCGGTAATGGAAGCAACGGGCCGGCGGGTTATTCTCGTAAGTTCTGGCGCCGTGGCGGCAGGACGACAAATCCTCAGACGAACGCGCGCAGATAGCCAAGGAACCGCAGCAAAACAGTCACTTGCCTCCATGGGGCAGCCGGAGTTAATGACAGAATATCGGAATGCTTTCGGAAGAGCGATACCATCACGCCTTGTCTCACAAATGCTCCTTACTGCTGATAACTTCACGCGAGATGACGAGCGCAACAATATGTTAGCAATGCTCGACGAGTTATCAGACAGAGCCGTACCGGTCGTCAACGAAAACGACACCGTAGCCACGAAAGAGCTCACTCTTGGAGACAATGACCAACTCGCTGCGAAGATTGCCCGTCTCGTTCGAGCAAATCTCCTCGTACTTTTCACTGACACCGAGGGCGTCTTCAATGAAAATCCAAAAGACAATCCAGATGCACGCCTGATTCACGAGCTCCCTGTCGAGATGATCACCGAGGATTTTATCAGAGCATGCGGGGCAGGAAAAAGTACGAACGGTACGGGCGGCATGGCAAGCAAACTCGACGCCGCTCGCATAGCAGCTCTTGCTGGCATCCCAACCACGATCGCCTACGGAAAACGTCCAAGCAACCTCTCAGCCATTGTTCGCGGAGAAAAAGTTGGCACACGAATTCTTCCAAACTAAATAATCGGCTCCTCGAATTTCTCTTCCATATCGGCTACCTCTTCGGGTTTTGGAGGGGCGGAAGCGCTTTCGTCCCATTTCTTCATCATCTCCTCAACCTCTGCCTTTGGGGCGCAGTAGGTCGCGCGTGAATGCTCAATGATTTTTGCCGTTAAGTCATTGGTGACCGGCGGAACAGCGAGCGTCTTACCAGAGAACGCCTCGCGCAACTCACCATTCACCGACATCTTGGTATAGAACTCTCGAACACCGAGATTGATAATATCTCGAACCTTGAATACCGGAGTGTACTCGCCCTCAAGTACCGCAGCATCATCCGCACCGACACGGAAACTTACCATCGAGCCGACGTTACCAAATACGGTTTTCCGCACAACTTCGCTCAATTGCCCCATATACTGGTGCGCAATTGTGAGATTCAGGCGATACTTACGAGCCTCAGAGAGAATTTCTGAAAACGTATCCGTCGCAAAGTTCTGGAACTCATCGACGTAAAAGTAAAAATCCTCACGCTGCTCTTCCGGAATATTGGCACGACTCATGGCCGCCTGAAACAATTTCGTAATCACCATCGAGCCGATCAAGCCCGAGTTTTCCTCACCGAGTAGACCTTTTGAAACCTTCAACAGTAATATTTTTTTATTATCCATCACATCTCGAAGATTGAACTTCGTCTGCGGCTGACCAATCATATTGCGAACCATATTCGTCGCGACAAGCTGACCAACTTTATTCAAGAGCGGCGTAATAGCCTCAGAATCAAATTTCTCAGACCACGCCGCAAACTCGGAAACCCAGAAATTTTTCACCACCGAGTCCTGAATTCGTGACACGATTTTCTGTCGGTAATTCTTATCCGTGAGCATCTTCATAATCGAGAGAATCGTCGTATTTGGGCTATCCAGAAGCGCCAATGTCGTATAACGCAATACGTGCTCCAGACGATACGTCCAGTTATCACCAAATACTTTTTTGAAGATATCGAGAAAGCCGATCGTCACCTGCATCTTGTAGGCATCGTCAATCGACTCAAGCGGATTGAACGCAATCGGGAACGCTGTGTCAGCCGGATCCAGAAGTATCACGTCTTTTATGCGCTCTTCCGGAATATATCGCATGATATTGTCGACGAGATCACCGTGCGGATCGAGGACACCGAAGCCCTTTCCATCCTTAATATCCTGAATAATCAAAAGCTCAAGAAGTTTACTTTTACCAGAACCTGACTTACCAACCGTATAGAGATGTCGTCGTCGATCAGCCCGTCGGATACCAAACGGTACAAAATTATTATGATAATTGGTAACACCAAATCCACTCACATCTGGTTCCCCTATCTTCGGAAGATCCTGAGGCGGATCGGCTTTTCGCGCTTGTACATGGACAATATGCGGAACATAATCAGCATTCGGTAAATGATACAATGTTGCAATTTCCTTCGCAGACATCGTATAGGTCACACTATGAAGACGCTGTTTATAGGCCTTCACAAATCCGTTCATATCATGAACACGATGCGCGTGAAATTCATTCACATCACTATCATTGAACTGGTAAAAACTATTAATGACCGCCTCGAGTTTTCTATCTGCAGCCTCCTGATTATCAGAAATATAGGCACATCGGATACTCACGCGAAATGGCTTCTCTCCATCTTTTTCATGGGCCTTATGATGACGCATTTCATTGATCGACTTTCGACCACCGGTACGAAAACGATCCTTGATACTGAAAAAATGATGCAGACTTGCAAACCGATATCGCCAGTTTCGTAAAAAGAAAAAACTCGCCGTATCGGGAAGCGGCTCAGTAATAATTTGTATCCAAACCTGATCCTTCGCACTAATTTTAGAAATAACTGAAAACAGACGGGACATACTATCCTCACCGAAATCCCCATAGGTCTTAATTGGGTAAATATCGCTGTGATGAAGTTCCAAAACCGCACCCGCAATTCCACTCGTCTTCGAGTCAAACTGTTTGGTGTAGTCATCAGTTTCCTGAATTTCTGCATCGGGATACATCGCGTAGACCAGTGACTCGATCGTTTCTTTCAAATAGTCGTCAACGACAATGAAGAAATAGGCATACTGGGCGGAGCCAAAATACTCAAAAGAAAATCGTTTTCCGACAACCGTATTTCGCAAATTCAAAAGTAGTCCCTGAAACTTTTCCTCGATCTTCGGGCTGTCGGGTGACCCCTGGGGAATGATGATATGGAGATACCGTAACTTGGCCATGAGGTGCAGAGGTTTGACTATATGTTTATTGTATCACAAATCCAAGTCTTGTAAAGGGCAAAGCAGCTTTACAGGAAGCACCAACGCGCTACACTTGGCGCATGTCGACCTTCTACGCCAAAAACAAAAAAGCCTACGCTTTTTATGACATTCTCGAGAAAATTGAAGCTGGAATTCAGCTGACTGGGGGTGAAGTAAAGTCCGTAAAAGCCACGCAGGTGAATCTCAAGGGAAGCCACGTTGACCTGGCCAATAAAGCTGCCTGGCTTCGAAATACCCACATTACCAACTATAAATTCGACCATAATCCTCTCGACCCCGCCCGAGTTCGCAAACTCCTCCTCCACAAAGATGAACTCCTCAAACTCGAACAACAGCAGTCCCAGAAAGGCATTACCATCATTCCGCTGGAAATGTATGGCGTCAAAAACATGGTGAAAGTGCTGATCGGCGTCTGTCGTGGGAAAAAAATGCACGACCGTCGTGATGATTTAAAGAAAAAAGCCGAGAATCTCGACATCAAACGCGCCTTGAAAAATTACTCGTAAACGGTAGCATACATCTAATCTCTTTTTCCTATTCTCCTATGGACTCAACGCTTATGGATCAGACACAGCTCGCACAGATGTACGAAGAACTCGTCAGTGGTCTCCAGGAATATTTTAAAAAGCATCACTTCACGAAAGCGGTTCTCGGGGTTTCAGGTGGTATCGACTCAGCACTCACACTGAAAATCGCCGTCGATGCACTCGGTGCCGCAAATGTTACCGGACTCCTCATGCCAGAAAAAGGCGTAACCAAAGACGAAAACACACATCACGCACGAATTCTCTGCGACTTCTTCGGCGTGAAACATCACATGATGCAGATCAATAAATTTGTGATGGACTTCAATACGCTCCCATGGAAAGGCAGTGCCATGGCAAACATGAATCTCAAGCCACGCGTTCGCATGATGCTCCTCTACTATTTCGCCAATACGTTTAATGCCCTCGTACTCGGAACGTCCAATCGAAGTGAAATATTACTCGGCTACGGCACAAAGTTTGGTGACTTTGCCGCAGATATCGAAGTAATCGCTGAGCTATACAAAGAAGACGTCTACGCCCTTTCTCGATATATCGGACT
>CALQZC010000016.1 GCA_943349045.1 Candidatus Peribacteria bacterium
AACAACTATTCACCTCGAGTACCCGCATTAAGCTCTTTACGCTCTTTCTCCTTCATCCCGACGATGAGTATTTCATCCGTGAGTTGACGAGAAAGCTCGGCGAGCAGATAAATTCGGTACGCCGCGAGCTGGACAATCTCAAAAAAATCGGGCTCCTCAAGAGTAAATTCAAGAACCGAAAAAAGTTCTATATCGTTGATAAAAACTTTGTCATTTTTCAGGAACTCAGAAGTATCGTCTTGAAGACCATGAGCAACCACGAAGAAGTCGCCAAAAAAATCGCCAAGTGTGGAAACATCGATTATATGATGCTGAGCGGCATTTTCGTCAACAAGAACTCGACCGTCGACCTCCTCATCGTCGGCGACAACATTAATAAAGATAAGCTCGAGAGTATTCTCAACTCCGAGGTCGCCACGAAGCGTCCGGTCCGCTACAGTATCCTCTCAAAAGACGACTTCCTCTACCGTCTCGAGTGTAAAGATCGCTTCCTGACAGATATCCTGAAGGACATCGAAAATCTCGTAGCCATCAACAAGCTCACCATCCCAGAGCTCAACTAAAGCCAATTTTCAGCTTGCAATGTGCCAAATGAGTCAATATAATCTCCCCGCACTCATAATAATACTCCCATGAAAGCTCTCGACATCATTCACGCCACTACGCTCCAAAAGAAGGTTCCAGATCTCAAACCTGGCCTTACCGTTCGAGTCTATCAGCGTATTAGGGAAGGTGAAAAAGAACGAACCCAGATGTTCGAAGGGTTAATTATTGCCGTTGGAAGTGGAACAGGCGTTCACAAGACCTTCACCGTTCGAAAAGTTGTCGACGGCGTAGGTGTCGAAAAAGTCTACCCAATCTACGGATCAACCATTGAAAAAATTGTCCTCAGGAAAAAAGCACAGGTTCGACGAGCAAAGCTCTACTACCTCCGAGATGCCGTTGGAAAGGCAGGTCGATTGAAGGAGACCATGATCAAGGAAGAGGCAACCGTCGTCCCAGAAAAGGCATCTGCAAAAGTATCAGAGCCAGAACCGGAAGAGGTTGTTGAGGCACCGGTAGAGGAGGAGAAGGCTGAATAATATTGAGCCACCCACCCACTATGGCACGCACTCATATTCTGATCTGTGGAAACTACGGAGCAGGAAATTTCGGCGATGAGCTCATTCTCAAAGGACTTCTGAAAGTTGTTCGTCAGATTCCAGATGTTCACGTCACCGTGATGTCGGGAAATCCTTCGCAAACCCACGAGATGCATGGCACCGATACCTGTCCATTTATCCCGAGTAGCTTTTTGTCGTGGGGGAAAAACATACTCAATGGAAACATCTTCAAGGCCCTCAGCTCCATCAGAAAATCCGATCTTGTACTTTTCGGAGGTGGCGGTCTCTTCAACGAAAAAGAGGAGCGCTCTATCGGTATATGGTGGAGCCAAGTTCGATTTTTCCGTCTCCTGCGGAAAAAAGTTATCATGATTGGACAGAGTTTCGGGAAAATTCAGGAAGAGAAGTATAAAAAAATCATACAGAAGGTCTGTCGTGCAATGACACAGATCTGCGTCCGTGATACCCAGTCAAAACGCAACCTCGAGCTCCTCGGCGTAACCACCCGTATTGAAGTTTTGAAAGACTCCGCTCTTTGGCTAACCTCAGACGATTTCACACCGTCCTCTATTCCGCATCCGCAGCAGCCCTACACGATTCTCTCGCTTCGCAACTGGCCAGGGGTCGACCTCGTACCGATACGTTCGATGCTGCATAAAAAAGATCAAACATTAAACATCATCGATGTTTCCATGATGGTCGCAGAACCAGAAAATCTCAAAACGCTCAATGATCTCTTCGCAATGTTCCAGCACGCGGAAAGCGTCATCGCCATGCGACTTCACGCCGCAATACTCGGGCATATCACCCACAAACCGCTCACGATTCTTTCCTACGATGAAAAAGTGGAGAATCTTATGCGCGACCTCGGATATGACACAAATATTGAGAAGGTGTCGAATACGATGGACCTTCCGGAGTCATCAACGATCCCACTGGTCCAAACCAAAGCTGACCAGGAGCAGTTTCAGAAAATATTGACAAAAATAATAAAAACTATATAGTAGAAAACCAGTATTTAATTTTCTACTCCCATGACGCCAAATTCAATCACGTCTCAGCAAGAAGCTCCTTCTTCAGTCGGTCCACAAGCCCCACGATCTTCTTCAAAGCCACGCTCATCAAGCCTTGCTTCAAAAATGGTCGCCCTCGCTGCCGTAGCCATATCAGCTATAACAGCAAACGAAGCAGAGGCCCTTCCGGACTGCGATCCAAGCAAGTGTGCTTGTCCAGATGATACAGCAGCCGCTAGGCCAGCTCGTCGTGCCGCTCCAGCGAAATCTACTCCCGTTTGCCGCGATGGAGGCGAGGCAACATTCGTCGTGGATCAGGCATATGGTCATCAGTCAGATGCCGTACAGCTTGCTACAGATACGAGTGGTACTATGGAAATGACTGAAGGAAAAACCTTGTATAGAGCTGTAAAGTGCGTCGACATCGGAAAGAACGGAAAGGAAACAGCAATTAATGATGAACAGCGATTACGAACACTCGTCGAGAGCCAAATCGAGGTGAGTATCAATGGTGTAAAGGTTCGGATTACCGAGGTAAAAATGCACGCAGGTCAGGTGCTCGTCTACATGAACAACTTCAGAGTGCCAGGAAGGTACAATGTCGTCATACGCTCACTGACAGACGGATCTCGATATGAGAAAAATATCAAAGTCACCCAGACCACAGCCACAGCCGCACCAGAAAAGTCAGCAAAAGATGGTGCAAAGGCAAAGGATGGTGGAAAAGAGGAAAAAAAGGATAGCGGAAAGAGATACAGGTTCAGTGACAAGGATGATCGCGACACTACAGACGATCACAGCGATAATACGCCAACACCCGAACAGGAACAGGGTGGCCACCTCGTCGTGGGATTTGCAGGACAGACGGATATCAACGAGCCATCTGAAGGCTTAGGATTTCATGCAGGACTTCATAGTAAAGTTTTCCCAAAGACATCCATCGGCGGCGATCTCCAGATCGACTTCATGGGTAAACGAGCGGCTCGAGTCGAAGGAGAAGATGTTACAGGAGCAAAAGCTTTGAGAGTTTTCCCAGGGGTGACAGTGAATCAAACTCTTCTTGGTAATCAGTTCAACGGAGGACTCGTAGGATTGAAGGCCGGACCACTACTCGAATTTGGAAATACCTACACCCTGAAAGATGGAAGAAAGGTAGATGGAGATAGTAACCTCGGAGTCGGTATCGAGGGCTCAGCCGGAGGAATAATCAGCTCATTGTCGGACGACATTGGTGCCCGTCTACTGCTCGTATTCCGAGTAGAAGCTCCAGCACAGGAGAGAATGGGCGAAAAAGGAAATACCGTTCGAACGAGTGCTGGTTTCACGATTGACCTCGTCATTCACAAATCAGCAAAAAAAGCTCAAAAGGCTTCAAAGAGCGATGGCACCGAAGAATAATTTCCTCACCTCACTCACCCATGTCACGAACATCAGAAACTGCGCAGCACTCAGAAGGATTTGAAACAGCACTTCCTCAGCGCAGGAGCGCAATCATCTCGGGTCTCACTCGATGGGCCGCAGCCGCAGCACTCTCAACCGTCGCCGCTGGATGTCAGACACATCCAACGAGTGGTCAGGGATTTTACGGTGGATACATGCCAGGAGCCGATGCCTCATCAGGAAAAACCGACGGATCATCCTACTATTCGAAGACAGGAGAAACATGCGAAACTCCGGTACAGCATATGGTGGAGGCCGATCAGCCTTTTACAATTTTTTCATCAACAACCACAGGCATCCAGAAGTTCTCAGGTGGCGCAGTTCAGATGACGCCGGCAAAGGTTAAGAATGGAAAAAATCCATACTACCACACCGAAGATCTTCAGCCCCAGCTCGCAAAATCTGGCGAGACAAATAAATTTCACCTTCTCGTAACGGTCCATCCGACAGGTGCACCAACGCACCAGATCAGTAAAACCCAGTCAGTAAAGGGGAACGGTGAGCAGGATAACGCGCCCGGCATCTACATCAAACTCGACACCACGCTTTCGCCTGAGCAGGTAGTGCAGATGATGGTGAATGCCACCGAGGTACTCATGCCGCTTCATGGCTATAAATCACTCCTCGAGGCCCGCGCGAGTATCGAACAGCACCTTCGTCAAAAGTACCCAAGCATGATTCGAAGTTACCGTGCCGGTGATCCGAGCAAGCACAACGCCGAGGATAAAAATCCAGCCACCGGTATGACCGTTCTCGCGATTACCTTCCTTGAGCCGGTGTGTCAGTAAGGATCGTTGATCGCTGCGCATCGCCACTCTTTTGTGGCTCTATATCGATACCGCCGTGAGTTCGCTCCGCAGCCGATCGCTCAAGTTCAATTTTGCGAGCGAGGACATTCGCGTGGTGGAGACTCTCAAACGTTCCTGCATCAGTCCAGTCACCCTTGAGAATCGTCGCGGTCATCGCACCATCCGCAATATAGGCATTATTCACATCCGTAATCTCCAGCTCACCTCGGGCTGAAGGTCGGAGTTTTTCAATAATCTCAAACACCCGTGAGTCATAGAGATAGAAACCCGTGACCGCATAGTTGGTCTTTGGATTTTCAGGCTTTTCTTCAATATTCAGAACCTTGTTTCCATCGAGCTCAGCTACCCCGAAGCGTGCCGCATTTTCGGCCTCCTTTAGGAAAATATGGCATCCAGAAGCGCTTTTTTCAAACATCTTCGCGTAGGTCTCCATAGTATCTTCAAAGACATTGTCCCCGAGAATCACCGCGCAGGTATCTTGCCCAACGAAGTCCTTTGCAAGCCCCAGGGCCTGGGCGATACCTCCTGCGGCGTCCTGAACCTTATAGGTAAATCGGGCGCCAAACTGCTCACCTGAGCCGAGGAGTCGAAGAAATCCACCGACATGATCCCGACCCGAGATAATGAGGATATCCTGAATACCACACGCCAGAAGCGTCTGGAGAGGGAAGAAAATCATCGGCTTATTGTAGACAGCCAAGAGATGCTTATTGGTGACCTCGGTCAGATGCCCAAGTCGTCGTCCGTTACCGCCTGCAAGAAGGATACCTTTCATAGTTTTTGTGGTCAGTAAGGCATTCTACAGGGTTGAGAGGTAGTTTTGCAAGGCCTCTTTGTGGCTTCGAAGGAGGGGGAACTTGGTATTGGCGAGGCATGAGTTCTTTGGGCGGCTCGCTGGCCGGACAAACTCTTCACTTGAAACCGGAAGAACATCGACCTCCATCTGGAGCTCTTGAAAAACTTCCACGGCAAAATCATACCAGCTAACGGCCCCCTCATTCACGAGATGGTAGATACCGTATGGTCGCTTTTCCACCAGAAGGGTGAGCACGCTCTCCGCAAGATCGTACGACCAGGTAGGCTTCCCGATCTGATCATTGACCACGGTGAGCTGCTTACCCTGTTTGCCGAGGTCAATCATCGTGGTGACGAAATTTTTCCCATGCTTTCCAAAAAGCCACGAAGTGCGAATGAGGTAGAATTTGTCGGTATTTTTTTGAAGAAGTGTCTCACCGAGAAGTTTCGACTCGCCATACTTGTTGATAGGTGAGGGCGTATCTGTTTCTTTGTACGGGTCGCCTTTATTTCCATCAAACACATAATCCGTGCTGAAGTGAATCAAGGGAACATCATGCTGTTTGCAGATCTCAGCGAGCGTCCCAACCGCCATGCCATTAATCGCAATCGCATCCTGCTGTCCATCTGCCGTCTCCGCGACATCAACCGCGGTATATCCAGACGCATTGATAACAACATCCGGTTGCACCTCATCCATTTTTTTAAATACTGACTCCGGGTCAGTGACATCCATCTCTTCCCGGTCGACCCCAATCGGTTCGTACTCGGAAAAAACATTCATGAGATCCTGACCCAGCATGCCGCGAGCGCCAACAATAAGAACTTTCATAGAGTATGCGGTGGTCAATTATGCGATTAATTTTGGAAGTACATCTTGGAGTAACACCATCGCGCCTTCGCTCTCGCTTCGGCGCTTCCACTCCACACTCTCTTTCTCGAGCGTTCGGGCGCTCACGACAATACGAATTGGTAATCCGATCAAATCAGCATCGGTGAATTTTTTCCCCGCACTATCATCCCGATCATCAAACAGTACCTCAACATGAGCCTTCAAAAGCTCAAGATAGAGCTGTTCAGCACGCTGCGCAACCACGGGATCTTTTCCAGCAAGTGCGATCAGATGCACGCGGTATGGCGCCACAGACTCTGGCCAGATAATACCCTTATCGTCGTGACTCGCCTCGACGATGGTTCCAACCATGCGCGTATTACCGATACCGTAGCATCCCATCACGACGAGTTTGCGCTGACCATCTTTGTCCGTGAAGTGCAGATTGCATGGCTCACTGAACTTCGTCCCAAGTTTGAAAATATTTCCCGCCTCGATCGCCTTTTCTTTTTTCACCGGACCTCCACACGTCTCGCATCGATCCATGCTTTTTGCAATCTCACTATTTTCAGCCGTCTTGCACGCATCACAGACGAGAATCGTATCTTCACCGGCAGGCGTGACAACCGAAAACTCATGGGTGTACTGATCCGTAAAGACTCCACCAGCCGCCTTTACCACATACGCACGCAGACCGCATCGCTCATAGACGCGCAGATACGCCGCCTTCACCTCTTCGTAGTACGCATCAAGATCCTCAGTCGACGTATGGAATGAGTACATATCCTTCATGCCAAACTCACGACCTCGCAGCAGCCCAGACTTCGCACGTGGTTCATCTCGGAACTTCGTCTGGAGCTGATAGACGCTCATCGGCAAGTCTTTGTACGATCGGACATACTTGGCAACGAGAGGCGTGACGACCTCTTCATGACTTGGCCCAAAGACAAAGTCACGATCGCCAGAGGCACGTGTCTTGTAGAAAATATCATCCATCGTCTTGTCACGGCCCGTCTGTTTCCAGAGTTCAATAGGATGAAGCGCAGGCATGAGAAGTTCCTGACCTTGCACGAAGTTCATCTCCTCGCGGATGATATCGTTGATATTCTGAAGCACTCTGAGTCCCAGTGGAAGATGATTGTAAATACCAGCCGCTACCTTGTCGATAAATCCTCCCTGTGTGAGCAGTTTGGCGTTGACCGAGTCAGCATCATGAGGGACCTCGTAGCTGGCCCTTCCAAGCATTCGTGAATAACGCATAAAAATAAAATGACAGAATAATGTTAGAGAACGTGTTTAATATCTTCTGCGAGGTGTGGATTCCACATCGCACCCGTCGCTGACATGACGACATCAGCACCTGCAGCACGATACTCGAAGAAATCTTCCGGCGTCGTAACGCCGCCAACTCCCACGATCGTGTAGGTCAATCCAAGCTCTTCCCGAAGCGCCTTGAGCCGTTTGACCATATCAACGCCCGCCCACTTGATCGAGTATCCACAGACACCACTTCGTGAACGGCCCTCACCCGGAAGTGCCTGTTCTCCTTTCTCATCAATAATTTCCGCCGCAATCGTGTTGATCGCCGAGATACCATCCACCATCGATCCAACTCGCTTCACAAATTCACGCAGCGCATCAGAATCCTGGTAGTACGCCACCTTCACAATTAACGGCAGCTCACCAATAACCTCTTTGATCGCCTTCGCAATGGTTTCACTTCGCGCAATATCGAAACAGAGCAAATTCGCCGTGCCCTCATTTGGACAACTGAAGTTCACCTCAAAGACCTTCACGCCAGCCTCCATGAGCATACGCGCCGCAACTCGGTAGTCTTCGATATAGGCCTCCACATCTCCATCTCCCATTTTTGTTCCCTGGAATCCACCGATCACGACCTGTCCTGGGCGCTGCGCCTTGATGAGATTCGCGATGTCCTCTTTCCAGAACTCTGGATCTGGGGAGGGAACTCCAAACGAGTTCGTAATAGAAATCGGTTCATGGAACGCATGATTCGCCACGAGTTTCCCGCTCGCTTTCTCAAGCGTGAGGTCACCAGTGACATCAACCGAGAGGACATTCGGCCACGGATGGCACGGATACTTTCTCGTCCGAACCGTTTTATAAATCACAATATCAAACCCCTTATCGAGCGCCGCTTGCACAAACTTGCCATTAATAAGCGGCCCCGCCGGAATCCCAAAAGGCGAGTACATCTTGTGCCCAAAGAACTCATACGTCGGCTCACCCTTCTGCGGCGTCACCCCCGCCTCACCAAAATACCCAAACGGCCCCTCCGCCAGATTTTCCTCATAGGACTTTTCCGGATCATAGAACGGCGTTTGAAGCATAAAATTATGGTAGATAGATTGCTTATCTTATACCAGACAGAGCGGGAATTGTGAAGCCAAAGCTACCAGAAACTTGACAATATTAAAAATAAGGGTAAGATAAGTATCTTGCATCAATAATTCTCTCCCATGAATAAACCCTCTTCGAATCTAACTCATAGAGTTGCAACATTAGCCATGAACATAATGGCTGCATGCAGTGATGAAATCGCCTATACCAATACCCAGGCGGTCGACGCCACCCAGCACCAGATTGATGGACGTATTCTTCGAACACTCTCGAGCGACACAACCGGAGCAGACGCATCGACTCTTTCGCAAGACACTACGTCATCACAAGATACCACGCCACCCAACACCACACAGCTCTGTGTTCAGGATTGGAAAGCAGAACGAGAAATGGATCCGTGCTCTATCATAGATCAGGAATACCGAGCTCCAGTGATGAAAAAATTTGATATGGTCATGGCAACCTTAGCGGAACTACTCGCAGACACCGAGGATCCTCCATGCATCGGAAAAGGCATGAGTGATTCGATTCACATTCAGAATTCAGAGTTCAAAAAAGTAATGTTCGTGAAAGCACTTGATTCACAATGGACCATCTATGCTAACGATCCAAAATTAGGAAAGGCGACGGCCATTATCATGAATGGTAATCCATCATCAGGAGAGGCTTGGTCTATCTCAGTACTCGATTCTATGAAAGATCCACATTGCGAAGAGAGGGTTGACGTTTTTAGTATCGAAATTAACTGGGCACCAGGCGGAAAGATTGGGGTATATAAGTACACCATTGGAAGAGAGGTGAATGAAGATCCAAAAGATTCCCTCTGTGAACAGAATAAGAGCAGCACGATAGATGGTAATTGTTCGAGTAAATATCCTGACCCAAAGATTGAAAATGGGTGCAAGAAGATAGATGATAATGTATGGTATCTGAGTTCATTTCTTACTCAGATATATCCCCTCAATCAGGTACAGAAAGACCTTGCCACGAGTTTTGGTTCAATGGCTCAAGTGGTGATGGAGAACAATATCGACCCTGATCTCATCGCCTGGTTCAAGCCATTCGCGAAAAAATAACGTAACGCATCTTACCGAATTCACCGACTCACCTCCTGCGGCGTTTTGCTGACCACCTTGTGCTTGCGTTCCATCATCTGCGAGCGCAGACTCTCTGACCACGCCCGGTTCGCCTCATACCACGCGAAGGTCTTCGCGATGCCCTCCTCGAAGGTAACAGAAGGTTTCCAGCCAAGCTCGTTTTCAATTTTGGTAGGATCCATAGCGTACCGTCGGTCGTGGGCGACACGGTCGTCGACGTAGAAAATCAGATCGTCATTTTTGCCAAAAAATTTCAGGAGCGTCTTCGTAATATCGAGATTCGTTCGCTCTTCATGGCCACCGATATTGTACACATCGCCGAGTCGACCATTCGAGACGATAAGGTCGATCGCGCGGCAGTGATCGAGAACATAGAGCCAGTCGCGAACATTCAGCCCATCGCCATACACCGGCACCGGCTTCTCATTCGTCATGAGATAGAAAAAGTAGGGGATCAGTTTCTCGGGAAATTGGTAGGGACCGTAGTTATTCGAACATCTGGAAATCGTCACCGGCATCTTGTAGGTCTCAAAGTACGACCGCACGAGCAGATCGGCCGCCGCCTTGCTCGCCGCGTACGGACAGTTCGGGCTTAGGGGAGTTGTTTCGGTAAAAAGATTCGTCGAACCCGTTCCAAGATCGCCATAGACCTCGTCGGTCGAAACCTGGTGGTAGCGAATATCTTTTCCACTTCCTATTTGTCGCATCGTCCGGCACGCCTCAAGCAACGTATGGGTTCCATTAATATTCGTCTTCACAAAAATTCCCGGATTGTGAATCGATCGATCCACGTGGGTCTCCGCTGCAAAATTCACGACCGTATCGAACTGCTCCTTCTCAAAAAGCGCATCAATAAACATTTTATCCGCAATATCACCCTGCACAAACTTGAAGTTTGGATTCGACTCAAGCGCCGCAACATTCTCCCGATTTCCCGCATAGGTCAGCGCATCGAGCACCACAACCTGATCCTCCGGATGCTGCTCCACATGGTAGTGAGCATAGTTGCTCCCAATGAATCCTGCCGCGCCAGTAATGAGAACTTTTTTGGACATAGGGTTGAGAAAAGTATAGCGAAAATCTGCTAAAAATAAAGCATAAACGGCGTGAGCATGCGGAATAATTGACTTATAGGAAAACATTTTACAATCAAGAAATTTCCCCGGGGAAAATTGTAGCTTCAAAAATGGCACTTTTTGGAGGAAAGCATTACTTTGCAACTAAAAAATAAAAAAGCAACTCGCTCGCTTACTCGCCGCGAACCTCCTTCAAAAACTCCTCAAAGTCATAAATATACAGATCCTTATCATAATTCACCGAAGAAATCGCCATCAGCACCGTCCCCGGCGCGAAGTCTACAAATTCCCGAAAATACAGTCCCTCCATCTTCACCGCATCCGAAGGCCCTTTCAAATCAAACTCCACCCACTCCTTGCCATCATGAAACCGCCCCTTACAAGAACCCTGCATGACCACATAGATTTTCTTCTCACCTCGAACCGAGTGTCCTCCACGTGGTGCTACAGTATCGGTCACATAGTAGACACGTTTAACCGGCCAATCGATATACTCCTTCAACTCAATGGCGGTGAGATTTCCTCGTGGGTCACCATGCGTTGGAAGTGTGATTTTTTCTAATACCTTCATAGAGATTAGGCCAAGGTTCTTTTTCTCCTCTCAATCTTGTAGCACTCGAGAATATCGCCCGGAGCGACTTCAACGTCACCTCGGTACAGAATTCCGCACTCATTGCCCTCAGCGATTTCTGGAACCACCTTATCGATGAACTTCAGAGAAGCGACCTCGCCATCACCCACCTTCACATCGTCACGCATGATGCGAATCTTCGACCGGTTTTCAACTTTTCCAGAGAGAACGCGGCAGCCAATAATCTGCTCCTTCTTTTTCTGGAGGAAGATCTGTTTGACCTCGGTTCGGCCGAGAACGGTCTCGATAATTTCCGGCTCAAGCAAGCCAGAAAGAATGTTCTTTAAGTCTTCAAGAAGTTTATAGATAATTTCGTACAAAGCAATTTCAACACCTTCACGTTCAGCCATTCGCTTCACCTGTGGTGGTGCGCCGACATGGAAACCGATGACGAGTCCGGCACTAGCGGAAGCCATCAGAACATCGCCCTCGGAAATATTTCCAACACCCGCGTGAATAATCTTGAACGATACGTCGTCACTCTTCACCTGTGCGAGCGAGTACTTGATCGCCTCAAGAGAGCCCTGCGTATCCGCCTTCAACACGAACTTGAGCATCTTCAGTTTTCCTTCATTGATTTTTATGAGAAGTTGATCCAAGCCCATATTTCGCTCCTTTTCGGCAGCTGTTTTCATGGCACCAATTTGCAGCGCCTTTTCACGAGCGGCACGCTCATCCGGAACCACGTGAAGAATATCTCCACTCTGTGGTGTCGCGGCGAGACCAGCGATAAATACCGGCGTCGATGGGGGAGCCTCCTTCATATTTCGTCCGAGGTGATCCTTCATCGTCTTGATTCGTCCATAGGTTGAACCAATAACGACACTATCCATAATACGAAGCGTTCCAGCATTCACAATCACGGTCGCAACGGGTCCAAGACTCTTGTCGAGGTGGGCTTCAATGACCGTCGCAACGGGCTCTCGATCCGGATTGGCTCGAAGATTCTGCATATCAGTCGTGAGAAGAATCATCTCAAGGAGCTGATCAATGCCAAGACCCGTGAGTGCAGAAATCGGTACCATGATCGTCGTCCCACCCCAGTCTTCAGGCTGCAGGCCATGTTCGGCAAGTTCACCTTTGACGCGATCTGGCTGCGCGCCAGGTTTATCCATTTTGTTGAGCGCCACAATAATCGGCACGCCTGCTTCTTTCGCATGATTCAGCGCCTCGATCGTCTGAGGCTTCACGCCCTCATCCGCGGCAACCACCAGAATGGCGACATCGGTAACCTTCGCTCCACGGGCACGCATAGCGGTAAATGCCTCGTGACCCGGCGTATCGAGGAAGGTAATTTTTTTGCCATTTTTTTCAACCTGATAGGCGCCAATATGCTGCGTGATACCACCAGCCTCGCCTTCCATAACTTTTGACTTTCGAATATAGTCGAGCAACTTCGTCTTTCCATGATCGACGTGCCCCATAATGACGACAACCGGAGGTCGTGGCTTAAGAACAGACTGATCGTCTTCCTTGAGCAGTGCCGAAATATTTCCTTCATAGAGTTCGGAAACAGCCGCACCCGTTCGCTTTCGCTTGAGCTGAACACCGAGATCAGCCGAGATAATCGTCGCCGTATCGAAATCAATCTGCTGGTTGATATTGGCGAGCACTCCATTTTTCATGAGTTCACCGATGATTTTCGCCGCACTGAGACCGGTCTTCTCGGCAAACTCTTTCACAGAAATAACATCAGGAATTTCAACAAATTCAGGTCTAGCTGTAATCTGCACCGAAGTATTGGCGTGGTCTTTCTTACCCCCAGTATCCTTTCCGGCCATCTTCTTTCGCTGTGACTTCACGATCTCACGCTCAATCTCTTTTTCGATAACATGCTCATAAAGCTCCACCGTATCCGGTGCCTGTTCAGGTTCCAGCTCGGTAAGCACCTCGGAAGCTTCCTCAGGGGTAGATTTGGTAGATTTAGCAAAATCAGCTTCAACAAGCTCGGCCACATCATCCTCAATCGTTCGTGCCGTCGACTTGATCTCAACGCCAAGCTCACCGAGTTTCTCTCGAAGAGCGGCCGTCGTAATCCCAAGTTTTTTCGCTAAATCAGTAAGTTTTGTTGCCATTGCGGGGACACTTTAAGCCAAAAGAGCATAAATGTAAAGCCAACAAAAACGAACAAATCCCTCTATTCCAGCAGTGCCACCTGCTCAGAACTCGTCTCAACCTGCTCAAGCTTCCCGCCAAAGCTCTCAAGCTTCTTTTCGGACTTTTCAAAGCTAGCCTGGGCATGCTGAAGATGGGTACCCACGAGCTCATAGGTCTCGGAAAACTTCCCAAAGTCACCCTTGAGCTGGGAAAGCCGGTCGAGGATGTGCTGGGCATTTTTCTGAACCTGCATACCCTTGAATCCGATCAAGAGCGTCTGCAAATAAAGGTAGAAGGTGTTTGGAGAAACAGGGATCACTCGCTTGCTCAAGGCATACTGGGAAATATTTCCCTCATCGGCGAGATCCTTGGTGATGGTTTCGTAGTAGACATTCTCGGCTGGGATATACATGAGCGCAAAGTTGAGTGTGCCCTCTCCCGGAAGAATGTACTTCGAAGAAATCGCATCAACGTGTTTTTTTACATCCGTATAAAACGCCTTCCGATACTGCGTGATTCGTTTATCGTCCTGATCATTCTGGGCATCGAGCATTTTTTGAAAATTCTCGAGTGGAAACTTTGAGTCCACGCAAACGAGCATATTATCGACAAGTCGGATGACCGCATCCACCACCTCACCACTTTTAAAACGATACTGCAACTCATACAAACCCTGTCCCGGAAGAATCTGACTCAATAAATTATCGAGAAAAAGTTCCCCCAGATTTCCTCGCAACTTCGGCGCCCGCAAAATATCCTGCAAACTCGAAATATCTTTTCCAATATCGATCATTTGTTTGGTGGAGACACTCATTTCTCCGAGTGACTTCTGAACATCGCCCACAGCCTTCGCCGCATTATCAAGCCGTTCTCCAACGGTCTTGTGCTGTCTTTCAAGTGATTGCGTTACATCTTTCAAGCGCTCGTCCATCTGCTTTCGCATCTCTTGCTGCATCTTCATCGACTCGTTCTGTTGCTGCATCGACATCTTCAAAAGATCCGACACCTGCCGCGTCAACTCATTCATTTTGTCTTCCGATTGCGAACTCTTTTGATCATTCTGATTGCTCATCTGTCTATAAAACAGAAATCCAAAACCAGCGAGCGCAAGAGCGATGACGAAAATGAGAAGAGAATTCATGAGAAGTAAGTAAGGGAAATCGTTATTCGCATCTTGGACGATAGAATATCACATATTTTACGGTTTCAAAAATGGATCCGACCTCGTATTCAGATCGCTACCTGGAGAGGTCATAATCATATAGCTCTCATTTAGATTCAGATCCAACAGAAACCATTTTGGCGGAGGTGACAAAATGGTCATCAACAGGCTGGTCACTTTTTTTATCTGCTCAAAAATATTTTTTATCATGCACAAAGTATAGGTGAGCAAACACTCACCGTCAAGAGAAAAAATAACGACCCAAAAAAGAACTCGCGCTCACCCCACCGGACAGATCAATCGAAAGTCGCAGAACTTACACACGAAACCCGGCGTCGGCTGGAAGTCGCTCTTTTTCATTTCTTCCACCAGCTCCAAGATCTCATCACGACACGCCTCTAGCTGTGCATCACTTCGTGACGTCGAGACCTTCACATTGTCATCGATGAAGTACAAACTCAACTTCGACACGCGAATGCCGAGCGTCTCTCGACACGCAATATCGTACAGCGAGAGCTGCAAATCTTTCTTCAAATCCGAGTCTTTTTTCGACGAGCCGGTCTTGTAATCAATGACCTCATACGTGCCGTCTTCGAGCTGATCTATTCTATCGATTCGACCGCTCACGCGCGCCTCGCCAATTTTCAACGAGAACGGCTTTTCCAGATACGCCGGAATAATCCACGCCGGCTGCGAGTTTACCTCAAAAAACTTCGTCAGAACCTCACGCCCCTCGACCTTTCGCTTCTCCTCGTGACCACGGTTGTCGAAGCCTTCGGAGATCCAGTTTTTTTCAAAGAGCGCTAACAAATGCTCGAGCCGTGGAACCGCGCCCTGTTTCATATCCATATAAAACTCATTGAGCGTCGCATGGATCGCCATCCCATAACTCGACGCATGCGAAGGGGGAGTCGGAACGCCCATCAGGTAGCGGTAGGAGTACTTCAGCGGACACTGCTTGAAGGTGTCGAACTGAGTGTAGCTCATTTGGTTGAGATTGATCTTGAGATTTTTCGGGAGATTGATGATGACACCCTCGTCGGCAGGTTTGATGGCCGTGCTTTTGACCGGTGTGAACTCGCTACTGGACACCTCTGGGTCGGCAAAAATTTCTTTCAAAAAAACAGAAGGTTTCCATTTCCGAGAACCCTCATACGTTTGCGAGTAGGTGCAAATCAGCTGCTCCTGCGCACGCGTCATCGCAACATACATGAGACGGCGTTCTTCTTCAAGATGAGGGGCCTCGTCGGGAACGGTGTCTTTCAGAAGGGCAGGCGGCACGGTGAATAGATCTTTTTTATCAATGCCAGGAAAGCGATTTTGCACGAGGCTCACGATGTAGACCACCGGAAATTCCAGACCTTTTGCGGAATGGCCAGTAAGCAGCTGCACGGCGTCCTCGTCACGATCGACATCCGGCGCAGCCTCCTGCGGAAGTTCGGACTGTTGGATGACATCGAGGTAGGTTAATAAATCAAAGAGTGAGTTTTTCCGCTCACCCTTCTCGAACTCCACCACGAGCTTCGCAAACGCGTTGATATTTGAAAGCTTTCGCTGACCTTCGGCATACTCGAGATTGATCGTATTTTTTAGATATTCAGAAAGCTCCAGAAATTTCAAAAAAATACTGCTCGGCTTGTGTCGTGAACTGTAGCGCATCAGCTCCTCAAAAACCTCGAGCACCTTCATCGCGCCACCGGTACTGTCAAAGAGCGATCCCTGCGAGCTGCTCTTTTTCGCACGCAGAACCTCAAACAACGAAAGATGCTTCGCCTTCGCCTCTTTCAAAAGGAGAAACACCTCCTGAATATCAATCCCAAACGCCGGAATATTCAACACGCGATACATCGCAATCGTGTCGTACGGATCGGTCAAAACCCGCGCCACCGCAATCAGATCCTTTACCTCATCGAACTGCAACACGCCATCCGACGACCGCATGACAAACGGCACTCCCTGCGACATGAGCTCTTCGGCGTACGCCTTCAGATGTGAGTTCGTTCGGCCAAGAATCGCATAGTCAGAAAACTTTCGGCCACCTTTCGAAGTGCCCGTAATAATATCCTGCGCAATCGTGCCGACTTCTTCCAAGTAAGAATCAAACACTCGGAGTTCAACCGCGGTCTTTGGTAGCTCTTTTTCAAATTTCCGACCAGCTACCAGCTTCTTACTCAAGCCACTCGTAACCTCAAGTCGGTTCGGATTATTATTTTGAATCAGCTTATACGCCGCATCGAGAATCTCCTGACGTGATCGATAATTTTCATGCAAAACCACGCGCCTCGCCTCCGGATACACCTTCAAAAATTGCGTAATATTCGACAAGCTTGCCCCTCGCCATCGGTAAATACTCTGGTCGTCATCACCCACGACGACAATGTTTCCATGCGCACGAGCCAGCACCAGCGCCAACCTCGTCTGCACGTAGTTCGTATCCTGAAATTCGTCGACCATCAAAAACTTAAACCGCTCAGAAAATTCCCTCGCCACACTTGGCCGCGTCTCAAGTAACTTCAACGTATAAAAAACCAGATCGCCAAAATCCATGTAGCCCTCGTAGGCCATCGCCTCCTGGTAACTCTTATACAACTGCGCCATCTCGTGCTGCTTCACGGCCTCTTCATAATCGGCCTTCTGATCATCAGTCACCCCAATCTCGCTCTCAATATTTCGATCTGCGCCTCCAGCCGCCACCAACTTCAACTCCGCATACTCCAGAAATTCCTCCGGAGAAATAAACTCGTCCTTGAGCCGATCAAAGTGTTGCATGAAAAAACTCAGGTACTTCGCCGGATTACCAAGTGGCCGATAATATTTCAACGGAAACTTAAATAAATTTCTTCGCAAGAAATTCCACTGCTCCATCTTCGACAAAATCTTGAACTCCGGATCCAGCCCAATCTCATGTCCCCGCTCGCGCAGAACGCGCTCGCTAAACCCATGAAACGTCTTCACCCACATCTCCTCATATCCCAGCGGCATCATCAGGTCGAGTCGCTCGATCATTTCGGACGTCGCCTTTTCCGTGAAGGTCAGGGCGAGAATCTCCGAAGGCTTCGCCAGCCCGCTATCAATCAACTGCACAATCCTCGTCGTAATCACCCTCGTCTTTCCCGTCCCAGCCCCCGCCAAAATCATCATCGGCCCGATGCCGTGCATCACGGCTTCCCGCTGCGCCTGATTAAGTCCTTCTAAAATCATAGCTTCAACTATACCACGAAGCCTGAAAAATTGATTAATTTAAAGATTTATGGTATAATTACAAAAAGAAAAACAAACAAATATGCCAGAAAAAATCTTCATAGTAACAGCGATTTTCGAGATATTGGCTATAGCGGGAAGACTCACTTTCGGATCAATGAGATCGAGAAAGAAACAGCTAAAGCGAATATTCCCGATACGAATCCATCACGGATATATAGGAGTACTGCTTCTCATAATGACCATGGTAATTCCTCATGATGTACTCTATATCACAGGAGCTTCACTCATTATCTCAGACCTTACGCACCACTTCATTATTCTACCTCTCTGGGTAGGACGCGCGGAATTTCCATAGTCAGTTTTAGACCGCAGTTATCATTATTTTGAAGACATAAACGCTCCGCAAGATCGGTAAAAGGCTTCGTTGACGCCATTTTGTATTCTCTGGGATGCATCTTTACTGACGCTATCAGTACAAATAGTCTGGGCTTCTCGGTTGAGCATTTGGACAGCAGCGAGTGGTTCGAGTCCCTCGAGACATGCATCACGGTCAGGTGTATCGGTTTTGCCATATACATTCCGGGCTTCATCGCCAACATCTTCAAGGACGGAGTCGCATGTAGATTTACCAATAGTATTAACCCATTTACCAGCCCTTCCGAGGGTATCACAACCCGTTGTCAGAGCGACTGTTGCGGCTAGAGCAGCGAATGTGTTCAAGTGTGACATATGAAAAGAGTAAGGGAGTGAAATAAGAGAGTATAATAGCGTATTTAAAGTATTTGTCAATATTTTGTGTAATCCAGCTTCAAAAAAGGGCCCCATCGCTGAGGCCCTTCGAAAATTCAACATAAACACGACTACGCAGCCGTTGCTTCCTCTTTAGCCTCATCTTTCTTCGCAGCCTTCTTTCGTGGCTTCTTGACCTCGCCTTCAGCACCCTCACCCATACCTTCTGGTGGGTTATCAACGGCCTTGATCGAGAGACCGATTCGTCGCTCATCTGGTTCGATAGCGATGACACGAGCCTTCACACGTTCACCAACCTTCAACTTCTCACCAGGCTCAGTAATCGTTTCAGACGTAATTTCCGTCACGTGGATCAAGCCATTGATATCGCCCTCGAGTGCGAGGAAGGCACCAAATGGAGTGATTCGGTTGATCTCACCTTCGACAACGGTTCCAACCTTGTACTTGCTCGCGACTTCCAACCAAGGGTCGGTAGTCAAACGCTTCATAGAAAGTGAAATCTTGTCTCCTTCAACGCCGATAACCATAACTTCAACTGGATCGCCAAGACGGCCGTAGTCTGCTGGATTTGAAACATGACCCCATGCAATTTCTGAGATGTGAACGAGACCCTCGAGACCATCGAAGGCCACGAAGATACCGAACTTCACGATACCGCTGATCTTACCCTTCACGACAGAACCTGGCTTGAGATCGACGAGACTCTTACGTCGCTCATCGTCGAAGGCAGCCTTCTCAGAGAGAATAAGCTTACCATTTTCCTTATCAATAGAAATAATCTTCACCGCAAACTCGATACCAATAAGTGATTGGAGTCTCTGGAGAATAAGTCCTGGATCAGCACCGTCAACACGTGGATAGTGCAGAGGCGCGAGTTGTGAGACGGGGATGAAGCCCTTGATTCCATCAAGTTCAAGAAGCAGACCACCCTTGTTTGCTTCACTGGCAACCACCTTAATAACTTTTCCATTTTCATGCGCATCGATAAACGCGGTCCATCGTCGTTCCTGGCTCGCCTTTCGAAGAGAGAGGAGTACGAGACCATCGAGATTTTCTTCTTCGATAACATAGGCAGAAATCACATCGCCTTCCTTGAGATCCTTGAGCGTATTGAGACTATCATGGAGTTCACGACCGGTTACGAGACCAGTAGCAATACCATCAAAATCGACGAGAATCGTACCCTTACTCATGAGAGCGACGGTACCTTCAACGAGCATTCCAGGCTTAAAAGCAGGGAACACCGTCGACTTGTTCGAAAGAAGCGCGTCCATGACGACCGACTCCTTTTTCAAAATCTTCTGTGCCATAATAATAAAGTTCGATAATACAGGTAAAAAAATAAATTGGCGATAGGCGCCGCTTTTAGCTTTGGGGCTGTATTATCTGTTGGACCACCAGAGGGAAAAGCACGGGCATTTTATGGATAAAAATGCCTTGTGTCAATGAAGATTAAGGATATAATACAAAACCATAATACTTCAAATATGTCTACAGACCTCCCTCGTGGTGCCCCTACCGGACCCTTATCGCCAGAAGACGTTGAAAGGAATAAAGATAAACTCGATTTGCGGCCGAATGTGAGTTTTGTTTCTACTCATATAGGAAGGTACGAAGAGGGGCTCGCAAGCATATTTAGGAGAGTGCCCTCCGATAAGGCGAAGCAATGGGCTGAAGGATTGAAAATCAACGAGAGCGCTGGTGAAATCATCAATCCACAATTGAACCCAGGGTTAGCGCGCGCAATACTTTCACGTATGCCGCAAGCGCTTATCGACGCATCAACACTGGAAACAATAGACTATACCGTCTTCGGCCAAGGATCAGACAGGATTCCGGTTCCTGGATTTGACGAACAGGGGAAGCTCGACCAAAAAAAGATACAGCTCGTTCCTCTTCAGGAATTTCCTCGAGCCGGTGATCATCCAGGAAGGGTACTCGTCGGAATCTCGAATGGAGTAACAATATATCCAACCGCAATTCCTGAATCAGTTTCTCATCATCCGAGAGCCATATTCCTCTATCAAGCTCATGTCATGCTCCATGAATTCTTTCATACCGTCGAGATGCTACGAAGAGCGCCAGAACATCGAAGAGAGTTGAAATTTGAAGTTGATAGCAAAGAGTTCACTTTTGAGGAGTGGTGGGACGCATTTGATGCCCTCATGCTTTCGGGTGAGGAACCTGATGCCGTCTCAAGATATGCAGGTACGTATACAGATACACTTACTCAGCAAGTAAAAGACGAAGATCCAGTTAAATATACCAAGGGTCTAGCCGAGCAGATTTGTGAAACATTCGTTGCCTACCAATTAGGTATTATATCAAATGACAAAGGCTGGACAGATTTCAGAAGCGAAAGTTTCGGCAACGTAAAGATGGAGCAAAAATTTGTAGAAGGAACGTCAAAGGCAGCCAATAAAAAGTGGTTGCTTATGGACAAGCTCTGTCGTTCAAGCCTACTGCAGTAGGATAAGCTTTTTCTCGTGAATTTCCACCACAATTATCCCAGATTTGCAACTCAGAAAGTTGTCATGTTTGGCTTGTTTGAGATACTATTCAGGTACATTCCGGTCGCGGCAATCAGCTCTCAGTATCGAAGAAAGGCCCGCAAATAACACTCCTCTTATTTGCTAACCTCTTCTTTTTTATGACGAATCTCTCTGATCTCTCCACGCTTTCCAACACCGAACTCCTCAATCTCTGTCAGCAGTACGGCGAGGCCACGCTTATGTGGCGTCGCAAGTTTCTTGGACTTCTTCCAGAAGTGCACAAAAGAAAACTGTATGAACAAAAAGGATTCACCTCCGTGTTTCATTTTGCAAAAGTTATGGCAGGCGTGAGTGAAGA
>CALQZC010000017.1 GCA_943349045.1 Candidatus Peribacteria bacterium
GATCCACCTCTACCTCATCATCAACATTCGGCGCAGCAAACATTGGATCCTGTGGACGGACCTTGAAGATACTCTTAAGTTTATCCAATGGAACCGCCGCACTCAAAATCGTCTCATTATAGACCTTTACATCAGAAATATAGGAACGATCTCGATCATAAATCCCACTAAATGGAATGCTATTATATTCAGCCGACTCGATGAAAACCTGTATCTGATCTTTATCGAGAAGCGGAGAAATTTTCAACTTCTGCACCCCAACCGCTGCAAACTTTTTTTGCAGTTCAGAAAGCGTCTCCTTCACCTCCTTCGACTCGGGAGAAATAGTACCCAGGAGCCCCTCTTGAATGTTATCAATCTCCTTGAGATCTTTCTTGTTCTTCAAAAATGCGAGGAACCGCTCCTTATGGACCGGACCGTAAAGTTTCGAGTCAGAGAAGTCGCTACTATTGAGGTATCGAAGAAAATCTTCCTGGGCATCAATACTGTCCTTGAAATATTGAGCAACCGCCGTATCGGTCTGATAAATGGCACTCGATATATCCGAGAGGAGTCGGAAAAGAACGGAGCTCGTATCCGTGACAGAAATTTTTTCCGCAAAAAAGAAGTAGCGCAGACGCTTCATGAGGTCAATTTTCGAGGCAACGAGGGTTTGCTGCTCTTCATTTTTATCACGCCCCTCGGGAAGAAGCTTGAGCCACTCACTCTCCAGTGCAAATTTATTTTGAAAGGATTGCTCGCGATAAAAAAGCGGATCACGCAGATACAGTTGAGTCAGGAGCTGATTCTCTTCAGCGAGAATAATAGGACTTTTTGCGATATCCCCGGCATAGGTCGTGAAGAGGCGCTTGAACGTCTCAAAGTAGGATGCGAGAAGATCCTGAGTAATCGAGTCATCGAAACCAAGCGACTGGTACATATCCAAAAGATACGACCGTGCAAGTTCGGAGGCGTGTTCAAAAGAAAGCGTGTACCCAAGGGTATTTAATTGAAAAAGACTTTTTCGGAGTGATGATCGAACCGCAAAGATTGTTCCATCCTGAGGAATCGCAATACTGAAAGTCTGGAATCGATCCCAAAGAGCATCATGAATTTCACCGAGAAATTTTTCATCACCTGTTTTTGCTGCAAGCTTCGTAAAGAAATACTCAACACGCTGGCGCGCCGCCTCATCCTGAGATGTGCTATAGAAATACATCGCATCATCCATATCGGCAGCGAGATCATTCACCGCATGCTGGCGCTTCATATCACCCTGAAATGTAAGAAGCGAGCGAATACCACGAGCCTGCTGGAGCACCGAGGTAAAAAAGCTATCGGGATCAGAAACCGAAAGGCCACGAGTCTTTACGGCATCCAGAACCTGAGCAATCAGGGCCTCTCGCCGAACATTATCTTGAGAATAGTTCTTCTGAATCCAGAGATTTTCTTTCATCAAGGCCTCATTCATCGGCGCATATTGAAACTCTTTCACAAGCTTCGAGTAGAGAAGTTTTTCAAGTTTTGGCTGGATTTTTGAAACAGGAACCATGAGGGTATTACGTTCCGTAACGAGAACACTATTCAGAAGGGTGACATCAGTGATACTCGTCGTATCTTTTTTTGGAAGGAACAGTCCCACTCGTGTCGGATGCTTCGCCGCAAAGAATGTCGCAACTCGATCTCGATAAGAAAGGTCCAGCGTAGCATCTTCTACGAATGCTATCGCCCCATCGGGAACAACAACCGTTAAGGCACTTCGCGAGCCAACAGTCGTCGTCCATATTTGTCCCTCTTCAAGGGTCAAGACACCAGGAGCTGTCTCGGAAGGCACAACCGAAAGTCGAAGTTTCGTCTGAGATGAAAGGCGGATTTCCCCTCCCCCTGGAACCGTCACGCGTATACCAGGGACATCCCCAGTAAGCAGCATATCACCAGGAAAAAGTGATGAGGATGCCGTCAATACATCTTCTTGCTCCTCGCCTGCTCGCAGAATTCCTACCGTCGTGCCAGGCTCAAGAACAACCATAACCTGAGCATCAGTCGTTTCAAAAAGGTCATACCCCTGACGAAACGAACCGAGACTGGTCCAGACGAGAACCAAGCTGAGAACGCCAACAATGAGCTGGTGGAGGATTTTTTTCATATTCTCTAAATTATACCAAATTTTCCAGCTTTGGTCAATGGAGCCGGTTTGCCTGAAATAGCTTCAGGGGGTACAGTAAATCCACGTTTTTCACTGCTTTTCACCCATTTGTCCAAAAATTTATGAAAAAGTTCCTCGCCCTTAGCTTTATCGTTGCCATCATCTTTCCCTCTGCCGTCGGAGCGTTTTCTGACGTTTCCGAGAGTACGACCTACAAAAAAGCGATCGACTGGATGATCCAGCAGGATATCGTCGAAGATAAAGGGAAATTTTTCCCAGATAGAGCTGTTACAAAAGGAGAACTTTTTGAGATGGCATGGAGGGCCGCCGGATACAAACCAGAGCAGATAACTCAACAGACCACACCGTTCGATGATATATCCCCCACTTCACGCTTCGCACCCTACGCAAAAAGAGCCTCTGAAACAGGACTCGCACCCACAAACGGGAATTTTCAACCAAGTGCAAGAATGAATCGTGCAGATACTTTAAAAATTATATTTGATGTACTCGGAATTGGCATTACGAGGGTATTTGAAAAAAAAGATCTCCCCTTTAGTGACGTAAAAATAAACACGAAGAATGCCCCAATTGCAAAAACAGCTCTCGAGTTTGGCATCCGCGCCGACCAAAAAGAATTCAAGCCACGAGAAAAAATGAGTCGAGGTGAAGCAGCTCACTCCATCTACACGATCAGTACTCAGACACCAAGCCCAACACCAAATATACAAATTATTGAGCTCCGCACATCATCATCATCCGACAGTACCTTCACCCAGCATGAAAAGTTCAAGATTCTCGTCGATGTCTGGGATAAGATTCACGAAAAATATGTCGGGAAGGAACCAATTGATGACAAAAAACTTCTCTATGGAGCCATTAATGGGATGGTAAACAAACTCGGAGACAAATATACGGTCTTCCAGGAACCAGTCGCCGCAAAAGGTTTTAGCGAGTCACTCACGGGAGAGTTTGACGGCATCGGTATCTCCATTGATCTCATTGAAAATAAGGTAAAAATTATCTCACCAATTCAGGGAACACCTGCGAGCAAGGCAGGCTTAAAAGCAAGAGACATCATTTTGGAGGTTGATAAAAAAATCGTAGACGGGCTATCTCTGAGTGAAGTTTCTTCCATGATCAAAGGTCAGACCGGCACGCAAGTCGAGCTCCTCATCGAACGTGAAGGGAAAAAAATAACCTTCGTCATCACCCGAGAACGAATCAAACTCGAGGCAATCGTCGGCGAGATGAAAGGAAAAGTTGCCTATATCATCATCAGAAATTTCTCGCAATCAAGTGGTGTCGAGTTCGCGCAACAAGTCAAAAAACTCATGGCAAAAAATCCAACGTCATTCATTATCGACCTCCGTGACAACCCGGGCGGCTACCTCGATGCTTCACTGCAGATGCTCGACGTGATCCTTCCAAAAGAGACACGACTCGCCTCTCTCAAGTTCTCCCAGCGGGATAACGCCGAAGAGTTCTTTGCCACTCAGGTAAGCGGATTTGGACGAGCTACCATCGATCCAGCCCATCCAGAAGTCATCTTTCACTCTATCGGTGATGGCGAACTCAGCAAATATCCCATCAAAGTTCTCATCAACGGTGGAAGCGCTTCCGCCTCGGAAATCGTCGCTGCATCTCTCAAAGAAAACGGTGTCGCCACCCTCATCGGCGAAAAAAGTTTTGGCAAAGGCACCGTCCAGGAAATCACCGACTACATCGATGGCTCCATCTACAAACAAACCATCGGCAAGTGGCAAACCCCAAACGAAAAAAACCTCACCGAGAATCCCATCGAGCCGGACGTAGCCGTAAAAGACAATCCAAAAACGGAAGGTGACGAAATACTCGAATATGCACTAAAGAATTAAAGAATTTATGAAAGCGCATACAAGAGAGACGCAAAATGGACTAACGCCGAAACTGGCATTGGAAATCCTGAGGGATGGAAATGTGCGATTTGTCAGTAATATCAAGGCACATCGAAATCTGCTCGAGCAGGTCAACGAAACATCAGAGGGACAATTTCCCTTTGCATCAATTTTGAGTTGCATCGACTCGAGAACCTCCGCCGAATTGATTTTTGACCAAGGACTGGGCGACATATTCAGCATTCGAATTGCAGGAAATATTCTCAATGAAGACATTATCGGCAGTATGGAATTTGCCTGTAAAATAGCTGGATCGAAACTTATTCTCGTTCTCGGGCATACAAAATGTGGAGCGATTGAAGGTGCCTGCAATAACATTATGCTTGGAAATATTACCGCCCTCCTCAACAAGATAAAACCAGCCATTGAGCAGGAAACAGAAACGACAACCGAAAGAAATGGTAATAATAAAATATTCCTTCGAAATGTTGCCGAAAAAAATGTTCGCTTAACCGTTCAAAAAATTAAGGAGCAAAGCAGCATTCTCAGCGAAATGGAGCTGGCCCAGGAGATAAAAATTATTGGCGGACTTCACGACATCGATACGGGACAGGTACTATTTTTTGAATAATTCGGCAAGGATGGCAGCTGGGATTCCATCAAGGAACGGTGGTGAAGGCTGACTGACGGGATTACTTGACATATTTGGAGAGGGCGCCCTCTCGAAAAACAAGACTTTTCCGCACGAGAAAGCCATTTTATTTTTGAGTGTGAAGTGAGGCAATTTAAGCAGTCGGTGTAGGTGGCACTTCAGGCTGAGCGGCTACCGCTGGAGCTGGCTCTACAGGCGCTGGAGCAACTGGAGTTGGCGCTGGAGCTACGGGAACGACTACAACAGGCGCAACCACAGCTTCGGGCGTCGGTACAGGTTCTGGGGCTGGCTCAGCAACAACCGGTTCGGCAACTGGAGTCACGACCTCAGCTGGCGCAGCAGGTGTAGCTGCTTCAACCGGCACAGCGGGAACGACCTCAACAGGCGCATTTTCGACAGGCGTAGCGACACTCTCAACCGGCGCAACCGGAGGGGGTGTAACGCCTTCCATAAGCTGTTTTTCAGACTGTTTGCGCTGCATGATTTGTTCGGGATTCGTGGTGACCACCTGATCCTCACCATAGGAGGCGATAATCTGGATAGCGGCGTGTTTGTTACCGGCGAAAAATAGACCCTGACCGACACCACTATTAAGGAGAATATATTTCTCCCCTTCCGTGAGATTGAAAACCTTTCCAAGATAATCAATAGCGGCTGGCGCCTGTTTCAAGAGGAGCTGCATCGAGGAGTTCGTAATAATAGGCTTGCCGTACTCGGACTTGAAAAAGTCCTCGACGTCCTGTGTGATCGTGGTGATACCGAGATAATACTTTCGAGCGCGCTTAACCAGACCAAATAAAAATCTGGCAGAGTCGCCGTGTTGCATGATTGACCAGGCCTCATCGATGACGAGAATTCGTTTCTTCATTTCACGTCGCACCTCACTCCAGATGTAGTTCAAGATAATGTACATCGCAATCGGTCGGAGTGACTCATCGAGGTCACGAATACAGAAAACCATCAGTCCAGTACCGAGATTAACGTTCGTTGGTTTGCTGAACAAACCAGCATAGGTACCAGAGGTGAACTTCTGAAGTCGCTGGGCGAGATTACCTGCACCCTCCATGGTAGAAAGGATATCATAGAGATCTTCCATCGTTGGCGGTGTCATCGTCGAAGGATCAACGAGCTCCATCGTAATTCCCTTAATTGAATACACATCGATCAAGGCGCGATCGAGCATCCCCTCTTCTGCAGGTGTCATTTCGCCGAGCATGATTTTCAATAAACCGAGGAGCGAAATAATGTTCTGTCGGAGAATATCACCCGGCTGAGTAATTTCTTCACCAACAGGAGGCGGAAGATCGAAAGGATTAATTCGACGATCAGAGTTCAATGAAAGACGCAGATATGAACCACCAATAGTCTGTGCAAGGGACTCGTACTCATTTTCCGGATCGATAATAATCACATCCGTACCGAGCATCATGAGACGCAGAATTTCAAGTTTCACTGCATACGATTTACCCGCACCAGACTTCGCGAAGACAACTGAGTTCGCATTTTCCAGTCCGAATCGATCGAAGATAATGAGACTATCATTGTGTCGATTGACACCATAGAGAATCCCCTCGTTTGAGGTGAGGGTCGATGAGGTGAATGGAAAGGTCGTCGAGAGCGGCGAGGTGTTCATATTACGAACCACATCGAGCTGATCGAGACAGAGCGGGAGGGTTGAGTTGAAGCCTTGCTCGGACTGTACCTGCGCACGTCGTGTAAGAATGAGCTTACCTCCGAGAAGACTTTCAAGCTGCTTCGCGACGTTTTTAATTTTCTTGTCATCATCAGCATACACCGTGAAATAGAGCGCAAACTGGAAAAACTTTTCCTGACCACGCTGAATCTCTGTGCGAAGCTGCTCGGCATCTTCAAGCGCCGTCTCAATCGCAGGATCACGGGTTTTACCCTTTTCCTGTGCCATATGAATCGACGACTGCATCTGGGTAACTTTTTTCTTGAGCACTTTCATAATCGTCGCCGAGTCGATCGGATAGATGAACTGGGCGATATCCATAGAAACCTCGAAGTTAATAAGTGGTGAAAGCCAGTTCATATCGAGGTAGCGTGGGTACGTAAAGACATAGAAGGTCTGGGCAAAAAGTCCATCCACTCGAATCATGTCATAACGAATCTCCATCGATGACGGAGAAATCAAATCACGAATTGAGGCGAGACCCTGCTGATAAATTTTCTCAGCAGCGAAGAGCTCCGACTTTTCCTTATCCGTCATACCAGCCATGCCAGCAGTAGGCTGCTGCTTGTTACTACTGAAGAGGCCCTCCTTGAGCGAATCAAAAAGTCCACGCTTTTGCGTCGCCGCCTCAGCGGTTGGTGGCACAGGTGCCACTTCAACAGGAGTCGGTGGAGTGACAGGAGGAGTTACCGGTGTTGTTACGTCGTTTTCAGCCATAGGTTTTCGTGGTTGATGAGACTTTTACGCATCAGATTAGTATACCATAAAACCCCTAGCTGTACAAGGCTGTAAATCACCCCAAAAACACCAAGCTCTAGCCAGCTGGAAAAGCATATGCTACAGTAACCCAGGTTATTTTTCCAAAAACCCCTAAAAATGGCAGATAAATCAAAAAAACCCGATAAAAAAGAGGATCAGGCAGAACAACAGATGATCTCAACCGACCGCGAAGCTATCAACAAAGAGATTTCAACCGAGATGGAGCAAAGCTATCTGGACTACGCGATGAGCGTTATCGTTTCTCGTGCGCTTCCAGATGTCCGAGATGGTCTCAAGCCGGTTCACCGAAGAATACTTTTCGCGATGCATGAACTTGGCCTCACCTCTGGATCGTCATTCCGTAAATCAGCACTCATCGTCGGTGAGGTACTCGGTAAATATCACCCCCACGGTGATAGCTCAGTATACGAAGCACTCGTTCGTATGGCTCAGGACTTCTCAATGCGATATCCGCTCGTACGTGGTCAAGGTAACTTCGGTTCGATCGATGGCGACTCTGCTGCTGCGATGCGATACACGGAATCAAAGATGGAAAAAATTACCGAAGAGATGCTCGCCGATCTAGAAAAAGATACCGTCGAGTGGCAGCCGAACTACGATGCACGACTCCTCGAACCACGAGTACTTCCAACAAAAATTCCTCAACTACTCTTGAATGGTTCGACCGGTATTGCCGTCGGTATGGCGACATCGATTCCACCACACAACCTGAGCGAAGTCCTCGACGCCGTCATTCACCTCGCCGATAATCCTGAAGCAACCATCGAAGATCTGATGCAATTCATCAAAGGACCGGACTTCCCTACTGGTGGTACCATTTATGATATTAATGCCATAAAAACGGCTTACACTACAGGTCGCGGAGGCATGGTCATGCGTGCAGTTGCCGAAATTGAAGAACGAAAAAGTGGAAAATTTGCGATTATTATTTCAGAAATTCCATACCAGGTTAACAAGAAAACGCTCGTTGAAAAAATTGCGGATCTCGTTCGTGAGAAAAAAATTATTGGTATCAGCGATCTTCGCGATGAATCAAATCGTGAAGGTATTCGTGTCGTGATCGAGTTAAAAAAAGACTCGTACCCAAAGAAAATTCTCAACCAGCTCTACAAACTCACACCGATGCAGACATCGTTCAATATGAACATGATCGCACTCGTTGACTCGATTCAACCACGTCTTCTGGACCTCAAGCTCGTTCTCGAAGAGTTCATTAAGCATCGCAAAGAAGTGGTCACTCGACGAACACAGTTTGATTTGAAAGTTGCCCAGGATCGTGTCCATATTCTCGAAGGTTTGAAGATTGCGCTCGACAACATCGACGCCGTGATCGCAACCATCCGAAAATCAGACACGAAAGAAGAAGCTCACGAGGCATTGATGAAAAAGTTCTCACTCAGTGACCGTCAGTCAAAAGCAATTCTCGAGATGCGTCTCCAGACACTCGCGGGTCTCGAACGAAAGAAAATTGAAGAAGAGTACAAGCAGCTTTTGGCGCTTATTGAAGAGCTTGAAGCGATTCTCAAAGATATCAAAAAGGTTATTAAAATTATCAAAAAGGAACTCGTCGATATTAAAGAAAAGTACGGCAACGAACGAAAAACGAAGATTATTGCAGAGGCTCTCGGACAGATCTCACAAAAAGATACCATTCCGAATGAGCCAATGATCGTCGTCCTCACGCAGGAAAATTACATCAAGCGAATGCCACCTTCAACATTCCGCGCCCAAAATCGTGGAGGTAAGGGTGTCATCGGCGCTACGACGAAAGAAGAAGATGAAATTAAGATTGTTCGAAGTTCAATGACGCATGACGAAATCATGCTCTTCACCAATACCGGACGCGTCTTCAAAATTCCCGTCTACGATATTCCTGTCGCCTCCAGAACGGCTCGAGGTCAGGCAATCGTAAACCTACTCCAAATGAAGGATAACGAGTTTATAACCGCCATGTTTACCGCTGGTGCAACCGCAGATACGAGCATGAAGGGAGAGTTCCTCTTTATGGCTACCAAGAAGGGTAACGTAAAAAAAACCGCACTTAAGGACTTCTTTAACGTACGAAAAACCGGCATGATCGCGATTAAACTTCGTGATGGTGACTCGCTCGAATGGGTACGCGAGAGCAAGAAGGGTCAGGAAGCGGTCATTGTCACACGAAATGGAAAATCAATTCGATTTAACGAGAGCGACGTTCGTCCAATGGGTCGCTCATCAATGGGTGTCCGAGGTATTTCATTGAAGGACAGTGATCGAGTGGTCGAAATGGATGTTATCCAAAATCCACTCACCGCTGAACTCCTCGTTATCATGGAAAATGGCTTGGGTAAGTCAACAACCATGGAAGACTACCGACTCCAAAAGCGAGGTGGATCCGGCGTAAAAACCGCAAACGTCACTGAACGTACCGGTCATATCATTGGCGCACGTGTCATCAACGAAGATACGAATGAAGATCTTCTCCTGATCTCAAAAGCAGGACAGGTTATTCGTGTCAATCTCCGACAAATTCCATCAAAGGGACGTGCAACGCAAGGTGTCTACCTGATGCGTATGGACGCAAAGGATATGGTCGCTTCGATGTCTACACTGTACGCAGAAACTCCAGAAGAGGCGGCGCAACTCGACGCAGACGCAGCAGCTGCTGCTGCATCCGCACAGACAGAAATTGCATAGAAAAGGAGTTCAGTGATACTATATTCGCATGAAAAACCCCTCAAGACTTCTCCTCATCGTTTTGTTGAGTAATCTTTTTCTTCCACTCACGATTCATACCGCATACGCGGCACAGGGTGATCTTGAACTTATTCAAAGTAGTATTAAATTTTCTCCTTCGTACATTACCGAAGGTCGAAAAACACGTATCTACGCAACGATAAAAAATAACAGCAACGAAGATCTCTACGGGACCGTTCGCTTTGCCAATAGTGGTAAACAAGTGGGAGGTGACCAACCAATCTCTGTCTTCGCCGGAAGAACGGATGATGTATTTGTGGACTGGACGCCATCAGCAGGCGAACAGGCGATATCAGTTGCGATTGTCCCTTGGCAAAAAGGCGACAATCAGAGCAATAACAGCTATCAAGTAAAAGTCGACGTGGTGGCAGATCTAGACCACGACGGCATAAAAGATGAAGATGACGTTGATGTAGATGGAGATGGCATACTTAATAGTAAAGATGGATTTTCAAGAGACAAGAGTGAATCAAAAGATACCGATGGAGATGGTATTGGCGATAACGCAGATCCAGATGACGATAATGACGGCGTAAAAGATACCGATGATCTATTTCCATTCGATCCAAAAGAGTCAAAAGATATGGACGGTGATGGAATAGGCGATAACTCGGATCCAGACATCGATGGTGACGGAATTCCAAATGATAAAGAGGGACTCCTGGGAACCAATCCAAAATCAGTCGACACAGACGGCGACAAGGTGAACGATCAGAAAGATGCATTTCCAACAAATGCAGCGGAAACAAAGGATACGAATAAGAATGGAGTAGGCGACAATATCGATCCAGACATCGACGGCGATGGTGTTCCAAACACGAAAGATGTTTTTCCTGCCAATAGACCACCTGAGGCACAGGACATCGGAACCCCATTGATCATACAAGTTGGAGAAACACTGCGACTCGACGCACGGAAAAGTGCAGATAAGGATGGAAAAGTGAGCAAGGTTGTCTGGATCATCGACGGAAAAGATAGATACGAGGGTATCTCACGTGAAGTGATCGTGGCAAGTGCCGGAACGCATGAGGTTGAACTTCAGGTAACTGACAATAGTGGAGAGACAACGTCGAAAAAATGGAACTTTTACGGTACCACTTCAGTCTTTCTCACGCAGGGTGGAGTTCTTGCCGCTTTAATTGCTCTTGCGCTTTTGGGCTTCTTTTATTATAGTACGAGGGCTTCGAGGAAGGCTGCAAAGCTAAAACAAAGCTGAAATCCTCCTCATACCATCTCATTATTTACTCGCATGAAATCAAGCATTCACCCAAAATATTTCTCAGACGTCGGTATTACCTGCGCCTGTGGACACACCGTAACGAGTGGTTCGACTAAAAAAGAGCTTAAAACAGAGCTTTGTTCAAACTGCCACCCATTCTTCACCGGTAAACAACGTCTCGTTGATACCGCTGGACGTGTTGAGAAGTTCCGCGCACGACAGAAGGTAACCGAGGACAAGAAGGCAACGACAACAAAGAAAACGAAGAAATCAGAAGATCAGGCTGAATAATTTGAGGAGTTGTTGACGTCATTGTCCATTCATCATCCATGCCTGGAAATTCATTTGGCACACTATTGAAGGTCACGACCTGGGGCGAGTCCCACGGACCTTCTCTTGGCGTAGTCATTGATGGGTGTCCAGCAGGACTTGAGGTGAGCCTAGAAGAGATACAACAGGAGGTGGACCGACGACGACCTCAGGATGGCTCAGTAAGTACTACTCGGAAAGAGAGCGACACGGTCGAGCTCCTCGGCGGTCTTTTTGAAGGAAGAACAACAGGCGCTCCCCTCGCCTTCCTCGTACGAAATAGTGATGCGCGGCCAGCCGACTACGAATCGCTACGAAATGTATGGCGTCCTGGCCACGCCGATCAGGCCTATGAATTAAAGTATGGTCGACGTGATCACCGAGGCGGAGGCAGGGCCTCAGGCAGGGAGACCGTTTGTCGAGTTATCGCTGGTGCCGTGGCAAAAAAAATATTAGGTGAGGATGTACAGATCATCGGACATACCATCCAGATTGGAGAAATTCGATCGGAAACATTTGATGTTCAGGAAATTTCGAAAAATATACTTTTTTGCGCCGATGCCGATGCGGCAAAAAAAATGCTCAATCTGATCCAACTCGTGAGAGATGAAAAAGATTCCATCGGTGGAATCATAGAGATGCTCATACGCGGAACACCTGCAGGACTGGGCGAACCGGTCTTCGACAAACTAAGTGCTGATCTCGGAAAGGCACTCTTTTCGATTCCAGCCGTAAAAGGAGTCGAGTTCGGACGTGGCTTCGAAACAGCAATCATGCGAGGTTCAGAAAACAACGATACGCCTGGGAAAACGAACAACGCCGGTGGTATACTAGGGGGGATTTCAAATGGAGAAGAGATCGTAATTCGAGTAGCCATAAAGCCAGCATCGAGCATCGGAAAAGAACAGCAGGCAGTGAAAAAAGACGGAAGCGACACCACCGTAACTATCACAGGTAGACACGATGCCTGTATCGTCCCTCGAGCTATTCCAGTTGCAGAAAGCATGGTCGCACTCGTTCTTGCCGACCACCTCCTCAGACAACGAGCTATCAAAAACTCTTAACCTATTATGGTCGGCACACTCAAAAAATACCTTGCTGTCGCTCGAATCGGATTCCAGGAAGGCCTGGAGTATCGAACCGAGTTCTTCATCAATCTCATCGGCTGGTCAGTACGGCTGATGATCTCGGTATTTCTATTTGCCGCGATCTACAAGGGGCAAGACATCATTCAGGGATATACGTTCAAAGGTATGATTACCTATTTTTTGGTGATCCAGGTTCTCATGACATTTTCCTTTATACGAGCTGAATTTCGCATCTGTACCGACATCCAGAACGGAGATTTTTCCAACTATCTTGTGAAGCCGATCTCATACATCGGATACCTCATGATCGCCGAACTCAGTAAAAACTTTGTCCGCGCATGGCTAGGAGTTGGATTATTCGGAATTATTATTGCACTGGTACAGCCAGAATTTTTTGCAAATTTCCCCTACGCAGAAATTCCTCTCATTCTCCTGAGTATCCTGTTATCTTTTTTTGTAAACAGTATTCTGATGATTATCATTGCCCTACTAAGTTTTTGGGTAGTGAGCGCAAATCGCATACTCTTCATGTTTTTTGCGGTTCTTTCAATTTTCTCAGGTATGCTTATTCCTCTTCAATTTTTCCCTGAGGCGCTTCAGAGATTTCTCGATTTCACCCCATTTCCGTACATTTTTTACTATCCGGCAAAGATGATGATTCAGCCAGGGGGCCTCAATGAGACGCTTCGTATTATTGGCGCACAAGTGATCATTATTATGATCGAGTATGCGATTATGACGCTTATGTATCGCATTGGTATAAAAAAATACGAAGCAGTCGGACGATAACAACCACCATATGATTCATCAAATTATTCACAACCTGAAAGTCTTCACAACCTTGATGTCCATCAATCTCAAGGTCACGCTCGCGTACCGTGCAAGCCTCTTGATTTCGCTCACATTGAACTTCTTCTGGGTTGTCTCATACGTGGTTTTCATGGAAATAATATTCCGGAACGTCCCTACTCTCGGCGGCATGACAAAAGGAGAAACACTCCTCATTATGGCATTCTTTTATCTGTTCACGAACATCTCAGATATTTTTTATCGGGATAGTTTTGAGCAATTCTCTGATAAAATGCGAAGTGGGTACATCGACACCTGGCTTACCAAACCAGCTTCTTCACGCATGCTCATGTTCCTCTCCAATATGCGATTCGACTATCTAGCCGCCATTGGCATAACGGTCGCACTCTTTATGTACGCCTTTGCCCATATCGACACCCAACCCGAGTGGCATCTTCTCACGGCCGGCGTCGCACTCACATTTGTCGGCCATATTATTTTCTTTTCAATACTATCCATCATCGCAACCTTCACATTTTGGCTGCAAAAAAATGACGCACTCAACATCGCCGCATGGCACATGACACAGGTAGCCCGATATCCTCGAAGCATCTACACATCGTTCGCAAAAATAGCATTCACCTACATTTTTCCACTCGCACTTATTGCCAATCTTCCCGCAGAAATAAGCCTCAATAAGGCTACGCCAGACATACTGATACTCTTTGTTATTGCAACCATAATAATCTACATCATCAGCCTGAGTTTCTGGAAATGGGGACTTCGAAGATACACATCAGCCGGATAAAACATCTATGAATAAGTTCACAACCTACATTAAAATCGGCGTCCTCGACGCACTCGAGATGCGATTTCAGCTTCTCTACTGGCTCTATGTAAACATGGCACCCATTATCATGATGACCTATCTCTGGTCGCATCTGTATGCGCAGAAAGGCGAAATTGGTGGCTACTCACTGAACATGATGGTCACCTACTATCTCGTAACTCGCTTGATCAATCGCATTATCTCAACCTATGCCGAAGAACGAATTGCAAAAGACATTAAAGAAGGTCGACTGAACCAATATATCACCCGGCCAATTGATTACATGACATACAAGTTTGGCGAGCGGCTGGGTATTCGCGCAGTAAATCTCATTATTGTCATTCCAATTTACATGATCCTGATGCTCATCCTTCGGGAATATCTCATTTTCAATTTCGATTCCATAACCATTATATTTCTCTCGATAAATTTTTTTCTCTCGCTCATATTATTTTTCTTTCTTGCCTTCATGATCGGAATGATGGCCTTCTTCATGGTGGAAACTCATGCCCTCAACGGGCTAAAAGATCAGGTTATCAACCTTATGTCTGGCTACCTTTTTCCACTCACTCTCCTTCCAGAAAAACTCCAGGAAATTTTCAGCTATCTACCATTTACCTATTTTTACAACTTTCCCATGGAGGTATATTTTCAGCGCCTCACTACCATACAGATCTACCAGGGACTGGGAATTCAATGTGTATGGATAATCGTTTTTTATCTCATTGCACAGCTGATATGGCAGCAGGGCACCAAAAACTATGAAGGCATTGGTATATGAAAAAAATAACTCGCTACATTAAGCTCTACATCCACTTCGTGCAAAACTGCATTACTCGCGAGCTGCTATTTCGAACGCATTTCATTTTGTCATTTTCATCGCGACTCCTCATGTTTCTGCTCTATATTGTTTTTTACCAAGTCATCTACCGCAGTGCCGTAGCAATAGGAACACTCAACTACGACCAAGGACTCCTCTACCTCAGTGTATTTTTTCTCATCGACACGATCGGATTCATGTTTTTTATCAAAAATTTTTCAACATTTCCAGAATACATCTCAGAAGGAAAGCTCGACATCATTCTCACAAAACCGGTAGATAGCCAGTTTTTCGTATCGCTCAGGTACTTTTCGCTCATCTCTCTGTTCTCTATTTTTCCACCACTCGTCCTTTTCATCCGTCAGCTCATCATACTAGACATCGCACTCACACCAATAAACATCGTGCTATTTTTGATATTTATGGGAACATCCCTCACTATTTATTATTCCTTCTGGTTTATCACCAATCTTATATTATTTTGGATCAATCGCATCGACGCGCTCCACGAGTTCTTCGTAACACTCTGGCGATTCATGCAGTTTCCACCAGACATTTTTCAAGGAGTCCTTCGATTCTTTTTTGTAGGAATTGTTCCAATTCTATTCACGGTCTCAGTCCCCACTCAGGCAATCCAGCACCTATTCGATCTGAAAGCCATCTCCGCCCTCATCATAGCCTCGATTTTCAGCTTGTTAATAAGCAGAATATTGTGGAAAATAGGTCTACGTCACTATCAGAGCACCGGCTAAAATTTCGCTAACCACACGCATGAAACCAATTATTTCGATCAAAAATCTCGTCAAACAGTACTCATACTACAAAAAACAGCCAGGCCTCTTGGGTTCCATCAAAAGCCTATTCCACCGGGAAAAGCTCTATGTAGAGGCCGTAAAAGGGATAAGCTTCGAGATTCAGCCAGGTGAGTTCGTGGGATTCGTCGGCCCAAATGGTGCAGGGAAAACAACAACGCTCAAGATGCTCTCGGGCATTCTCTATCCAACCAGCGGTGATGTTGATGTTCTGAATCACAAACCATTTGAGCGAGAGCCAGAGTTTCAGAAACAGTTCGCGCTTGTGATGGGTCAGAAAAATCAGCTCTGGTGGGATCTTCCAGCGATCGAGAGCTTCCTTCTCAACAAGGCCATCTACGAAATTCCCGATGCGCTCTTCAAAAAAAATCTCGACGAACTTTCAGAGTTGCTCGACATCAAAGACATTCTCGATGTGCAGGTGCGAAAACTTTCACTTGGCCAGCGCATGAAATGCGAACTCGTTGCAGCACTTCTCCACAGCCCGAAAGTCCTCTTCCTCGATGAACCGACCATCGGTCTCGATGTCATTTCTCAAAATGCCATCAGAGAGTTTCTGAAAGCATATAACAAAGAAAAAGGTGCAACGATCATTCTCACATCGCATTATATGCAGGATATCCGACGTCTGTGCGATCGCGTGATCATCATCGACCACGGCCAACTCCTCTACGATGGCACCTACGACGCGCTTCATACGCAATACTCGGACTCAAAAACAGTGGAATTCACGCTTGCAAATAGAGTCGATGCAAAAGAAATTGAGGTATTTGGAAAAATTCTCAGCCAGAAAGACCGGACATTCTCCATTAAAATTCCACGAGAAAAAACCGCAGAGATAACAGGAAAAATCCTAGAAAAATTTCAAGTCGACGATATCGTCATTCACGAACGAGACATTGAAGAAATCATTGAAGAAATTTTCACCGATAAAAAAATGCGCGATTAATATATGTTCCAAATTCTCAACAAACAAAAAGGCAGCGCTGCCCGAACCGGCATACTCACCACTCCACACGGAACCATCCAAACTCCGGTATTTATGCCAGTGGGTACGAACGGCACGGTCAAAGGCGTCAAACCCGAGGAGCTCGTCGAAATAGGCGCTGAGATAATCCTCGGAAATACCTACCACCTCCACCTCCGACCTGGCGAGCTGCTCATCAAAGAAAAAGGCGGACTACAGAAGTGGACCAACTGGCGCAGGCCAATGCTCACCGACTCTGGCGGATTCCAGGTATTCTCACTGGGTGCAGGAAAAGACTACACACCACTGAGCAACATTCCAAAAATTGGGGTGAAGATTTCTGAAGATGGCGTTGAGTTTCGATCACATCTCGACGGAAGCAAACACTTTCTTTCGCCAGAAATCGCGATGCAGATCCAGGCCGATCTTGGGGCTGATGTTATCATGGCATTTGACGAGTGTGCCCCTGGGACATCGGACAAGTCATATGCACGACAAGCTATGGATCGCACGCACGCCTGGGCCCTCAAATGTAAAATTGCCCACGAAAAAATTCAAAAAGAACGTCCAGCCGAAGCACAGCAAATGCTTTTTCCAATCGCCCAAGGCGTCGTCTACGACGACCTCCGTATCGAGTCGATGAAGTTCATGAGCGAACTCGACCTTCCTGGAGTCGCTATCGGCGGTCTCTCGGTCGGAGAATCGAAAGAGCAGATGTATCACACGCTCGACGTTCTCCAGCCGCACCTTCCAGAACACAAACCGCACTATCTGATGGGTGTCGGAACACCGGAAGACATCCTCGAAGCGGTCGATCGCGGTATCGACATGTTTGACTGTGTCCTTCCCACCCGCCTCGCACGTCACGGCACCTTCTGGACACACGAAGGTCGATTCCACATCAAGCAGTCTGGATTCAAAAACTCCTCAGAACCCCTCGACACCACCTGCACCTGCTACACCTGCCGCAACTACGAAATGAGTTATCTGCGACACATCTTCACCGAAGGCGAGATCCTTGCGATGTCTCTCCTCTCTATTCACAACCTGCATTTCTTGCTAGACTTAACCGCGAAGATACGAGCACACATCAACGCCGGAACATTCACGACATTCAAAAACGACTTCCTTCGCAACTTCACCATTCCTGACGGAAAAAATCATAACTCAGACCCATGATCGCCTATCTCAACGGAACACTTCAGAAAAAACTCGAGAAAAAAATTATCCTCAACGTCAATGGGGTCGGCTACCTCGTGACCGTTCCGGCAACCACGCTCTTCGCCCTCGAAGAGGGTCAAAACATCGAGCTCTATATTCACACCGCGGTTCGCGAAGATGATATTAGTCTCTATGGACTACCATCCGCAGACAGCATCAAATTTTTCAATCAGCTCATTTCGGTGCAAGGTATCGGTCCAAAAATGGCCACCGATATGATGTCCCTCCCAATCGACAACATAAAAAATGCTATCATCCACGGAGACACAAGTACGCTCACGGGCGTTCCGGGAGTTGGCAAAAAAATCGCCGAACGTCTCGTCACCGAGCTCAAGGACAAGATTGAAATAGTAAGTACCGGCACATTCCCACAACACGCAAAAGGCTCACTCAAGCGTGAAAACGAAGAAGCGGTCGACGCCCTCATCGGGCTTGGCTATCAGCGAAACGAAGTTATACAGAAACTCAAAGACCTTCCAAAAAACATTCAAAAAACCGAAGACATTATCAGGTATTTTCTTCAGAGCGCATAAACCATGTACCGCATCAAAAAACTCATTCCCCTCTTCAAGAAAGAAAACATCGACGGAATACTCATCGAGAATCTGTATAATATCCGCTACCTGAGCGGATTTACAGGAACCACAGCATTTATTATCGTGACGCCAAAAACGCTTGCGTCCCCTCGCGGGGAGAATTTTTTCTTTACCGACTTTCGGTACAAGGGCTACGTCGAAGAGAATCTTCCACCGCACTTCACCTATATCGACACCTCGACACTTCGAGGTGAAGGATTTGCAGAATTTCTCGAAAATCAGAAGATAAAAAAGCTCGGATTCGAGTCGGAACATGTGAAGGTGAACCAATATATTCACTGGGGAAAGAAGCTCAAAAAAGTCTCCCTGAAGCCAATAAATGGAATAGACTCTATGCTTCGCATAAGCAAAACTGACGAGGAGATAGACAAGATTATTCACGCACAACAATGTGCCGAAGATGCACTCAAAAAAATCATCAAGAATCTCAAACCAGGGAAAACGGAGCGGCAAGTCTCAGACGAGATCGAAATTGCCGCATTCAATTACAGCAAAGGATTTGAATCGAGAATCTCATTCAAACCGATCGTTGGGTTCGGTCCAAACAGCGCCATCCCCCATCACCAGAACACTGACAAGAAGTTCAAAAAAGGTGATGTCGTCCTCGTCGATATGGGCTTCATCTACGGCGGTTACTGCAGCGATATGACCCGAACCTTCTTCACCAAAAAACCAAGCGACCTGGAAGCACAGGTTTATAACACCGTATTAAAGGCTCAAGAAGCCGCTATCAAACATATGAAGATCGGCAACACTGGAGGTGACTGCGACAAGATCGCACGCGACATCATCACAAAAGCCGGTTACGGCAAAAACTTCGGCCACTCCCTCGGTCACGGCATCGGCCTCGAAGTTCACGAATCCCCAAACGTTGGCCCAAACAGTAAAGATGCACTCGTCGAACGCTGCGTCATCACGTCCGAACCTGGCATCTACCTGGCAGGCCAGTTCGGCGTCCGCATCGAAGACATGATCCACGTCACCAAAAAAGGCCCCGTCAACCTCGCAAAATACCCGAAGAAACTCGAGGAGATAACTGTAAAAATATAACCCACCTGTGGTCGACGTTCTGAATTTTGATTAATAACCTGCAAGCGCAGATAACTTTTGCTCGTACCCAGAATATTGATCTTCAGAAAGTACCTGATTTCCTATGCGCGCCTCAACAACCACACCATTAAGAGTGAGTACACTTACTTCATCAACGAAATCTACCTTAACTCTAATATTTGTTTGGGATAACTCTTTTCCAGCTCTCCTTTTATACGTTTCCCGATACTGGGGCATAAATTGATTAAGAGTCGCAAGCGCCAGATCACGCATCATAAACTCATGTTTCTCCTTATCTGTCATCTCCCCCTGTGCACTCGCCATGCCAGCGACGACGCTACCCGAGCGAGAAACCGGTCGACCCGGAGCTGATTGTGAAGAAACCCCAACGATCGCCATACCCGCAGCTACAAAACCAAGAGTGGTAAAAAATGCATTACGAGTTCGATGTGATTGATGACGAATCTCAGAAACAATCGGTGTCTCAGGGGGCGGAAGAGGCTTAACCTCAGCGCTATGATCAAGTGCAGTAATATTAACACTGAATGGAATGGACAGAACATCTCTCCGTGCGGAACCAATTTCTTTATGCGAGGGACGCATATCATGAGGAGACTTATCGCAAAGAATTTGAAGAATCATATCTCGAAGGGCTCTGAGCTGCGTAATATCAGAAATTTGAAATATTGCACGAATCACCTCCCTAATATCTCCAGTCGTTTTTCGTCGCTATCAATATGTTCTTGAGCATCAGCGAAAACAGCATTTTGCCGATCCAAATCCTTTTGAAGAGTCGTCTTTTCGGACTCATCCCGAGCATCACGCATGACAAAGTTTTGAATTTGCGCAGAAAGCACCTCAGCATTTCCTCGAACACCATCCTGATGAATTCGTTTTACTGATTGGCGATCCACAACAAGCTGCATCTTCTCTGTCAGAAGGTCGAGCATAGAAAAAATATTGAGAAGAAGGCTTATTTCGGTCGAAATCATATCTTCATGCGAAAGCACAAACGTTCCACTTATCGCATCTGACTTAACGTGCGGCTTGTCCACTTTCGTCCGCCTAACAAGAATTTCCTCAAATCCATGAAGTGCCTGGGTAAGAGTGTGAATAAGAGGACTTGGATCATTCGATACCTCAGCTCGACCGCGCAAAGCGACAAGACCAGCAATTTTTACACCAAACCACTCCCGAAGAAGCCCCTGTTTTGCTCCGGCATCAAGGTGCTGATGAAGAAGACCTACAAGAAAAGCCTCTCTCCTGGAGTCTATTTTAGGAGAATGGGAACCAGGATGATTGGTAGACCGAGGGGCCATAATATGCCTTAGAGGAGGGTTATTGTACCATTATTTTATATTTTATCAATAGCAGTTTAGGCTTGTTGGTATCAGCTTCACCTGCTAGAGTAACCACGCTATGGCAACAACCGCAGTCATCCTATTTCCAGGTTCAAATTGCGAGCTCGAGGCACTTCGAGCATGTACGCGCGTAGGCATGAACACAAAATTAGTTCGATGGAACGAGAATGAAGCTGATTTAAGCGCATTTGACGGTTTTAT
>CALQZC010000018.1 GCA_943349045.1 Candidatus Peribacteria bacterium
AGGTGAAATATGTCGCAGACCAAAAAAGCCACGATGCACTTTTCAAAAAAGGGGACATAATGACGACAGGTGATAGTAATTGCGCTCAGCATGTCGGCGATGCCCTCGGCGTTCTTAAGAAAGGATCTCCAAAAGATTATGATTTTGTGAATACGTATCTCGATCTTATCGAGTGCGTCGAAAAAGGGTCAGTCATGTGGACGTGGGAGAAACCTCGGAGACATACGGCGGGACGTCCGGACCGTGATGACGAGGTCGATTTTGCCTCGGCGCTCGTTCACGAGGCCTGCCACTCATACAAATTTACGAGCTATTTCGAGGCCAACCCAACAGCATGGAAGGTGCCCGAGGACCCCTCAGAGGGAAAGGATGAAGAGGTAGAGTGCCTGGGCATGCAGGTCGAATTTCTTCAGAAAATAGGCGAAAATGAGCGGGCAGATGCCTACAAGAAGGCGGTCCATACCGAGTGGTGGAAGGTCAACTATAAGGATATGCAATATTGAAGAAATAGAAGAGACGAGTACAATGAACATGTCTCTTGATCCATAACTTTTTTATATGTTCTCCGCACATCAAGCAGACCATTCAGTCGCAGATAAATTCAAAGTATCAATCATTGGATGCGGGAATGTGGGGGCGACAACAGCGTATGCACTGCTTTTAGATGGTGCAATCACGGATCTGGCAATCATTGATAGTAACAAGGAGAAGGCAGAAGGAATTTTGCTCGATCTCGAACATTCACTTCCATTTACATCATATATTAAGCTATCTGCTGGAAGTGACTATGCGCTTTGTGCAGACTCCGATATTGTTATTATAACCGCGGGGAAGAAGCAGGCAGAGGGGGAAGTGCGACTTGATCTTATCAAGGCAAATAGAGCTATATTCGAAGATATTATTCCAAAAATTACCAGAAGCGCTCCCGATACAATCCTCATGATCGTAACGAACCCAGTTGATGTCCTTACGTATGAGGCACAACAAATTTCTGGATTCCCAGCGAACCGTGTCTTTGGAACCGGCACAACACTCGACACCTCTCGATTGAGATTTCATATTTCGGAAGAAATTAATATTCATCCACATAGCATTGAAGTGTATGTCTTTGGTGAACACGGTGACACATCATTTCCTGCCTATAGCTCAGCGAATGTCTCAGGAAAATCACTCTTCGATTTTGCAAATTTTACTCAAGATGTTGCAGACAAATGTTATGAGAATACAAAAAACGCTGCTTACAGGATTATTCACGACGTTGGGTATACATGTTACTCCATTGCCACCGTTGCACGGGAACTCGTAAGAAATATTTTCAATGACTCTCACAAAGTCTTTCCGCTTTCAGTAAGACTCGAAAATTACTACGGCATTTCCGACATAGCCTTAAGCGTACCTTGCGTGCTTGGTCGTCAGGGGATTGAAGAAATACTTACGGTACCGCTTAATGAGCAGGAACAGATACTCCTCCATAAAAGCGCTTCAGTTTTAGCTTCATATAAAGCTAAATAAGATAATTGACAAAAAGCTATAAAAGTAGTAGAATACGATTGTAGTTACGCGTTTCACCGACTTCGTGTCAGTGCCGAACTACGTTTCCCGTAAGGGAAGCTTCCCGAGCCTGGTGCCCGGGATATCTGTTCTCTCTTTTCGTAGCCAGCTACTTTCTTCACGAAAGCCTCGCTCCGGCCCGAAAGGAGAGAATTTTAAAATGCTCTTGCAAACTATGAACCTATACCCTAGGATAGAGGTTGATAGGCATTATATTTTTTTATCCACCTCATGAATCACGAAAATCATATTTCCCCGAAAAAACAAAAGGCCCTGAAGTGCGCCCGCCAGTCAGCGGGTACCCTCGAAAAAGTAACACAAATGATCGACTCTGATCGCTACTGTCCCGAGGTAATCCAGCAGATCGATAGCGTCATTGGATTGCTCAAAGCAGCCAAACGTGAGTTGCTCACGGGCCATCTCGACACCTGCCTTATTCCAAAAATGAAAGAAAATAAACAGAAGGCGATTGATGAACTTCTCAAAATCTTTAACCTCTCAAACTAATGAATACTCTTTCTTTACCAATAGCGGTGTCACTTATGGTGGTGACGGGAATAGTCGGTTTGGCTGGTGGATACTATGTATCCCCAACATATCAGCAGACAATGTATGTAAAAGAAGAAATGGGGCTGGGGCAGGCTGATAGATTTGTCGATCTTCGATATATCAATAAAATGGCCGCGCATCACACGGGTGCGATGCTGCTCGCAAGTCAGGTTGAGAATACATCCCAGAGGAAAGAGATAAAAGCCCTAGCTGCAGACATCAAAGAAGGTGAGCCAAAGCTTATTAATGAGCTCTACCAATGGAAGAAGGACTGGTATGACGACACGCGAAAAGTTACCGACCCTATTGTGGCAAAACTTGGATCAGCTGATGAAAAGCTAGATCTTCGATTTCTTAATGCGCTCATCGCGCATCACGAGGCCGGGATTGAGATGACTCAGGAGGTTCGAAAAAAGAGTAGCCGAAAAGAGATTTTGGATAATGCGGACGCGGTAGAGAACTTTCTATCCACGACGCTCATTACGTTAAAAGACTGGAGAACTCAATGGTATAACATCAAGTAACCCCAAGAATTATGATGCAGAAAAATTACACGGTTAAGGGAATGCACTGCGCAAGCTGCAGTGCTATTATTACCAAGACGCTCAAAAAACTTCCCGGAGTTGAATCATGTGACGTGAACTTTGCCACAGAGAAAGCCTCGATTTCCTTGGATCCCGATAAGGTCACTCTTGCCGATATGAATGCCGAAGTTGGAAAGCTCGGATATACTCTCGGAGAAGATCATGCCTCGATGGGCCATGCAGGAAACCATACAGAGGATCACGCAGAACACCTGGGACTAACGCAAACCAAAGAAGACAAGCTACGTGAGCTCCAGGAAATGAAGACTAAGGTAGATTTTGTCATGCCGGTGACATTTCTCGTATTTGTACTGATGATGTGGGATATTGCCTCGCAGCTTTTTTTGGAGATCCCAAGACTTCCTATTCCGATGCCACTTTTCAACACGATATCTTTTCTGTTGTCAGCGGTGGTGTTGTTCTGGATTGGAAAGCCATTCGTTGACGGCGTAGTTAAATTTTTACTCTATCGAGTAGCGAACATGGATACCCTTATTGGTATCGGTACCCTAACCGCTTTTCTTTATAGTAGTATTATTTTTCTTCTACCACCTGTGCGGAACTTGCTCAAAGTTCCAGAATTTACCTACTTTGATGTCACGATTGTCGTTATAGGGTTTGTGACTCTTGGTAAATATCTTGAAGCCCGGTCTAAGTTAAAAACTGGAGATGCTATAGAAAAACTCCTCAATCTTCAGGCAAAAACAGCCCTCGTCATTCGAAATAAAGAAGAAGTGGAAGTGCCTATATCAGAGGTGGTGCATGATGACATCATTATCGTAAAGCCCGGCTCAAAAATCCCAGTAGACGGCATGGTTGTAGATGGATCTTCATATGTTGATGAGTCGATGATCACCGGTGAACCGGTTCCTGTAGAAAAGCATAAGAACGATACGGTAGTTGCAGGTACGATAAACACAACCGGAACATTCACATTTAAAGCCACAAAAGTTGGTTCAGAGACACTTCTTGCACACATTATTACAATGGTCGAAGAGGCGCAGGGGAGTAAGGCTCCAATTCAGGCTCTCGCAGACAAAATATCCTCAGTATTTGTGCCGGTGGTCCTCGTTATTTCATTTCTCACACTCGCAGCATGGCTTGTCTTTGGGACGCAGTATTTAGGATTTTCACAGGCCGTTTCCTATGGACTAACCTCATTTGTAGGAATTCTTGTCATTGCCTGTCCATGCGCGCTCGGTCTCGCAACTCCAACGGCTATTATCGTCGGAGTAGGAAAAGGTGCGCAGGAGGGTATCTTGGTAAAAGACGCAGCGACGCTTGAAAAACTTCATAAAGTAACAGCAGTTGTGGTCGATAAAACAGGAACAATTACCAAAGGAAAACCAGAGCTTATTTCAATACGCACACATGAAGGCGTTTCTGAAAAAGAAGCAGTTGCCATGATGGCTTCACTCGAGTCGCGATCAGAGCATCCTATTGCTCACGCTATTGTTACCTATGCAAAAGATCATGCAATCAATACCCATACGATTGAGAACTTTGAAATTATGAAAGGAAAGGGCATACGAGGAACCATAAAAGGTAAGGAATATTTTGCTGGCAACATGGCTATGCTCGATGAGCTGGGTTTAAAAATAGACAGAAAAGCACTCGAAAAAGACACTCTTGAAGGTAAGACGCCAGTCATTCTGGCAACAAAGGAAAAAGTCCTAGGAATGGTTATGGTAGCAGATGCAGTTAAGCCTGAGGCGAGAGATGCCGTAGAAAAATTACAGCAGTTAGGAATAAAGGTCATAATGTTGACGGGTGACAATAAGAATACAGCTCAGTTTATTGCGAGCCAGGTAGGTATTGATGAAGTTGTTGCGGAAGTATTGCCACAAAGTAAGCTCGCAAAAATTAAGGAGCTTCAAGAAAAAGGTGAGATCGTAGCCATGGCGGGAGATGGGGTAAATGACGCTCCAGCTCTTGCACAGGCAGACGTTGGAATTGCGATGAGTACCGGTACAGACGTCGCAATAGAATCAGCAGGAATAACGCTCCTCAATGGTGATATATCTAAACTAGCAAAGGCAATTCGTCTCTCGAAATTCACCATGCGCGGCATAAAACAAAACCTCTTCTGGGCGTTTATTTACAATGTCGTTGGCATTCCAATTGCAGCAGGTCTGCTCTATCCATTTTGGGGTATTCTTTTAAATCCGGTCTTTGCAGGCCTCGCTATGGCCTTCTCCAGCGTATCGGTTGTCAGCAACTCGCTCCGTCTAAAAATGCGTAAGCTTTAATAATCGTATAATCTCATCTATATGGATTTACAAGTATCAGTATCGACAAAAACCCACACATTTTATGTGAAAGGTATGCACTGTCATTCATGCATAGTACTGACAGAAGGTGAAATCGGTGATCTGCCATATGTGACAAGGGCAAAAACATCACTGATAACGGAGACCATTGAAGTCACCGGGGATTTCCCATTTTCATCACTCGATGAAATTGCTCAGGAGCTGACAAAATCAATTGAAAAACATGGCTACTCACTTTCTCTCGAAAAGGAGGAGGCGAAGCGTCACTGGTCGGACTTTACAATAGCTATTCCGATAGCGCTCATATTCATAGTTGGATTTGTGCTGCTCCAGAAGATGGGAATCGTCAATCTGGTAAGTTCGGATAAGGTAACGTTCGGAACAGCATTTATCATTGGGGTGGTCGCTTCACTTTCTACATGCCTTGCGGTTGTTGGAGGACTACTTCTTTCTCTCTCAGCGAACTATGCCAAGAGCGGCGATGCCATGAAGCCTCAACTCATGTTTCATGCAGGGCGCCTGATCAGTTTTTTCATCCTTGGCGGGGCCATCGGCCTTCTTGGTTCGGCCTTCCAGCTGACTCCAGCAATGAATATTATTATCAGTATAATTATTGCGGTCGTGATGTTTATTCTGGGTATGAATCTCCTTGATGTCTTTCCTTGGGCAAAGCGATTCCAGTTCTCGCCACCAAAAGCGCTCTCTGAAAAGGCGATGAAGGCAACAAGCCTGACACATACCATTGCTCCTTTCCTCGTTGGTGTGGCAACATTCTTTCTTCCCTGTGGATTTACTCAATCGATGCAGATATATACACTCTCAACAGGAAGCTTTTTAAATGGAGCGCTCACCATGTCTGCTTTTGCGCTCGGTACGCTACCTGTGCTAGCCCTGATGAGTTTTGGATCACTGACCATTCAGCCAGGAAAAGCATCTCGCATATTTTTCAAGTCAGCTGGTATAGTGGTTATAGTTTTTGCCATATTTAATCTCATAAACAGTCTCGTAGCAGCCGGAATTATGCCTCCATTATTCACCCTTTAAACTATGAAATTCGCATTTCTTATTTCAATTTCACTCGCCATTCTCATTCCTGTACTCATCATCACGGGTAGCAATAGTCAGGATCTTGCAGGCGGATCAAGCAATACAAACATAGCTCCACCAACGGTAGTGGATGGGACGCAAATTATAGAAATTGCGGCAAAAGGCGGCTACTCGCCAAAGAAAACTGAAGCCAAAGCAAATGTGCCATCGATTATTCAGGTAAAGACAAGCGGGACATTTGACTGTTCATCGGCTCTCGTCATTCCAAGTCTGGGATACTCAGTCTATTTACCCGCATCAGGATCAACAAATATTGAGGTTCCAGCACAGCAGCCAGGGACAGTTTTGAGGGGGATGTGCAGCATGGGCATGTATAATTTCAGTATTTCGTTTAGCTAAAACCCACTTTCACTTCACGGAAAGCTGGCCTATACTGAGGCAAATACTGCCCCTATCTTGTTCGTATTATGAAAAAATCAGCCATCGGCCTCATGGGCCTCGGAACCATGGGCGGCAACCTCGCACGAAATATCGCCGCGAAAAAATTCTCCATCAGCCTCTTCAATCACAACCCTGAGAAGGTGGAGAAGTTTCTCTCGAGCTACGGAACGAAAGAGATGTCGGGATACAAAACAATCAAAGACTTCGTCGCCTCGCTCGAGAAGCCACGAAAAATTATACTCATGGTACCAGCTGGCTCAGCCGTTGACGAGACGCTCGCGGGACTTGTCGACTATCTGGAAAAAGGGGACATCGTCATCGATGGAGGAAATTCCTACTTCAAGGACACGATTCGACGTCAGGAAACGCTCAAGAAAATCGGCGTGCACGTCGTCGGCGTGGGAATCTCTGGCGGAGAAGAGGGGGCACTTCACGGACCAAGCATTATGGTGGGCGGGGAAAAAGCGGCATGGCAGGCGCTTGCACCAATCTTAAAAAAAATCGCCGCAAAAGATTTCACACGCAACACCTGTGCAGGGTATCTCGGAACCGGGGCCGCAGGGCACTATGTGAAAATGATTCACAACGGCATCGAGTACGCGATTATGCAGATGATTGGCGAGGCCTACAGCCTCCTCAAATCGCACTACAAGCTCACCAACGAGCAGATCGCTGAGTTCTTTGAGATCTGTAACGAAGGCCGATTAGCTGGCTACTTGTTTGAAATTGTCCCGCCTATCTTGCGCAAGAAAGAAGGAAAAAAATACCTCGTCGATCTCATCCTCGACGCGGCAAAAAATAAAGGCACCGGCAAGTGGACCTCGCAGGAGTCTCTTGATGTTGGCGTTTCACTTCCGGCGATTACACAGGCGGTCTTCGCCCGCTACGCTTCGTCTGACAAAAAGCTCCGTACGGCGCTCAGCAAGATGCGATCGATAAAGAAAGCAAAACCATCACACGACCTCGAGACCTTTCTCGACAATCTCGAAAAGTCACTCTACGCCGCCTGCCTCATGGCCTATAGCGAAGGGCTCTATCTCCTCACGAGAGCGAACAAAGACTACGGATTCAATCTCGATATGAGTGAGGTGATTCGCGTCTGGGAGGGTGGATGCATTATTCGATCAAAGCTTCTCTACGATCTCAAAAATGCCAAAAAAGAGATGGCCACAAGCCATTTTTTGATGAATAAAAAAAGTGTACAACAAATTGAAAAATGCCGGCCAGCATGGGCTCAAGTGATTTCAGAATCACTCAACGCAAACGTACCAACTCCCGTTCTCACCACGACACTGCAGTACTTTGATACGATGACCTCGCGAGAGCTTCCAGCCAATCTGATTCAGGGTATGCGCGACTTTTTCGGAGCCCATACCTACGAACGTATCGACAAGCCAGGAGTATTTCATACTCAATGGATATGATGCATACTATAAAAGACGGAAACCGGGAGAGCGCCTCCGGCGTGCCCTTCCAAAAATCCGAGCACGACTTCACCCTGATTATCTTCGGTGCCTCGGGCTCCCTCGCAAAACTCAAGCTTTTTCCTTCCATCTACCAGCTCCACCTTGAGAAGCGCACACCGAAGGACTTCAAGGTCATCGGATACGCACGCACACCCCTCTCGCAGGAGGCGTTTATCGAGGAGTTCAAGGACGCCGTTCGCGCAAAGTTCAAAGACAATACAGACGAAAAAATTCTCGATGCCGTCGCAAAAAACGTCAGTTACGTTTCAGGCCAGTATGACGTCAAAGCCGACTACGCCGATCTCAAAAAGCACCTGGCACACACCGAAGGTGTGAATAAAAATCGTATTCGTCTTGCCTACCTTTCAACGCCGCCATCCGTATTTGATGCGGTCATCAGGCAGCTCGGGCAGATAAACTTCAATACGACACTTGGTAAACTTCGTCTCATCATCGAGAAGCCTTTCGGTCACAATCTCAAAACCGCAAAGTACCTAGAGACGGTTCTCAAAAGAAAATTCGACCACGACCAAGTTTTTCTTCTTGATCACTATTTAGGAAAAGAGCCGGTCTTCAATTTGCTCTCCCTGCGGTATGCCAATCCGATTCTGACCTCACTTATCCACGGACAGTACATTGATAATATCCAGGTTAACGGCTTGGAGAGCCTGGGAACCGAAGGTCGCGCCGGTTACTTTGATAGCGTCGGCTCACTGCGAGACATGGTACAATCTCATCTTTTTCAGATTCTTGCATTCCTGACGATGGATCTTCCAACGAAAATCACGAGCGACTCAATTCACCGTGCAAAAAGGAAGCTCATTGAATCTCTGAGTATTAGGGACATCAAGCGATCCGTCGTAAGGGGCCAGTATCAGGGGTATCTCAAGGAGGCAGGGGTAGAGCCAGAATCAAAAACAGAAACGTTCACTTCACTTCGTCTGTTTATTAACGAAAAAAACTGGCGCAACGTCCCGATCTATCTCCGCACGGGCAAGAAACTTACACAGCAACTTACGAGTGTAGTGATCGAGTTCAAGCCGCAGGAGGTCCAGAAAAATAATAAAAAACTGCAACCGAATAAACTCATTATCCAGCTCCAGCCATTTGAAAGAATCGAGTTTCATCTTCTCACAAAAATGGGCGGCTCCGAGATAGACTTCGTTCCTCTCAATACCGGCAAGCCGATCTACTGTAGTGGCGACTGTCTCGACGAGCACAGTCGGTTAATCCTCGAGGCGATTAAGGGCGACAAGATGCTCTTTCTTGAGTTTCCAGAAATTTATGCGGCATGGAAAGTGATCGATAAGATTACTGGGTATTTCGAAAAAAATAATCCGCCTCTCGAAGGGTATGAGCCAGGATCCTACGGCCCAAAAGGCGCTGCACCGTTGTTGAAAAAGGGAATTCAGTGGCATAACACACACGCATCATGAACACAAAATGTATACAAGTAGAATCGGAACAAGATTTTTACGAACAGGCATTTCATTGGGCGACCTCAACGATTCGTGAAGCCCTCGCAACCCAAGACGAATGCCGCATCGGTCTCTCTGGCGGATCCACCCCGAAAAAGCTCTATCAGATGCTCGGAAAAGAGCACCTCTCATGGGAAAAAATTCTCTGGGTTGGTGTTGATGAGCGCTACGTTCCGCTGGACGACAAGTTCAGTAACGCAGGCATGATCCGCAGTGAATTGATCGCAGAAGCAGGCGCCCCGCAAGAAAACTTTCTTCACTTTGATACGGGTCTGGGCTACCTCGAGTCCTGCCTCGCCTTTGAGCAGAAGTTGCTCCTTCTCAAAAAAAGCCGCGAGCCAATTTTCGATGGACTCGTGCTCGGTGCTGGCCACGACGGCCACATCGCCGGGATCTTTCCCGACTCAGAATCTGCCATGAAGAAAGGCTTCCTCACCGCCCAAACCCGCACCGACATCTTCGATGCACCCGAGCGCCTCACCCTCACCATGGATGCCCTCACAAACTGCAAGCACGCCATCATTCTCTTAAAAGGTCGTGAAAAAAAAGATATTTTTGAAGCCCTGCGATCAGGTGACACCTCCACACCAGTAGGGAAGTTTGCGCAGCAGATAGAGACGACGGTGCTCTATGTGGGGTAAGAAATTACTTGGTTACTAACTTCTCCACCGCCTTCTTGATATCTTTCACGCCCAGGCCGGCGATTTCGTAGAGTTCGTCGGCGGTGCCGCTGAGCTGATAGCCGCGGACACCCATATGGGTAACGGGAACGCAGATGCCACTTTCTTCGAGTGACTGCGTTACGATCATGCCGAGGCCGCAGGCGACGTTGTGGTCTTCGAGGGTGAGAATTTTGCCGGTTTTTTTTGCGCTCTTTTCGAGAGTTTCGTGATCGAAGGGTTTCATCGAGCTGACGACGAGAACTTCCACATCGATCTGATCTTTCAAAAGTTCGCGAACCTCAATCGCTCGCGGGACCATAGGTCCGCTCGCGACAATCGTCACATCCTTTCCGGTTCGAACAATGTCCGCACGCCCGATTTCAAACACGTAATCACCTCCAAAAAATGGCTTAGATGGATCCTCCTCGCGCGTAATCGTCGGAACTTTCGCGCGTCCCATTCGTACATAAAAATTTCCATACACGCCCGCAATCGCACGGATCATTCGATCACACTGATTCGGATCAGCCGGCTCAAGAACGGACGTATGATACATACCCAAAAATGAACTGATGTCATCAATCGCCTGATGGGTCGGACCATCTTCACCAACCGACAATCCGCAGTGGGTAGCCACCATTTTGACATTTGTTTCGTTGATATCATTCACACGCGCCTGATCTTTTGCACGACTACTCATGAACGCACCAAAGGTAGATGCAAAAGGAATAAATCCACGAAGACTCAATCCGCCAGCGGCACTCACCATGTGTTGTTCGCTAATGCCACACTCGATATGTCGCTCAGGAAAGGCCTTTTTAACACCATCTGTTTTGACAGAACCGGCGAGGTCAGCCGTCATCGCGACCACATTCATATTCAAACCAACGAGATCGACGAGCGCATTTCCATACGCACCACGGCAGTCAGTTTTCTGATCAACGCCGTACTCGCGAGGCTCACCGGCATTAAAACCCTCAACTGGCGTGCCACTCTTCACCATATCATAACTGAAAATTCGATCCTTCAAACTCCCAATTTCAGAGATAAGCTCTTTCTGTTCTTCGGTAATTACAAGCTCACTGAGCGCCTTCTCCGTCAGCTCCTTGTTCGTCGTACTCCCATGCCAGCTCGCGCGTCCCGCGCTCGCCTCCTCCTCCATAAAACTCACACCCTTACCCATCACCGTCTTCGCGAGCAAACAGACCGGTCGGCCACTCTCGGCATCAGAACCCGAGTTCATCTGCATCGTTTTTGCTCGACTCAGCGCATTCCACATCGCCTGATAGTCATGACCATCGACCTCGATAACTTCCCATCCAGCCGCGCGATAATGCCCAGCGATATTGATTGGCATAATCTCCTCAAGCGACGACGACAACTGAATCTGATTGTAATCGACAAACAAAACCAAATTCGAAAGTCGATACTTATGCGCGAAGTTCATCATCTCATAGGCCTGACCCTCTTGCTGTTCGCCATCGCCCATCAGCAGATACACCGTCTCCGACATTTTTTTCGAGAGCTGATTTCCGAGCGCAAATGAAGAGGCCACCGAAGCGCCAATTCCCAAGGGTCCAGTCGAGTAGTGAACACCTCGAACTCGTCGATTCACATGTCCCTCAAACACATCGTCTGGTTTTCGAAAAAGCGTAACCGCTCGCTCTTTATCTACAACACCAAGCTCTCCGAGAATTGCGTAGACGGCAGGGGAGACGTGACCATTGGAAACAACAACGGGATCATTATGCTGGCTGATCACGAAGGTATATAAAAGCGTCAGATAGTCGATCACCGAAAGTGACCCACCTGGATGTCCGGACTGGGCACACGCCGTCATTTCAATAATCGATCGTCGGCACGCCTGGCTGACCGCGCGCAAAAGGGCAAGTTGTTCATCATTGAGCGGTTCACCGAAGTTTGGGGTAGTCATGAGAGCAAAAAGTTATGAGAGCATTTTTTTAGTATATATCTTTCCGAGCTCAACACCCGGCTGATCGAACGCATTAATATCGTAAAATTCGCCAAGGAACGCAATCGAACCTTCAAAAAGCATAAACAGCTCGCCGAGAACTTCCTCATCAATCCGCGGCACACTCAACGTCGCCGTCGGTCGTCCATACTCAAACAAAGCCTGCTCCGTTGCCCGCTTTTCCACCGACATGAGCTCCTGAAACGTCACACCCTTCAAATACGCCATCGACGGATCGCTGACCGCAGCCGAAGGAATGACCAGTTGTTTTTTGTACAACGCTGCGACCTCCAGAAATAAAATAAATTTATCACGTGGACCTTCCGTATAGAGCTGAACCTGCGAGTGCTGGTCAGTGACACCGAGGGCCTTGATCGGGGTCAGCCCAATCGAAACTTTTTTACCACCCCGTGTCTCAGACTTTCCGATACTCTCCGCAAGGAGTTGACAATACCAGTCCGCCAAACCAGAAAACGCGGAAGCATACGGCATCATGACGGTCATCGTCACATCCCGCTCCTGCTGCAAAACATACTGAATCGCCGCCAGTTGAAACGGAATATTCCGCACAAACCTTTTTTCAAAAAAAACATCACGCATCGCCCGCGCTCCACCGAGTAATTTTTTAATATCAATACCTAGAAGCGCTGCAGGCAGCAAGCCAACCGGACTCAGGACAGAAAATCGTCCACCGACGTTATCTGGAATCATAAAGCATGGAATCCCATCTTTCGCAGCAATCCCACGCAACACGCCCCGAACCGCATCCGTCACAAAGACAAAATGCTTCTTGGCGACAATCTTCCCAGCCTCCCGCTCCATCTTGGCACGGAAATAATAGTACTGACCCATCGTCTCCGGCGTCGTACCAGACTTCGTGGCAACGATAAAGAGCGTCTTCTTATACGAAATCGTCTCCTCGAGCTGCGCAATCACGGACGGATCAATATTATCAAGGACGAAAAGTTGCGGATGCTTTCGGGCACGTTTCGGAAGAACATTCCAGAAAGGATGCTTCAGTGCCTGCATCAGACAGCTCACACCAAGCGCCGATCCACCAATGCCCAGGACGACAATATGATCAAATTTACCTCGCACTTTGTGAGCGTACTCGAGAATCTCAGCAACGCCCCGTGTGTCATCAGGAAGATCATAAAAACCCTGTCCACGGCCGCGAATCAGTTCAAGAAAACGAGGAAGTTTTGCAGCTTCAGACTCGAACCGCACACGCGGCACGCCATAGTTTTTGAGCTGAAAGAGATGTTCGTAACGGAGCTGAACCATAAGGGCACAAGAAAAAACAATACATTAGCGTGACTTCGACCAATCTTCCATAAACTTCTGGAGTCCTATATCAGTGAGGGGATGTTTTGCCAGCTTCTCAAACACCGAGAAAGGCATCGTGCAGATATCAGCACCGAGCTTGGCCGCGTCGGTCACATGTCGAGGATGACGGACACTCGCTACGAGAACTTCCGTATCGAAGCCATAGGCATCATAAATCTGCATAATCTCTTCAATCAGCTTCATGCCATCCTCTCCGCAGTCATCGAGCCGTCCTATAAAAGGACTGACAAACGCGGCACCAGCTTTTGCAGCCAAAAGCGCCTGATTCGCAGAAAAAACAAGCGTGATGTTCACCGAAATACCCTCATCAGAAAGCGTCCGGCAGGCCCGAAGCCCCTCGAGGGTCATCGGGAGCTTCACATAGACGTTTGGAGCCCAGCCAGCATACACACGGCCTTCGTTGAGCATTCCCTCGTAGTCTGGAGCGAGAACCTCAGCGCTGACGGCTCCCGGCACCATCTCACAGATTTTCCGGATAATCGTCTCAAAAGACCCTCCTTCCTTACTTATAAGGCTGGGATTGGTCGTCACGCCGTCTAGGAGACCCCACTCGGCAACGCGAGTAATCTCATCCAGATTGGCAGTGTCGAGAAAGAGTTTCATAATGAAGGTAAAAACTGATAGCGAAGCATCCCTTGCGGAAAAACTATACAACAAAAAAAGTCTCACCGCTAGCAGGGTGAGACTTTAAGAAAATTTGAAGCTGATTGAACCTTATTTAACCGCAACCGCCGCTCTGGCAAGTCGAGATTTCTTGCGTGCCGCGTTGTTTTTGTGAATAATGTTCTTCTTCATGGCGGTATCGATAACCGAGAAAGCCTGAGGAAGAAGCTTCTCAGCCTCAGCGATTTGACCAGCTTTAGCCAGCTTTAATACATCCTTCATGATTTTCTTAAGCTCATCTCGGACCTTGTAGTTGCGGGTCTGAGCCTTGAGCGACTGGCGCATTGACTTCTTGGAAGCTGACAAATTAGGCATAAAGTTCGTTTTCAAAAATAAAGCAGAGCAAATATAGACATCAGAAAGCCCATTGTCAACAGATTCACAGAAGATATTGACAAGAACGTAAAACTTAGTATAGAATCATCCCTTATCACATATATCTTATCAAATCCTAATTCTCTCCCCTATGAAAAACATGTATAAAAGACTGATTGCTGGAGTCGTTGCCACCATGGTTGGTGCTGTTATGATTATTCAGCCACTCGCGGCTGTCGGTTACGACGAAACAACGAATGCCTACGACTTCGTAGGTTCTTCTGGTTCTGTATCATCCGCTGGTATCAGCGAAATCTCTCTTTCGAAAGATATCTATGATCCGAACACACAGGGTGCAAATATGATTAACTTTACCCTCAGTGGTACAGTTTCAAATCTCAATGTCTATTTAAAGAGCTCAACTGGCACCATGATCAAGACGATCTCGAGCCAGAATCAAATTACTACCGGCTCACAGTCAGTCTCATGGGACGGATCTGGAAGTACCGCATCCAAGGTTGCCGTAGGTGTCTACTATATTGAGGTACACGCAACAAGTACGAGCGGAGGCACATCAGTGCAGTCACACGGCGTCTTCGTCGTTCCTTCAAGTGCAACCGCACCAGCTATTACGAATGTGAACGTCACACCAGCGGTCATGACTCCAAGTCAGCCAGCAACTTTTACCTTTACATCAGCAGCTCCAGCTCTCGCTGAGATCAACGTCTTTACAATAGGTGGCGCAGGTGTCGACCTCCCTATTCGTTCTTCAGACTTCTCAGCTGTTGCCGGATCAAACACATGGGTATGGGACGGTAAGAAGGATGACGGATCAGTCGTTCCAACCGGTGAATACACCGTAACGATCGCGCTTCACAACACCACATCATCACGACTCACCGCGATGAAGGCGGTCATGACAAGCTCAACGGGAACGAACCCAACAGGCGTGTTGATCACATCATTCAACGTCTCTCCAGCAACATTCAGCCAGGGGACCACTATCACCATCTCAGCGACCATCGCATCAACATCACTCGTCAGTTTCAAGGTGATGAATAGCAGCGGAGCAACGGTAAAAAACGTTGATAGCGTGATGTGGTTATCAGGCAGCAACTCATTCACATGGAACGGTAATGACAACAACGGCGTAGAACTTCCAGCAGGAACCTACACCTACGAGTTCTCGGTTCAGAATCTCAATACTGGTCTCATCGAAAAGCGAATAGGAACCCTGACAATTACAGGAACGACTGGTGGCGGAACAGGCCCAGTATCAAACGGAACAATTATTTTGAACGACAACGTTGCACCGTTAAACTACAACCCACTCAAGACGGTTCTCCACGTGAATTACTATATTCTCGGTACCGCAAATGTCACGGTCTTCATCATGAAGGATCAGTCAATCGTAAAGACTCTCAAGAATTTTGCAGCTGAGTCAGGTACAAATATGGCTATCTGGGATGGCCGAGACATCAATGGAAAGTACGTAGCAGGTGGTACATACCGATACCGAGTCATTGCAAGCACCGGTGTTGGAGGAGTAACCGATGTAAAAGAGGACACTTTCACCGTTACTGGTGGAACGGTTGGCGATCCAACCGTCTACTGTGCTGGATTCAAGGACGTCAAAACTGACTCTCAGTACTGCAACGCGATCGTTGAGATGAAAAACCTTGGAATCTTCGAGGGCTACTCAGACAATACATTCCGACCAAATACTCCGATCAACCGTGCAGAGACCGTTAAGGTCGTGATGCATGCACTCAAGTACAATGTTCCAAAGACTGGTTGGTACTTCAACAGCGCTGGATTCAAGGACGTTTACTCAGGTGAATGGTATACCCCATACCTCGCAGCAGCTCGTCTCTACGACATTATCGAGGGCTACAAGAACAAGACATTCAAGCCTGCTCAGACCGTCAACCGTGCTGAGATGCTCAAGATCTTCCTCGAGGCTTCAAACATCACCAAGCAAAGTGTTCCATGTGTCGACAAACCATACTCAGATGTTGCAAAGACCATATGGTACAAGAAGTACGCATGCTACGCGAAGTACTACTCTCTCGTTGATGCTACGGGCAGCAAGCTCGTTCCAGCAGCAGCGATGACACGTGGTGACGTTGCCGTCATGATCTACCGGGCACAGCTCCAGGGTCTCATGAAGACACTTCCACCAAAACCACAGATCGACTTCACAAAGATCAAGCAGTATGAGTTCCCATACATGGGCTTCTAAAGAAATAATGTAAAAAGAAAGAGAGCAGGGAATTTCCACACCGGAAAACATCTCTGCTCTTTTTTGTTATCCAGAAATATTGTATACTCGAGTCACTCACTCTTTCACCTGACTACTTCCATGAAACTCAAAAGTCTTCTTCTCGGTATCGTCGCTGGCGCATCGCTCGGCATGCTCTTCGCCCCAAAGGCAGGAAAAGATCTCCGCGAGAAAATGAAAAAAGAACGTGATGACGGCGGCAGTGGCCTCACCAGTCTCGGCGACTCCATGAAAGAATCCGGCGAGTCGCTCCTCACCTATGCTCAAAAACTCTGGACAAAAACCGAAAAATTCTTCGACGAAAAGCTCGCGGAGGATGAGGGTGGCGATAAAAAAATGAAGAAGGGGAAGTAGAAGTAGATACAACTAACTGAAAAATATTTTAAAATTGATTTCTGTGCCCAGGCATAGCGAAGCATCCCTTGCGGACACTTTTAACTTCAAGTTTGACACCATTTTGTGAAATTTTATAATGCCGAAATTTCCCCAGGGAAATTTTCAGCTTCAAAAAAGGCACTTTTTGGCATGAAATATGATTTCACCACAAAAAATAAAACTAATATCTAAGTTAGTATCCAGCCAATAACATTTTTAACTAGATAGCTAGGCAGCCCGAATCTCTTTCATCATATCAACTCGCTTCTGAATCAGCGCATGCGTTCCGATGTCTTTTCGATAGAACACCGGACCCTGCACCGCAGATGCGGCGCTCTCGGCCAACCTCTCGGCCTCTTCAAGGGTATCGCCAATGCCCACAAATGCAATCGCACGTGAACCGCACAAAACCAAATCATCACCCTGCTGGTCGACGGAGGCGTAGTACATGCGAACACCAGCTGGGAGTTCAGGAAGAGTAAGCTTCTCGCCCTTCACCGGCGAACCAGGATAGCCATTCGGTACGACGTACTTACAGACGGTCGCCTTCTGTTCAAACATAACAGCCACCTGATCAAGCGACCGATCGATCATCGCCTCGCATATCTCGACAAAGTCGCTCTGCAACAAAGGCAACACATTCATCGCCTCAGGATCTCCAAATCGCGCATTGTATTCAATCAGCCGAACACCATCTCGCACCGCGATGAAACCGCCGTACATGATACCTTTAAAGAACTCGTCATTCTCTTTTTGAAGGGCCTCTTGAACCATCCGGGTAATCGCACGCGCCTGGTCAACGTCCTCCATAGTCAAGAACGGAAGGAGATGATCGGCGTCCGAATACGTCCCCATACCGCCCGTATTTGGACCGGTGTCACCCTCGAAGGCACGCTTGTGATCCTGGATAACCGGCATCTCGACCGTGTGGACTCCATCCGCAAAACTCATCAGGGAAAATTCCTGACCGACGAGTTTTTCCTCGATAACCACACGGCCAAATTTCTTGATCGACGCCTCAGCAAACTCAATACCTTCATCAATCGAATCAAAATGGTCGCCCTGAACAATCACGCCCTTGCCACCCATGAGCCCGTCGGCCTTCACCACCAGTTGTATACCGAGCGAAGCGAGGTAGTTCCCGTATTCCCTGGCCTCCGCAATATCCTCAAAAACCCCAAACTTCGGATTTCCAGGAATACCGTACTTCTCAAGCAAGTTTCTCGTATACGACTTCGACGACTCGAGCTGGGCTCCCTTCCAGAAAGGCGCAACCGACTCCACACCAATTTTCAAAAGTTCATCAGCGAGGCCAGCCCCGATAGGATCATCAGGTCCAATAACAGCAAAATTCGGGCGCACACGCTCGGCGTAGGCCTTCACCGCCTCCATATCCATCACATCTCCAACTTCATATCCTTCAGAAAGGTGCATGATGCCAGGATTTCTCGTCTTCGCAAAAACATAGAGATGCACATCCTGGGGACTTCGCTTGATGGTTTCAGCCAGCACATGTTCACGCGCACCACCGCCGATGAGAAGAACTTTTTTCATGACTAGATAAGCGTAAGTTGATCATCAGAGGCGTTCTCTGCCGACTCAACAGCACCAGGTCGCTCAGATGCATTACGGATCTCTTCCATCTCATCGAGGCGCTTCATCGTAATCTCTTTCGTAGGATATTTCCCATCCATACACGCACAGCAGAATTTCGTAATTTTTTTATTTCCCTCATGGGCCGCCCAGATCAGGTCATCAATCTCCTGGTAAAAGAGCTTATCGGCACCAATTTCTTTAGCGATTTCATCAATACTCAGTTTATTCGCAATGAAGTCTTTCTTGCTTGGCATGTCCACACCATAGACACATGGGTTGCGAAGTGGGGGAGCAGATGAGGCAAAATAGACATTCTTGGCACCAGCTTCACGGACAATCTGGATAATTTTTTTGCAGGTATTTCCACGAACGATCGAGTCGTCGACGAGCAGAATATTTTTCCCACGAATCTCAAGTTCGATCGGCATGAGTTTATACTTGATGCTCTTTTTTCGAATAGCCTGACCAGGCATGATGAACGTTCGTCCGATGTATCGATTTTTAATCAAACCTTCTCGGTACTTCACACCGAGTTCCTCCGCAACCGCAAGCGCCGAAGAGCGTGCCGTATCAGGGACAGGCATGACGACATCGATAGGAAGTTTTTCCTTCAGGAGAACTTTTTTAATCTTCTTCGCGAGTGCATTACCCATACGAAGACGCGTCTTGTAGACGCTGACCTTATCGAGGACCGAGTCAGGTCGAGCCAGATAGACGAACTCAAAAATACACGGCGCCCAGTCAGTCTTGACGCACTGCTTGTGGTGAACCTTACGATTCGTATCGATGTACACAACCTCACCTGGCTGCACATCACAGAGAATATTGAAGCCCATACCTGCAAGCGCAACACTCTCAGAAGAGAAGACGTACTCTTTTACAAGAGACTCAGTGTGACGCTCCCCGAGAACCAGCGGTCGAATGCCATTCGGATCGCGGAAGGCTACAAGCCCATGGTCGGCGATCATCATGATGCACGAGTAACTTCCCTTGAGACGCTTAAACACCTTCGCCATAGCGCGGAAGAGATCTTTTGGCTCAAGCTTGAGCTTGTTCAGTTTGAGAATTTCATTCGCAACGACATTAATGAGCACCTCAGAGTCGGAAGAGGTGTTGAGATATCGAATATTATCTTTGATAACCTGATTTTTCAGCTGCTCGTAGTTCGTCAGATTGCCGTTGTGAATGAGGGCAATACCAAATGGTGAATTAACAAAAAACGGCTGAGCTTCAGCCGCATCGTAACTTCCAGCCGTAGGATATCGGACGTGTCCAATACCCATATTTCCCTTGAGTCGAAGCATATTTTTCGTATGGAAGACATCCCGAACAAGCCCATTACCTTTTTTGAGGTTGAAGTGCCCATCAAACGTCATGATACCTGCAGAGTCCTGTCCACGATGCTGGAGTGTGGTCAAACCGTCATAAATCTCTTGCGCTACGTCGCCATTTCCCATGATTCCTAGAATGCCACACATACAGAGAAGGGGTTAGGACGCTTTTTCGCACCAAAAGTATACAGGAGTATTAGCTTCCCGCAAGGTGTTTCGCAGCTTTGACAATGTTTTCCATGAGGCAGGCCACGGTCATCTGCCCAACGCCGCCTGGAACGGGAGTAATGGCATAGGCCTTCTTTGATATGGCCTCAAAATCAGTGTCACCATAGAGCTTTCCATCCTCACCTCGATTGATACCGATATCTACGACGACCACGCCATCCTGTACCATGTCGGCGGTAATCAGATTTCGCTTACCCAC
>CALQZC010000019.1 GCA_943349045.1 Candidatus Peribacteria bacterium
GCCGGCTTTTGGGTCGTCGCTCATCGATGCATTGGCAATAACCGCGGTATCTCCCAACCATGCGGTGATCGATCCGTCTGCCTGTGTTATGAAATGTCCTGTCTCAAGTTTAAACTGGCGTCCTGCAAGATCGCGACTAAGTGATGCTCTTTCCATGAAAATAAGTGAGTATAAAATTAGGCAAGGGTAGCCCTCTTGAGTCCAAGTTTGTCGCTCAACTTCTCAAACTCCTCCTTGTTATCCATACGGAGATAGTTCAAGAGCTTTCGACGCTTCCCTACCATAACGAGAAGGCCTCGTCGTGAGTGGTTGTCCTTTGGATGGTCCTCTAAATGTTTCGTGAGTTCCTGAATACGGTGAGTCAAGATAGCAATCTGGACCTGTGGAGATCCTGTATCTTCCGGATGTACGGCGTACGTCTGAATGATCGACTTCTTTTGGCTGTGTTTCATATAGGGTTTCAAAATCTAGTGCGCTGGTAGTTTAGCAAAACAATAATCTCGTGACAAGGGAATTATTGCCTCCCTTGACTCTGACTCCCCTTTGCTTCAAAGTACATTCCAGCATGAGTTACCGAACCATCATTCAGGAAGCTTGGCTGTATACGCAGCAGCACAAGAAGCTCATTTACTGGTACGGGTTCTTCCCTTCTATTTTTACGACGGCTGCCGGAGTCATGTATCTCGGCTACCAGTTTTTTGCGTTCAAGAAATCTGAACTTTTTGACCATGCAGAGAAAAGTTTCATGAATGACGTCATTGATTTCATATTTCGGTACTTTTCCGAACATGGGGACCAGAGCGTTCCGCTTATTATTGTGGCCGTGATCCTGGGCCTCATCTATCTGCTTTTGCCGACGCTGACCCAGGCAGCGGCGATTCAGGTGATCGCGCGACATCGAAATGGCCAGGAGGCATCAGTTGGAGACGGGATTAAGTACGGCCTGCTCAGCTATCTCCCGCTTTTTGAGTATCATACGGTTATCAAGACCTTTGGGGTCTTTACCATTCTTTTTGAGTCTGCTTTTGTCCTGAGAAATCTCGGATTGTCGGTATTTCAGACACTGCTCCCGATCTTTATCATCTTCATGATTGTTGGGGTCATCATGAGCCTGCTTTTCACCTATGCTGACCTGTATATCATCATTGATGGTGAGCCGGTCATGAAATCTATCACAAAAAGTGCGAAAATCGTGGTTTTGCACTGGCAGAAGACCTTTTTGATCGCTGCTTTGATGATGATCATTGGTATTCGAATTATTATCCAGATTCTGCTTTTGATTTTGGTTCCAGCTTTGGTTCTCTTTGCTGCAAGCTACATGGCCATTGGTGCTTTGGCCCAAATCGGAGTCATTATTGCGGCTGTTGTGGGTGTTTTAGCTTTGTTTTTTGCTGCCTATCTGGCCGGAGTGGTTGATATTTTCTCGTACGCCGTCTGGACCTATACGTTCCTCGAGTTGACCCAGGAAAAAGAGCTTTCCGCAAGGGATGCTGCGCTATCCGCAAGGGATGCCGCCTAGGTCTGATTTTGCCTATTCATGAGCCCTTTCTGGTTGTTTTTGTTGTGCCGATTACTTGACTTATATGCTATTTACTGTTATAATTGTGTTAATAAATACCAAAACTCTCATGATTCTGCTTCCACAAGGTCGAAATATCCTCATTATTGCCGCTTCGCTCTTCGTCGCCACGTTCTCGCTGGTGCTCTTTGTGATGACGGATGCGGGTACAGGAGACCATGGAACTTCGTTGAAGACGAGCGTCTTTGAGGACTTTTTCAATCATGGCGACAAGGTGGAGGGCCATGATGTCGCTGAGCCTGAAGTTGCTACACTCACCGTTGATGCAACCGGTCTGATTCAGACGATGAGTCACGGATTTGAGGTGGCGCTGGGATATGAGCTGAAAGATGTGAAGGATAAGAGCGTCTTTACCCTGGTGGTTGCGGATGATCTGACCCACTTTGCCAAGGACTACGGTAACGCCATCAAGGACGGAAAAATAGTCGTTAATTCTGGTCCATACCGATTTATGTCAGAAAATGGCGACGAGCATGTCGTTCTCATTACCTTCACCCCAGAGAAAAAAGGTGCTATGAGCCTCATTATCAAAGATATTACCGACTCGTTGAGTGAAAAATATTCGGGCGCCGCAAAAGGAAAGTCAATCAAGGAGCATCAAGATGATCAAGACGACAAAGCGTCGAAGACGAAAAGAATTATCGTTGAAAAGACCAGCTAATGCGCGTATTATTCGCGCGATATGTACGAGGCATCACCGGTAGAAAAAAAATGGCAGAAGCGTTGGGCTGATAAAGGTTTATATACCGCAGCTCTTCATGATGAGAAGCGCCCTAAGTATTATAATTTAGTGATGTTTCCCTATCCATCTGGTGACCGACTTCACGTTGGGCATTGGTATAACTATGCCCCTGCCGACTCATGGGGCCGATACATGCGAATGCGCGGGTACAATGTTTTTGAGCCGATCGGATTCGATAGTTTCGGATTGCCGGCCGAAAATTATGCGATCAAGACCGGCGTCCATCCGGTTCAGAGTATTGCGGCGAACTGCGCCCGTATGGAGCAGCAGCTGAGTGCCATTGGCACGATGTATGATTGGAGTAAAAAAGTTGTCACGTCAGATCCTGAGTACTACGCATGGACCCAGTGGGTTTTTTTACAGCTGTATAAAAAAGGTCTCGCCTATCGCAAGCGTGCTCCGGTGAACTGGTGTCCTTCGTGTAATACCGTGCTCGCGAATGAGCAGGTCGTAGATGGCCGGTGCGAGCGATGCAAGAGTGAGGTGACGAAGCGCGATCTCACGCAGTGGTTTTTCAAAATACGAGATTATGCGGAACGGTTATTGAATTTCGAGGGACTAGTGTGGCCGGAAAAAACCATGCTCATGCAGAAACACTGGATCGGACGAAGTGAGGGTTCGGTTGTGAACTTTATGATTGAGGGAGGTGTCAAAGAGATGATCACGGTCTATACGACGCGTGTGGATACGCTCTATGGATGTACGTACGTCGTGCTTGCACCGGAAAATCCTTTGGTGGAGAAGGTGGTGAGCGCCGAGCAACGCGAGGCGGTCCAGGCCTATCAGGAACTTTCGAAGAAAGAGACTGATATCAATCGAAGTGCGGAAGGTCGTGAAAAAAGCGGCGTCTTCACCGGCGCCTATGCCCGCAATCCGATCAATGGAGATCGCGTACCCGTCTGGGTAGCCGACTACGTCTTAATGACCTATGGAACCGGCGCAGTGATGGCGGTGCCAGCCCATGATGAGCGAGATTTTGCCTTTGCAAAAAAATATGAACTTCCTATCATTCAGGTTGTAAAGCCCGCTGGTAGTGAAAAAGTTTCTGTGAAAGAGATGGCGTTTACGAACGATGGTGTCCTCATGAACTCAGAGGAGTTTGATGGCGTCGAAAGTGTCGTCGCCCGACGAAAAATTACTGAGATCTTGAAACATGAAGAGGCTGGTGATTTCCGCGTCAACTATAAGCTGCGTGACTGGCTCGTCTCGAGGCAGCGCTACTGGGGTGCCCCGATTCCTATTATTTACTGCAAAGATTGTGGAGACGTTCCGGTTCCTGATGAACAGCTCCCCGTACTTCTTCCGCAGAATGTTGATTTCATTCCACGCGGTGTGTCCCCGCTTGCTCTCGTTCCTGAGTTTATGCAAACGAGCTGTCCGCGGTGCGGCGGAAAAGCCGAGCGCGAAAGTGATACGATGGATACATTTGTCGACTCGAGCTGGTACTTCTTGCGGTATCCATCAGCTCGAATGAAGGATGGACCGTTTGACCGTGAACTGACTTCGCATTGGATGCCGGTTGATATGTATATTGGTGGTCCTGAACATGCCTGTATGCACCTCCTCTATGCTCGATTTATTACGATGGTGCTGCATGACATCGGTCATATTGATTTTGATGAACCATTTACCCGTCTCGTTCATCAGGGGCTCGTCACCAAAGATGGCGCAAAGATGTCGAAATCAAAAGGCAATGTGGTGAGTCCGGATGAATTTATTGAACGATACGGCAGCGATGTGTTCCGAATGTATCTGATGTTCATGGGTCCTTTTGAGGCCGGTGGCGACTGGAGTGACCAGGGCATTACCGGTGCTGCACGATTCGCGGATCGCTTCTGGACGCTCATGTCGAGTCGCAAGCAGACCCAGCCTGAAGAGGTTTCTGACTTCCGAGGATTACAGCGAAATGTACACCGCACGGTGAAAAAAGTTCGTGAAGGCATCGAGGCCTTCACCTTTAATACCGCCATTGCTGCGCTCATGGAGTTTGTGAATGAGGCGATGAAAACGGGTATCGATCTCGAGCATCGAAAAATCATGGTGCGCCTGATCGCGCCTCTTGCTCCGCATCTCGCTGAGGAGATCTGGGAGTTTCTTGGTGGAAAGTCGACTATTTTTGACGAGTCCTTTCCAGAGTTTGATCCGGCTATGCTTATCGAGGAGTCGGTTGAAATTGCGATTCAGGTGAATGGCAAACTTCGCGGAACGATTGTCGTCGAGGTTGGCGCTGAGAAGGATACTGTTTTGGCTGCGGCGCGTGCCGAAGAACATGTCGCCAAATATCTGGAGGGTGCCACGGTGAAGAAGGAAATTTATGTACCCGGGAAGCTTGTGAGCTTTGTCGTTTAGACTATTGCTATATTCGTAGATAGTGCTATACTACTTACTCTTAGCTTTAGAGAAACTACCTTTTTATGAGCTACGCTCGCCATGTATCGAAGGACAATACTCCCTATGAGGATGTCGTTGATCAACTCCAAGATTCTGGACATCCTGTAGAAAAGGGTGGTTTTCAGCTTCCCCGACTTCGAATGAAGAGTATTTCACACCGTGGGATGGATTTACGAGCTCTACGTGTAGCTACCGGTTCTGCGGTTGCCACCTTCGGGCCTGATTATATCAGCTATCCGCCGTTACATCTCCTGCTTGGGGCCAACGGCTATATGCAACCTCCAACTGGATTCCTGACGGATAAATTTCTCATTCCTGCACAGGAATTTATGAAAAAATACCTGGTGCATGGTGCGGGCTACGCTCATGGCAGACGTGGTACGGCTGAGGTCATGACTCGACAGGGACGATACTCGGTTGGACATATTCAGGATGATGTTGCTGAGGATACGAAAGCGATTATTGAATGGCTTCAGATACGAGCTGTGCGCCCCGTTCCTACTGTTTTGATGGGCCATAGTCAGGGCGGACAACACGTCGCACACCAGCTCGCGGATCCAGAAAAATATGGACTGAAGCGTGATCAGATTCGTGGCGTTGTCCTTATAAACTCCATGCTTCTTCCTCACTCACAGCAGATGCTTTTGACACCGGGTTTTTTCAAGGAGATCGCACTTTCTTCTCTAGGGCGGGTTGCGGGTTCGATGATTACCGGGAAGGGACTCCTCTTCCGCGGCCAAAAGGCGTTTGATGCGTTTGTCGGTGAGGGTGATCCAAATGGAAAAAATGAACGAAGAATTACCGAAGGTACCTATCCCGACTCAGGCATGTTCTTTACACAAACCGTCACGACTGGAACTTCTCCCTCCCTCAAAGATGCCCGACTCAAAGGCCTTCCTGTCTCGATCATTGTCTCTGAGGACGATCAACTTATGGGGAAAAATCTTCAATATAAGACCGCTGACTACCTTGATTCATTTGGGGCCGACGTTCGCATTATGGATGTGCCTGGCAAACATCTATCTCCCCTGATGACCCATACTGGCGAATCGCCGGAGCGTGTGGAGCTTATTATGGACCAACATCGTCAAGCTCTTGCGCATGCATTTCAGAATCTTCGATAGCTCAGGAGAACGACGAACTCCCCCTTTGGCGTAGATTTTTTGAGTCTGGCTGAAACCTCTGATAGTGAGCCGCGAATAAACTCTTCGTGAAGTTTTGTGAGCTCGCGTCCGAGGACGACGTCCCAGCCGTCTGCGGTGTTGCCGAGATGCTTGATGAGATCTTCGAGCGTTCTCGCAATACGGTGAGGGGATTCATAAAAAATAATTGTTTCGTCGAGATTCTTCTCTTCAGCGGCGGTGCGCCAAGAGGTGAGCAGTGTTTGGCGGCCTTTCTTTAACGGAAGAAATCCGTAGTAGCGAAAGTGATGCATCGGCAGGCCGGAGGCGACGAGTGCCGTGAGGAGCGCTGATGCGCCTGGAATAGGTGTGATAGTAATGTTGGCATCGCGTGCTGCGCGAATGAGCGTAAATGCTGGGTCGGATATTCCTGGTGTTCCCGCATCTGAGATGACGGCAACAGAGTGACCAGATGTCAGCTTCTCAATAATAAACTGGAGTTTGCTGTCGTTCGAGTACGAGTGATAACTCGTTGTCGGTGTCTTGATCTCATACTTATCGAGCAAGACTCGCGAGTGGCGCGTGTCTTCACAGGCGATGAGATTCACTTCCTTGAGGATACGAAGCGCTCGAAGAGTGATGTCTTCGAGGTTTCCGATAGGTGTGGCTACGATGTAGAGGGTGCCGAGTTCCATGAGTTGTTAGCGTTTCTTTTTTGCTGTGAACTTCTTGATTTTTTTCACCAGCGACCTGAGTGATGAAAATGATTTTTTCTTGGGGGTGGGTTTTGGAGCTGGTTTCAATTTCTTTGCTGGTTTCAATTTCTTTTTTGTAACTATTTTTTTTGATTTGACAACTTTTTTTACGACTTTTACGACTGACTTCTTCGCAGGCTTTATCGGAATGAAGTCTGGAAGTGAGCTGAAGTTCATGGGAGCGACGAGCTGTTTTTTCTTCGAAACCGTGATGACGGGTGGATGTGCGTAGATGGGGGTGGCGAGGGCAGTAGTGCCTTTTTCGGTTACTTTCTGCATGGTTTTTGCGAATGACAATAAGTCCGTCTCGATAGTCCATTGGACACTCTTGAGTTTATTCAACTCGCTGAACTGTGTTGGTGTCAGTTCCCCGTAGGCGATGAAGCTTCCGTTTGGAGCCTTTGAAAGTTTTTTCACGAGATCTGTGAGTTTCATAATTTTTCCATCACAAAAAAGTTCCTGCTCGGTAATTCGCAGGAGGAGGTGCGGCTTCTGCTTTTTCATGTCTTCGTGCAGACGAAGTGGCCAGACGCTGTGTGAGTTGAGTTTCACGAGCGGCGCTCCTGTCGCCGAAGCGAGCGCGTTCATCATGGTAACACCGACGCGCGTACCCGTGAGGGTTCCGGGCCCTTCATTGACGATGATTCTTGTCATCTTCTGGGTAAAAAATGGCTCGAGCTCCAGCATGTGCTGCATCGTTTTTGTGATCGTTTCGTCTTCGTTCATGTTTGATTTCCAGTCGCGCTCAAAGATCAGGGTGTCATTTTTAAAAAGAGCCAGATGAATTTTGTAACCAGTAGTGTCGAGGGCCAGGGTGTACATGAGAGTTGGTACATTATGCGGATAAAATGTTCTGGGGGGATTTTATCACTTTTTTCTCAACTAATACACCTTTTCAATCGTGATACCCTTGTAGTAATAATTGAGAATTTCGGCGTAGTTCTTTCCGTTTTTGGCCATACCGAGGGCCCCGCAGCCGGACATACCAACACCGTGACCGTTTTGCTTCATGCCGGCGCAGTATGGGTCATCGACTGATGGAAGATAGGCGGCGTTCTGCCAGTTCCAAACTTCCATGGCGCTTCGCGTTCGGCCGTCGCTCGTCGAAAAATAGGGAGTTATCACCACGTTCCCGAGGTACTTGATAATGGTGCCTGATGTTTCTTTGACCGAGGTGATTGAGTTGGGTGAGCGCTTCTCGTAGCCGTACCCGAGGTACTTCTGCGAATGGTCTGGATTGTCGTCAAGATCGTAGGGTTTTCCGGGAAACTTTTTTCCTTTACCGGTATTGCTGTAGTAGTATGCGTAGGTTCGGGCGGCGATGACGATCGCCTTTTTCTTTTCCATCGGCTCGGTGTTTATTGTCTCGGCCAGGCCGCGCATATAGTCTTCGAGCGGAAGCTCATTAATCACGCCATCCGTGCGTATTTCGAGGATTCCGCGGAACTCATAATCGTTGAGCGTCTGATCCCAGGATGGGCGGCGCTCCCAGTTGTCGATACGAAGGATGGTATTCGCGCCCGTGCTGGTATCGGCGATAAATCGTGGTGGTTCACTGACGGTTTGTGTGAAGTTTGGTGCGGTGAGTTCGTAGCTTGTGGTGCTGGTACCTTTGACAGTTACCAGGGTGTTGGCGGCGAAGTTTGCGGTATAACTTCCTGATTTTACGGAAAATGAGCCGTTTGCACTGATGGTCGGTGTGCCTGAGAAGCCCAGGAGGATGCGGATATCGTTACTGCCTGTCGAAGAAGATACTGTTGATGGGATCGGCTGTGGGATCGACTGCGTCGACTTGATAGCCTTCGGGCGCTTCACGCTTATGGCGAGCTGTTTCGTCGTGATTTTTTTGTCCTGATAGTGGGCATCAATCTTTATTTTTCCTGAGCCCGGTGCTTTTGGAATCTGGAGTTGGAGTTGGAATGTACCAATCTGACCTGGGAGCACCTGGGTGTCCTGCAGTGAACTTCCGAGCACTTTGAGGCGCGTAATGCCACTTCGTCGAAGCTCCGGTGCATTCGATGAGGTCCATGCGGTACCCCCGAGATTTCGCATCCTGACCGTGACGAGTTGCGTGGTATTTGGTACGCCTTCAATTTTCATCGTATGAGAAACTGGATCGGCGGCGTACTCCTTTTCGTACACAAAGGTTTTGAAGTGAATATTTTTATCGATCATCCAGGCTATTCCCTCAACCACTGGCGTGACGTGCTCTTCGTAGCTGTCGACTCCTTTTGGCGTGGTGAGATTAAATATAAAGTGACCGACCTCCCCTGGCCTGACAACCTCCTCTTGCAGGAAGCCAACTCGTGTCGCTGCTGGTGACACAAATGCACTGAGACGATCACGAGGCCGATCCGTTCCAAATCGTACGTTTTTATGTCCTTTATTCTGCCAGTTCACATTTCCGGTATTTTTCAGATCGACCGTGTAAATAAATTTCTCATTCACCTTGAGTACCTCCGGTACCGATGAGGTGGCGATGATGTCATAGGTGAACTGAGCGGGCGATGTCTGTGCGGAAATTTCGATGCGTTTTGTTAACTTGGTTTTTCCATCGATCACCGGGACAATCTTGAGAATTTTGAGACTGCTTTTTAGGCCACCAACCAGCGTTATTTGAAATGTCGCCGTCTCGCCTGGCGCCACAGCATGTGGCGCCATCATTGGAAAACTGGAACGACCTGGAGGTGTGCGTACCTGCACGAATTCCTGTATTATCTCCATATCTTTCACCGCGAGTGACGTCTGGCTGTTCCAGGTCACCGTGCCGGTGTTTTTTATCGTAAAGGTCAGCGTTTTTTCCTGATCAGGATCGAGGTCAATGAAGAGCAATCCACTCAGATCTTCAAAATCGTACCCAAGTTTTTTCTGCTTGTTGAATGTGCCATCCTGAACGGTTGTCTTGATCGCTGATCGGGCGAGTTGGGCGACCAGTGGAAGTTTATCGAAGAGATTTTTTCCTGGACATGATGTCGACATGACGTCGCGATGACCGAGGATATTTGGCGAACGTTCGCCCCGAAAGATCGAATTTCCTGTTGGATCGATTCCATAAATTTTTGTCTTCTCGGAGATGAGACGCGTGAGGGAAATAAGTGATTTTTCTGAGACTTCTCCTGTTTCAAAATTTCCCAGAACTGAAATACCGATGGTGCCTGTATTGGATTTTCCCGCGTGTGCCCCTATTACCCTTTCTCCACCCGCACGACCTTCATACACATTTCCCTCTGGATCGATAATATAGTTGTAGCCAATATCGCCCCATCCTCTTCCCTTCGCGTGCCAGTTATAAATGTCGCGGATGGCCTTCTTTGGATCCTGGAGGTTGGCCGTCGAGGCGGTGTGATGCACAATAATTTTCGAGATCTTTGCGGGATACTCGAGTGGCCATGCGAGGAGCTCACCCTTTTCGTTGGTCGTCGCTTTTTTTACAATCTGGAGCTCGTCTGAAAATTTTTCCAGGTATTCACCATCTAATTTGTACACGGGTACTTCTGGAAGACCTCCTTTATAGACACGGATGGACTCGTCGGCTCCCCACTCGGCGCGTGAGATAATACTCATCCGCTCCTGTGGAACCATGTCCTGTGTAATCTGGCTCACATACTGAATATTTCTGCGAATTTCCGGGGAGTCATCTGCATTCAGGACGGTGGCGGTGATATTTTTGATAATCGGGGTTTGCGAGCCGCCACTGCTCAGTGTGAGCTTGTACTGGTAGGCGGTTGATCGGTTGGTCGGAAGAAAAGCGCTCTGTTTACCATCGGTATGAAGTTCGAACTCGTCCTCCTCTTTATGGTCAACGTCTCGTGGAATCGTATTCCACTCGGTCCATCTGTTGTCTTGGAGAAATCGTACCGCGATGTCAGCGCGAGTCTGTGGCGGAATATACTCATTCCACTCGAGGCCAAGTGAGGTAAATGGAATGCTTGGTGTGACGACTTCGGCTGTAATTTCACGCTTGGTTTCGTAAGCAGGAGCTGCTGATAGGTTCGTGGAGGCCTGGAGATTTTTCTCGAGCTGGGCAACCAGCGGACTCTCGAAGGTCAGCGAAGGGGTGTAAGGGGTCGTTTGGGTAGGGGTAGAGGCAGGGGCATCACCTTGAAATACGACGATAATCGTCGCAAAAAGTGCCAGTGTTCTCAGAATCTGTTGCATCGTCCTTCGAGCTTACGTCAGAATTCAGCTTTCATCTACTCAATTTTCTTTACAAGATGCACGGAAATTGGTATAGTGAGAGTACAAAAAAGATCTCAGTTTTGGGATCTCGAAGTTTTCAACAACGTATGGTGTTTTCCTATAATGTGCGCTTTCGCAGGATGAATCTTGCGGGCCGCGTGACACTCGAAAAAGAAGGTGAGATTATTCTGATGGACAAGGGGTTTCGGCTACGGGGCAAAGGCGCCCAAGACCGAGGCGAGCTTCTACCCTTTTCTGATATGCGCGATGTGACGGTTGAGGGCGATGCCGTGACGATTTCGATGTTTACGAAGGAGCAGTTCGTCCTCGATCACGTCGGCGGACTTTTTGACCAACTGGTGAAGGATATTTTTTCCGTGAGAAATGATTTCTTGATTGAGGCGCTTTTTCTCAAGCAGGGAAAGTTGATTCAGGAGTTTGATGCGTATTTTGAGCGAGCGCACACCAGTGGGCGCGAACTCGGTACCGGCCGTGCGAAGGTTCGACTGTATGAAGAAAGTATTGTCGTCATTCCACAGGAACATGATGCTTTCTCTCTTTGTTATCACTTCATGCAGATCCAAGAGTTTGACGATGATGAGTATGCTTTCAAAATTACGATGGAAAATGGCGTTATTGTCATGCTCTCCCAATTCAGTAATGGATATGACGACTTTCAGGAAATGTTTCATCAAGAAATGAGCCGAATGTATCAGGAGGTCATCCACGAACTCGAGTACCTCTTTATAGATGTGGCGAAAGAGAAGCTGGTAAAGCTTGCCCATTTTATGCGGCGTGGAAAGGCGGTTCGCGTCAAGGACATTATCAAGATTGATCGTGATCTCGCTGATAAAGTTCTCTACTGCGTCTTCAAGGATGATATGTTTGCCAAGACCATCGAACCTCTGCGATCTCGTGCCGATGAAGAACACACCTTTATAGGTTTGTCGGTGGCGGATGGCAAGAAGGAAATCTATCGCTTCATGGTCGTACTCGCCGTTCCTGCCGATAATCTCATGGCCTGCACGCTTGGAAGTTATGAAAAAGATATTCGAAAAGTTCAGGATACCTACTTCTTCCGGATCATCATGGAGCAGGGTGTGGCCGAAGATTACGTCACGACGAAGGTCTCTGAGCTGAACCAGGCATGCCTGATGCTCAACTTTGTTCCCGATCCTCTTTATAAGGATAAACGCGAGCTCAAAAACTCCATCTATACGTTTGCCATTCGAAAACTGCCATACTTGCGCATGCTACGAAGTTCATTTTTGGCTCGATGTCCTTCGATTCTCCCTGAGCTGTTTGGCCGAAATCTCCAACGCGTCCTCGAAAAGTCAAAGGTTGCACAGAGGGAGCCGAGTTCGGTAGAATAGATATATTGATCGTTGTTTTACATTTCTTATTCTCATATACTATGGCTGATTTTGTTTTTAATGATGATAATTTCAATGTCGCTGCCCTTGGATCCAAAATTCCTGCCCTGGTTGACTGTTACGCTGACTGGTGCGGCCCTTGCAAGGTGATGGCTCCCTATATTGACGAGGTTGCCGAGGAGTATGCTGGCAAGGTTCTCGTTGGAAAACTCGATGTTGACGCCAACCCTCAAATTGCCGAAATGTATGGTATCCAGAGCATTCCCACGCTTCTGTATATTAAAAATGGCGAGGTTGTTGATCGAACCGTAGGAATTCAGAGCAAAGATAAAATCCAGGATAAACTCGATGCCTTGAGCGCCTAACGTGTGCGATTTTTTATTTTTGTTGATTCGCCGACCGCAATTTTATCAACGCGTTGATTGAGTACGTTCGTCGAGTGGCCTTTTACCCAGTTCCAGGTGATGGTGGCTTTTTCGGGGACGAGGCTGTGAATTGCGTCGTCCATTTGTGCCCAGAGATCGGTGTTCATTTTTTTCTTCCAGTTCTTTGTGAGTGTGTCGATGATGAGTCGGGAGTCGGAAAAGATATTAATGGTGATTTTTTTTCCTGAATCCTGCGTGACATAATTTTTTTTCACCCAGGTGAGGGCAGCAATAATTCCCGTCATCTCCATTCGATTATTTGTCGTATATTCTTCGCCGCCACGCAAAACTTTTTCTTCATCGTTGTGCTGAATAATGGCTCCCCATCCACCTTCTCCAGGATTCCCTAAACAACTTCCGTCGGTGTAAATTTTTATGGTATTCATGTTTGTGCGTGTTGGCGCGTGTGTGCATTGTTACATATTTTTTATGAAACGTGCACGAGGAAATATTTTCTTATCACTTTTCTTTGACACGCAAAGTAATTTTTAGTATTCTATTAGTGAAGTATTTTTTAACCTCACTTCAACATGGCAGCAAAGAAAGCTAAGAAGGCTACAAAAAAAGTAGCTAAGAAGCCAGCAAAGAAGACAGCAAAGAAGAGGAAGTAAATCTTCTCTCTTTGTTCTTCGAAGAAGTCACTTGGTCTCAGGTGGCTTCTTTTTATTATCCCTGTGAAGTTTTTTTTCGGAAGATTGATGAGATTATGAATGCTGTAATGGCAGTCAGGACGATAGTACCACCAGCCGGGAGATTTCCGTAAAAGGCTACAGCAAGCCCTATCCAGACTGATCCAACCGCGAAAATTATAGAGAGAGCGACCGAGGTCTGGAAACTTTTTTTGAATTGGTGCGCGGTGATAACTGGTATCACCATCATCGCACTAATGAGGAGCACTCCAATGACGGTAATGGAAATTGAGATCGTCACTGCCGCAAGAATCATGAGCAGATAGTTGAGTTTTTGAACGGGAATTCCTTTCACGAGTGCATACTCTTCGTCGAAGGCGATCGTGAAAAATTCTTTGAAGAATATCAGGATAAGAAGAATGCCGACGATTGCCGCGATACAGATTGTGATGAGATCAGACATCGGGACCGTGGTGATTGAGCCGAAGAGAATACTACTGATGTTGAGTGACGCTTCTTTCTTGAAACTCAGGAGTACGGTCGCGAGCGCGAGACTTCCTGAAAGGAAGAGCGCGAGCGATGTTTCGGTATGGACGCGCTTCGTAATACGAAGCTTCTCGAGAATAACCGCCGCTATCACGGATCCAGTCACGCTCACTCCGATAGGCGAAATGCCCGTAATAAAGGCAATGGCGACGCTCAGAAATGAGACATGTGCCAGTGAGTCGGCGAAGAGTGCGTACCGACGGATGACGAGGAAATTTCCAATGAGTGGTGCGATAATCGCAATCATCGTTCCTGCGATGAAGGCGCGGATCATGAAGTCATATTGGAATATTTCGGGGAGGAAAGACATCATTGGGAGCGTTAGAGGGTGACGTAGTGTTTCTTGTCTTTTTCGATCATATCTTTCGTACAGGTGCAGAGCTCACCTTTATTCATGAGCATGAGATAGTCCGCTTCGTGAGCCACGGTATCGAGATCGTGTGAGACGAGGATAAGCGTCATGTGCAGCTCCTTGTTGAGTCGCTGGAGGAGTTCGTAGAATTTTTTCTGAACCAACGCGTCGACGCCAACTACCGGTTCGTCGAGAACGAGAACTTCTGGCTGGCCGGAGAGGGCGCGTGCGATCAGCACGCGCTGCTGTTGCCCTCCAGAAAGCTCATGTATGAGCCGTTTTTTCATAGGTAGAAGATCGACCACTTCTAGCGCTTCATCGATCTGTTTTTGATCTTCTACACTACGTCGATGAAATATTTTTCTCTTACCCACAATTCCCATCGCCACTACCTCTTCTACCGTTGCTGGAAATGCCTTACCGAAGATACCGGATCGCTGAGGAACATATCCGATCCGATGCCATGCTCTAAATTCTCTCAGTGGTGTTTCGAAGAGATAGATCTTTCCGCTTTCCGGCTTGAGTAGGCCCAAAAGAAGCTTAAGAAGCGTCGATTTTCCCGAGCCGTTCTGCCCGATAATTCCAACGTAGTCCCCTTTCTTCAGACTAAAGGTGAGGTCACGAATGACCTCATCATTTCCATAGGCAAAATTGAGATGTTTGGCGGTAATTATTTCCATAGTGGGGTTTGCTGATAACTACATGGTACACTTCATGGCCTTTTTCAGCACGGTAAGATTTTCTTCCATGAGACTCATGAAGTTTTTTCCTGCTGCTTTTTCCTCTTCTGTCAGCCCTTCAATCGGATTCAGTACGAGCGTCTGGACACCTGCCTCCTCGGCAATTGTTTCAGCAATCTTTGGAGATGCGAGGGTTTCGAAGAGTATATACGGTATCTGTTTTTCTTTTACGAGTTTTATGATTGCTGCAATAGTTTTTGCGTCCGGCTCGGACTCTGGTGAAAGTCCTGCAATCGCATGCATTTCGATGTTGTATCGCTTTGCGAGGTAATTGTAGGCGTCGTGCGCGGTCACGATGGTGCGGATTTCACAGGTTTTCAGCTGTGTGGCATATGTCATATCGAGCAACCTGAGTTCTGTCTTGAGATTCTGTGCGTTTTTTTCGTACATCACTTTGTTCGCTGGATCTTTTTCTGATAGAGCTTTTTGAATCGCATCGACGGCGCGTATATCATTTTCCGGATCTAGCCAGTAGTGGGGGTCATTTTCTCTGAGTGTTGCGACTTTCGAGATGTTGAGCTGCGCGGTACTTGGAAGAAATGAAAGCGTCTTCGTGAGCCATGGCTCGATGGATGTGAGGCCGTTATATATAAAGAGGTCTGCGTCCTTTAATGCGAGAATGTTCTGCGGAGTTGGCTCAAAGTCGTGCGGTTCGGCACCTGATGGGATAATAGATTCAACAGTAGTTGGGGTGGTGTGTACAATCTTCTTCGTTATCTCCTGAAAGATCGAGAGGGTGGTGACGACGGTTATTTTTGAGCTGGTGATTGATGGCTTGTCTGATGTTTTGTCAGCTCCGCATGCTGAGAGCAGTATTACTGAAGCCAGTATGGAAGCTATTAATCGGGTTTTCATATGAGCTTTGCTTTAGGTACTGACTGTATTGTAATGCAATAGTGTTGCGTTTGTCAACGGTATTGCCTGGTGAAATAGTATCCAGATATTAATTTCGTGAACTGGAGGCGTGTTCGTTGAATGCCGGTTTCAGAATGTATTATCCCAGTAATACTGGAGTAACTTTGCATCATAAACCATCGTCTCTATACTGAGGCAATGTACTGCTCAACGGCGGCTGAGAGACGGGCGTAGGTGTCGCGGGCGCGGGCTGGATCGCGGTCGAGGGTGGTGAGACGGAAGCCTGGGTATGGTGAGAAAAAGCCCGAAGATGGGACGACGCAGATGCCGGTGGCCGCGAGCAAATAATAGCAGAAGCGCTTGTCGAGCGGGAAACCGGACTTGTTCACTTCGGATTCGATGAAGGCACGGGCGGCTGGATTGGTGATCGGGAGGGACTGTTTTTCGTTGAGGACGCCGTTTTCAAAAAGAGGCATCATATAGAAGGCACCGTAAATTTTGTTCACTTTGAGGCCTTTGGTCTGGCTGAGGATTTCATAAATATTGTTGGCGTTTTTTTCGAGTTCACTGTTGTACTGCTTGTTCCAGGTTTCAAATTCTGGATGTTCGTAGAGACTTGGGAGAATTTTTTGTTGAAGTGTGCCAGCGCAGATCTCGAGCAGAATGCGCTTTTTGATGCCTTCGATGAAGGATCGAAACTCTGGATCGAGGTCGGCGTTGTGAAACTCCATCCATCCACAGCGGCCACCTGGCCAAGGAATATCTTTGGAAAGTCCACGCATCACGACGAGCGGTACGCGGTTGTGGGCGATGTCGGTAATCTGGGTGAACTGTGCGCCGTTGTAGACCATGCGGAAATAGACCTCATCAGAAATAATGAAGAGCTTGTAGGTTTCGGCGAGCTCTACCATTTTTTCGAGCGTTTCTTTGGAGTAAATTGCGCCGGTTGGATTATTTGGGTTGATAATGAGAATCGCGGCGACATCGGGATGGGCTTGAATTTGCGCTTCGAGATCGGCCATGTCTGGCTGCCAGCTGTTGTCGGGATCGAGCTTGTAGAGAATTGGCTCGGCGTTCGCGGTGAAGGACTCGAACGAGGTGTGTGTCGGGTACGAAGGTGTCGGCTGGATAATACGCGCGCCCTCGGGAAGCATCTGATAGAATGCTGAAATTGAGGCTCCGAGACCATTGGTAAAAAGGACATCTTCGTAGTTGAGCTCTGATTTTGGCGAGAAGCGCTTGGCGTACTCGACGACCCACTTGCGGGTTTCAATGAGGCCACGGGAGTGCGCATAGCCAAAGACCGCGTCGCCTGGTTTCTGGATTTCTTCGATGATCGTCTCTTTGAGAAACTTCGGCACGAGCCAGCTCTTCATAATTGGATCGCCAATATTTTCCATCACGAAGTTCATGCTCGGGTCGAGCTCTTTGAGCTTCTGCATCGTCTCAACGATTTCGCGGATACCGTAGCGGAGCAGATGGGTTTTTGGGTTGGTGAGTTTGGTGCGCATGGGGTTGAAAGGTTATCCAATACTTTTACGAACTTTCGCGGCCTCGATGATGTCGCCGGAGATGTCGGCACCCATATTCATTTTGTAGAAGATGGTGGAGACGAGGTTGCGGTGGATGAAGTGATGGTCTTTGAAGGGGCCGAGTTTGATGCCGAGGATGGACTCGATTTCGGCGATGTCCTTGATGACATTTTTGAACTCGGGGTATTCTTTGGTGAGCATTTGGAGATTTTCACGGTTGAGATACTTGCCTGCGTGCTGCAGGTCGCGTTCGAGGTTCACGTAGAGGCGCTTGATGGTTGGAAGGTATCCCTGTTTCTGCGCTTGACGGAGGGCACGGCCGGTTCCGATGAGCTCTGGTGGAACACCGAGGGAGTAGAGGGCGCCGGTGAAGGTAATCGCACGAGGGAGGGAGACTTTTCCCATACCACGAGAGTATCCGAAGAGGCCGATGTGCTGCATGCGCTCGCGACGGGCTGGAATATGTTTCGCCATTTTGTTGATCAGGGGCGCGAGGGTTTCGATGCTTGCCTTGTACGGTTTTGAGAAAATCGCGTTAATCTTTTCAATCTCGTCAATTTCTTTGTCGGAGAGCGAGATAGGTTTGAGTTTTGGGAGCGTTTTGTCGATATACTTGATCGCTTTCATCACGGATTCCTGAGGATAATCATACTTGAACGCTGATTGGAGTGTGATCGTGCGGATGCCGGCGTACTCCTTGATCGCCTCTTCGATGTTTTCTGGATTGATGGCGCCGCGGAATGGCAAGGAGCCGGTTCCGATAATTGGATACATCGGGACGTTGTATTTTTTGGCGAGTTTGTAGTAGTGGGAAATGGCGGCCTTACTCGCAAGAACGGCTGGGACAAGACCGGCGTTGAGGGCTGGGTCTGAGCGCGCGATGAATGGGCGCATGTATTTCGGATAGGCGCCGTACTCTTTTTTGTACATCTTGAGATAGTCCTCGATGATTTTATCAGCTCGGGTAAGATCTTCGACCTGCTCGATCAAGGGAATGACGTCGATACGATTGAAACTTTTTGTGGCCTCGTTTTCAAAAATTTCCTCTTTGAGTTTGGCGACTTTGCGGAAGGTTTTTTCGGTGTGCATGATCTGCTCGGCGGACTTGGTCATTGGAAGAATAACTTCGATGATTGGTGGGGTTTTGGCTCCCATTTCAAAGGCGAGGTCGGCTGAGGTGATGATATTGATGAAGGCTCGCGCAAGTCGATATCCTTTTTCTTCCCAGATGTTTGGAACACGGTACGTGAGAAACTTGTCTTTGCCGAGTGGGTGCTTCGCGAAGTAGTCCGTATAGCGGCGGTAGAGCTTGTCGATGACGGCTTCGTCTACGAATTTCCCTTCCCAGTCCCACATGTATTCATCGCAGCCAAGTTCACTGAAGGCGATGTAGGCCTCTTCGATCTCGTCAGTAGTAGAGATGAAACTTTTGTTGCACCAGTAGGCCGGGTTGGCGTTGTCTGGGTGCTGGGTTGACATGGTTGATGGAATTTTTTTCATGGGTTTTTTGTCAGTTGGGCAGATGATACCTTATCGTTTTTTCTGTGACCAGCGAATTATAAGGACGATAACGAGAATGAGGAGTGTGAAGAAAATGGCTTGGGTGAGCGGTGATACTGACTGGGTCGTGGCCTTCAGCGCGAAGTACGCGGTCGTGAGTAGGCTCGTGAGCCCAATGCTGTCAAAGAGGTGCTGGATTCCTAATTGCAGGGTTGGTGTCATATAGATAATGCCAATCAGCGTGAAGAGTGCGGCGGCGATGACGTTCGTGAGGGGGCGGTTAAGAATTTTTTTTCTAAAGAACCACTGCTTCTTTTTTTCCGGGATGCGATCATAAAAAATGGCGAGGAAGATGAGCGGAAGCATGAGGCCGAGTGCGTAGGTGAGGAGGAGGAGGAGGGATTTGAGGCCAACGCCTTCGGCGATGACTACGGTGAGCACCGCGCCGATGGTCGGCGCGGTGCACGAACCCGTCACGATTCCAAACGTCATTCCAAATACCAATATGCTGAGTGGGTCACTCCCCTTTGGTGCGAGTGAAAATTTCGAGAACCATGGAAACTTTAACTTTATGTTCCAGAATGTCATCAAGCCAATCGTTATCAGGAGAAGCCCTGCGACTGTGTGAATTATCGCTGTGTTCGTGATGAAAAAATGGACGAGGGCGGTGATGCCAAGTCCAAGTGGGATGAAGACCAGGAGAAATCCAAGAAAAAATATCGAGACCGACGCAACAAGTTGTGTCCGTTGCTTACATGCGAGCGCGAAAAATGCGGGCAGTATAAAAGGACCGCAGGCCGGGAGGAGCGTGAGGAGCCCCCCGAGCAGTGCGGTCATGTAGCTAATATCGAAGAGCATGAGGGGGCAGCGTTGCCTGTTATTTTTTTTCTAAGAGTGACTTGATGGCTCGTGATAAATCCTTGGCATCCAGATACCCTGAGAGCGCGTACTTCTTTCCATCGGGAGCGATAATGACGCTAAATGGCGTTCCATTACCACCATTCCTCTCGGCATCCTCCATGTGCGATACGATTTTTGCATCAAACTTTGTTGAGTCCAGACACTCGGCGAATCGTGCCTTGTCGAGTTTCACGAAGTCGGCGATCTTGTAGAGCTCTTTTGGATCGAGTCCATCATTGGCTGGAGTAATTTCCATGAGTCGGTCGAGGTATTTCCAAAATCCATTCTGTCCTGCAATCTCACCCGCACACTCCATCGCCACGGACTCGCGGTGAGCTTTTTTGTGCATATCAAGCGGAAATTGTCGGTAGACCCACTGAACATCATTTGGAAATTCTGCGATAATTTTTGTGAGTGATTCGTGAAACATCTTGCAGAATGGGCATTCTGGATCGGAGTACTCGACGATTGTTACTTTTGGAGACGTGGCTCCACGACGGTAGTCGGCATCTGATACGGGAATAATCTCAATCTCCCCC
>CALQZC010000020.1 GCA_943349045.1 Candidatus Peribacteria bacterium
AAATTTTTGTTACACTGGCATCATGTCCACCTCCTCACGTGGTTTCACGCTTATTGAAGTTCTCCTGGTTGTTACCATCATGGCCATTCTAACCGTCGGATCTTTTTCCGGCATGGTGAGTTTACAGCGTAGCGCCCGCGTGAATGAAACGTATAGTCGACTGGTGACATTTCTGGATCTCGCAAGAAATTATGCGCTGAATGGGAAGCAGGTGAATAATAAACAGGCCTGCCCTGCGGAAACAAACGGCAACTGTGTTCCGGCTTCTTTCGGGGTTTCGCTCATGCCCGATAGCGCATGTGTCAATACATCTGTACGCATGGCTCTTTTTTATTCGACTAAAGACGATTGGAATGTTAATCCTGATCAAATTCTCGACTCCTACTGTGTTCCTGCAAAGGTAGGCATTGAGTCTTCCAAAACTAAAGGTGAGTTTGATGGTCCAAATAAGTTTCGATATACGACACCATTTGGGATTTTCCGTGCCGTAGGTCTCGATGAGAAAAATTTGGCTGCGAGTGCCCTCATTCTCACGATCTGTGATACACCAGCAAATAATGCTCCATGCGCTGCAAGTTCACTTTCTAAATCCCTAACTCTCTACACGAATGTGGGCGTTCCTGAATAATTTTTGTCATATAGCCTGGCGAAAACATCGTCGGGGAGAAACGCTCCTCGAGGTCTTGATTGCACTCTTTGTGCTCGGAACTACGAGTGCGGCTGCGACATTTCTCATTCTTCAGTCGAGCCGTGCAAGTTTGGATATTCAGAAACAATTTCAAGCGAGGTATCTCGCGCGTGAAGTCTTCGAACATCTAAAAATGGTGCGCAATACGAACTGGATTCGGTTCGGCGAGAAAAGTTGTTGGGATATTTCTTTACAGGACAAGGACTGCTCCAAGCAAAATCCTAAGCGAATGGTGGACCTGAATGAAATTGCAAATTTTGGCCTCGTGACGGCGAAACCGGGGGATCTCGGATTCCAACTCGAGAAGGTTACGGGTGACAAGGATGGTGTGATTTTCAATGGATGTAAGCTGTTCAAACCTGCGAACGACAGTTTCTATGCCGTCTACCGGCACGAGGTTAAGGATGAGTATGAGGGTGTGATGTACAGTACCGATACGGTCGTTCCATCAGATCAAACTCCGATGTTCTGCCGAAAAATAACCCTGAAAGGCTTACACGCGGATGCGATCAAGATCGATGTTGAGATCGCGTGGAAAACAAGTGGCCAGCTGCACTCATCGTCATATTCTTCGCACCTTATCAACTACTAGCACCCCATGATATTTCGAATACGTATCACTCGTGGATTTACCCTTATTGAAGTGCTTATTGCTGCAAGTATCTTTGCCATTATCGGTGTGCTTGCGACGACGATTTATGTGAATATGAGCCGGGATCGTCAGCGCATTACCTCTCGAAATCTCCTCTATGATGATGCGCAGTTTGTTCTTGATCAGCTCACGCGACAAATTACCTCGAACACGATCGACTACGAGGAGTACTATAACCAGCTCGTCATTGGCGGAAATCCTGGCATGAACTTCGGCCACTATGCGAGTACGTTTTATACAAAACTCGATCCAAAAGATAAACCCACAGAGGACTGCTCGGATCTGACAAAGGGTAATAATAAAAAACTCTGCACGAACACCGGAAGAAATCCGGCGACGGGAAATTTCCCTGAGAGTGCGAATGCGTTTTATGCGAGTGGTCAGACGCCGCCTGCTGGAGTTTTTTGCGGTGATCAGCTTGGTGGCTTCCAACCATTTTATACGGTCTCAAAGTACCATGCCTGCGTGAAACAACTCTTCCTTATTAATGGCGATGCGAACCGCAAAACAATGATCGCACCGGAGTTGATTGAGTGGGGAAATGCGACAAAGGAGCGGCCTTCATATGTTCTCAGCCAGGCGACGATGGTATCCACTGAGTCTGATGATGAGAAAACAGCGCTTGGGAAAATTTTTACCTGTCCAACGACGGCCTGCACTGGTAAGGGGGTTGTTAAGGATTTTGTTAACTTTACGACACCACCTCAGGGGTCAAAAGATATTTCTTATCCTTCTTCTAAGGATCTCGGGGCTCCACCTGCAACATTGATTGCCGATGCATATCTTAAAGATTATATTCCTTTCACCCCATCACGCATCGATATCAAGGATATCAAATTCTATATCGCGCCGGTCGAAGATCCACACAAGGCGTTTGCTGAGGCGAATGAGGGGACTGGCCAGAAAACGAATATTCATCAGCCGACGGTGACGATCGTGCTCACGGTGCAGCCGATCTCGAATGTGAAGTACGACACGAAACATCCAGTCCTCACGGTGCAGACGACCGTAACGCCTGGACAATTTTCCGAGATACAGAGTTATCCACCGCAAATGAAGACACAAAAGGCGCCGTAAGTTTGCTAGGGTGGTGTCTTTCAAAAGAAAGCATTATACTGTTCACATATGAGTCGACGATCACTGAGTGTCTTTATTCCGGTAGTTATTATTTTTTCTTTCCTGTTTGGTTTGCAGGTTGGAAAGTTGAATAGTTCACCGAATGCTAGCGATAAGACAAAAAATGTTTTTTCTTCATTTCTTGATCCTACTGCGCCAAAAGGCGGGGCGGATCTTGGACTTTTTTGGGATGTATGGAATCGACTCCAGACCCACTACGTCGACCCAAAGGTACTAAATTCGCAAGAAATGATCTATGGAGCCATTCGCGGAATGGTCGCTTCACTTGATGATCCGTATACGGTTTTCATGGATCCGAATGAGTCGAAGGAGTTCAAAAATAATTTACGTGGAACGCTCCAGGGTATTGGCGCTGAGCTGACGGTGAAAGATAAAAATCTTACGATTATGAGCGTTTTGAAGGGGTCACCGGCTGAGAAGATGGGACTAAAAAGTGGTGATATTATTTTGAATATCAATGACGAGGTTGCGATTGATCTGACTATCTACCAAGCAATCACCAAGATCCGTGGGGAGAAGGGAACGCCTGTTCGGTTACTGATTTTTCGCAAGGACAAGGGAGATCCTTTTGAGGTCACCATTATTCGAGATACCATTCATCTGGATAGCGTGACGTTTGAGGAGAAGCCGGGTGGGATTTTTTACATCGGCCTGCACCAGTTTACGGACAGCACGATGATGGAGATGACCGAGGCGATCTCGAAAATTCTTTTGAAGGAGCCAAAGGGTATCGTCCTCGATTTGCGTAATAATGGCGGTGGGTATCTGGATACAGCCGTGGATGTTCTCTCTGAGCTTATCTCCGGGAAGAAAGAGGTAGTGACGATACGGCAACGAGACGTCAAAAATGACCAGAAAAAACACACCTCTGGTTCTGCTCGTCTGGCTGCGATTCCTCTCGTCGTTCTCGTGAATGGATCGTCAGCGTCTGCCTCTGAAATTGTTGCCGGCGCTATTCAGGATTTGAAACGCGGAACGGTCATCGGTGAGAAAACCTACGGAAAAGGAAGCGTGCAGGAAATTGAGGACGATTTGCAGTATGATGCATCTTTACGCATTACGATCGCGAAGTGGCTCACGCCTTTGGGCAGGTCGATTGATAAGGTCGGTATCATGCCTGATCAGGAGGTGAAAATTACCGAGAATGATATCAAAAAGAAGGTTGACCCACAGCTGGATGCCGCGATGAAGGCGTTGAAGTAATATCTAAGAAAAGGGTCTATCTCTCGGTAACGGCTTCGATTTTCTTCGAAAATCTGCAGATTGTTACCGTCGATCTTTACCCTTTCCTTAGAATAATATTCCTAAATAGACGTACTAATTAGCACTTTCCGTTTCCACCGCAGCAGCCAGCCTCTTTGCTATCTTTTCCATCCTTGCAATCCTTATTGCATGGGCAGAAGCACATGTCGCAGACGTAGACGATAGCGGCGACACCTACGAGGATGTAGACGACTTTCTCGGCCATTGGCCAAGCTCCGAGAAGCCAGTTAACGAGATTGAAATCGAGAGCGCCGACGAGACCCCAGTTGAGGGCTCCAACGAGAACGAGGACGAGTGACGTCCATTTCACAAAACATTTCATGGTGATGAGTTAGAGGATGTTGGGGGTATTGTAGCGGATAAAGAACGGAATGTGAAGTAGGAAAGTATGACTGGAAGTATTGTTTCTTTTTCCTAACCTTTGTATCATGCGCCTGATATTTCCTATCTTCACCCTTATGGCCACGATTACATCGCTCCATGCACGAGAAATTCTTGATTCGCGAGGGAATCCGACGGTACAGGTAGAAATTGAACTGAGCGTAGAGGGGACGGGAACGGGGACGGGAACAGCACACGCATCCGCGTGTGTGCCAAGTGGTGCGTCGACGGGAATTCATGAGGCTGTTGAGCTTCGGGATGGGGATAAGGCGCGATACCTGGGAAAAGGTGTTCTTACAGCCGTGAATAACGTGAATGGAGAAATTACTGGTGCGATTGTTGGGAAAGAATGGGCTTCGCAGGAGGCGCTCGATAAGGCGCTGATTGCGCTCGATGGAACCCCAAATAAAGGCCGGCTCGGGGCCAATGCGATTCTTGGGGTGTCGATGGCGTTTGCGCGGGCGATGGCGAAGCGTGATGGTCTCGAACTCTATGAGTATTTTGGCCGGGTAGCCGGAAATACGGTTTTTGGTTTGCCGACGCCGATTATGAATGTGGTGAATGGTGGAAAGCACGCGGATAGTGGACTCGATGTCCAGGAGTTTATGGTGATGCCTTCGGGTATTGCGAGTTTCAAAGAAAAACTTCGAGCGGGTGCAGAAATTTTCCATGCCTTGAAAAAAATTCTTGCTGATCGCGGTATGGTGACGAGCGTGGGTGATGAGGGGGGATTTGCTCCGCATCTTGCCAATAATGAGGCGGCGATTGAGGTGTTGATCGAGGCGATTACAGCAGCTGGATATGATACCGATCGTGTGAAGATTGCGATGGATGTGGCGGCTTCGAGTTTCTATGAAGATGGAAAATATATCTGCAAGGTGGGAGAAAATGGGATGGCGAGCGCTGATGATATCATTGCATGGTATGGCACGTTGATTGAAAAATATCCAGTTGTGTCAATTGAGGATCCGCTTTTTGAAGATGATTGGGAGGCCTGGTCCATCATGACGGAAAAATATGGCGACAAGATTACCATCGTCGGTGATGATTTATTTGTCACGAATGTGGACCGCATCAAAACGGGCATCGAGAAAAAATCGGCGAATAGCGTGCTCATTAAAATGAATCAGATCGGTACGATCTGGGAGTCGATCGAGGCCATCAAGCTCACACAAAGTGTTGGATGGAAGCCAATTGTTTCACATCGAAGTGGTGAGACGGAAGATACGACGCTTGCAGATCTGTGTGTTGGGTTGAACTGCCCGGTGATCAAAACAGGATCACTGTGCCGAAGTGAGCGCGTAGCAAAGTATAATCGATTACTTGCGATTGAGGAGCGATTAGCTACACCTCGGTAAATACTGGAGCAGGTAGAGAAATGTCGTCTGTGATGCTATATTTGCGTTACCGTTTTCCTTACCCTCCTTTATGAAAAAACTTATTCCGCTCGTGCTCGTTGCCATGTTGGCTTTTTTCAATATTGTCCAAGCGGCAGGTATCGAAAAAGAGGTCACCCTTCTTACGATGGCGGATGTTGATTTCACGAAACCTTCTCTTGCGAATCCCCATGTTGTGCGAATTGGAGAAGCTGCGGCGCGAGGTGGACGCTTTGCGGTGCTGGAGCGAGTGTATGACGTCGGGGCTGTTGAAAAACTCAAGGCAGCCGATCTCGCGAAGGCGGATACACTTTTCAAAAAAGGTGCAGTGAAATCTAAGGACGTTGTGAATCTTATGACCGCGGAAAAAGCCATGTTTGCGGCAGGTAAGTTCAAACAGCGAATTCGTGTTTGGGAGGTTTCCAATCCGGGAAAATCCGTTACTATTAATGTGCCGCCTGTTTTTGATGAAGAGTCACCACAGGTGATTGAGCCAATCTGGATACTTCGCGAGAATGATGTGATTGTGGCGCAGGAAAAAGCTGATCATTCAGGTCAAAAGTTCTACATAGCCGACTTCAAGAAAAAACTCCTCAAAAAATCAAAGGCTGACGATTTTCCAGTGATGGATTATGAATCATATACCGATGGAAAGGATCAGGTGACCCTTGAGTATTTGCAGTTTGATGGAGACAATGATGATATTTATCGTGTCGGAAAATATTCGATCAATCACGGGAATGGCACGACGAGTGTGTTGCGATATGCGCTCGACGATTACACGTTGGATGAAAATGGAGAGGACACGGGTACTTTGAATCCCCTTATTTTAGAGATGGGAACCGCTGGCTTCTATGTGAGCGGCTATACTAGTGGACACTTCCTCGTGCAACAGGGCATGACTCCAACGACGAACATCATGGACAATCAGATGCCAGAAGACTGGGAAGATCTCGCTTCGGTAAAAGCCGCCCTGACTGGGAAGTGGGCTGGCGTCGGTGCGCTTGATTTCGCGACGTACCAGGTGCTGGGGTATAAGGTGAAATAGCGGAGGAAACGAGAAGCGGGGATGGGGAACAGCGCCCCTCACGGGACTCGCTACTGCACCGGCTGCGCTTCGCGCGCTGTGTTGGCGGAGAGGGAGAGATTCGAACTCTCGCTAGGGCCTAAACCCTACTACAGGATTAGCAATCCCGCCCCTTCAGCCACTTGGGTACCTCTCCGTGTGTGTCTTTTAGCTGATGCTTTAGCAGAGGGATTGTAGTGGATTCTTTTGGGGTTGTCTAGCTGGTGTGGTAAGCTGGCAGTCATGGATGTTTCCCTTCTTGAGCTTGGCAAAGCAGCTTTACTTGGTGTGATCGAAGGTGTCACGGAGTTTCTTCCGATATCATCGACGGGGCATTTGATTGTCGTCGGGGAGGCGATTGGATTTACGGGTGATCGGGCGAAAAGTTTTGAGGTATTTATTCAACTCGGTGCGATTTTGAGTGTCGTGTGGCTGTATCGGGAAAAGATTTTTCCCCAAAGGGACGAATCTGCTGATTCGAACTTCTCAAAAGGATGGATGGCGTTCTGGACGAAGGTATTGGTAAGTTTTTTGCCGGCGGCGGTGATCGGATTCTTCTTTCACTCGTACATTAAGAGTCATTTTTTTACACCTGAGACTGTGGCGCTTGCGCTCATTGGTGGGGGTATCGTGATGCTGGGAATAGAATATTTTTTAAAAAAACGAGATGCGGCGACAGGGCTTGAGCGGGTTAGTTTTGGTCAGGCGCTGTGGATAGGTATCGCGCAAATTCTGGCTCTCATTCCCGGTGTGTCGCGATCAGGTGCGACGATTATGGGAGGCATGCTCAAGGGTCTCGATCGTAAGACAGCAGCCGAATACTCATTTTTTCTTGCGATTCCGACGATGTTTGCGGCGACAATCTATGATCTCTGGAAGAGTCGCGAGGCGGTCGTGGCCGATGATGCGCTGATATTCGGTGTAGGATTTATTGTGGCGTTTGTGAGTGCTATTGTGGCGATCAAAACGTTCATGAAATTTATCTCAACCCACTCGTTCAAGGGGTTTGCGTGGTATCGCATTCTATTTGGCGTGGTGCTGCTATTTCTTTTGTAGATGGGCAAGATCGGGGTGGCTCGAAGGGCGGGTTTTTTGTTTGAGAATATAGAAGGCCCCGATGATAAAAAGGAATAACGGACCGATAGCGATGAGAGAACCGGTGATCGGGACGATGTATTTTTTGAAGTTGGCCACAATAATAACATAGAGCGCTGAGGTGATGACGTTAGCGATGATGGCGAGGGTGAAGTATTTTTTTATCTCCATCTGGGAGGTTCCCGCGACGAACGCGGTCAGCGGTCGGAGCGTGCCACTAATTTTTCCAATAATAATGGTGAGGGCACCGTACTTCTGAAAAAACTGGTGCGTTTTTTGATGAAGATTTTCGTACCGCTGCGTATGCTTCGCAATGAAGGCGTTTCCTTTTAGGCCAAGGTAAAAGCTGATTGCGTCGGCGACAAGTCCGGCAACGGTCGAGGCGATAATAAAGTGAGGGACGAGGTCTTGCTTCAGCGCAATAACGGCACCGGCGTAGAGGAGAATTGTTCCCGGCATGATGTAGCCAATGAGTGCAAAAGACTCGAGAAAGGCGATCACTGAAATAAGCGCGGTGAAGGCGAGTTCGAAATTTTGAAGGTTCGTCACGTACTCGTTGAGGAGGGCGTTGAATGTGTTCATACCGTATGGTAGAGAGTTCTTCCGTTATTCTTCAGCCATTTTCTGTGCGTTGCGTAATCTGGCATCATCGAGGCGACGTGCGTCCAAAAGTACTTTGAGTGATTGTGATGGATTGTGTGCGAGAGCTCGTGGACAATGACGTAGTCGAGAACTTCTTGCGGTGCATTGACGAGACGCCAGTTGAGATTGATATTTTTTTTCAGGCTGCATGAGCCCCATCGTGTTCGGGCACTCGAGAGCTTGAGTGATCGGTAGCCGATATTGTGTGCGCGAGCGTATGCATTGAGTCTGGAGGTGAATAGGTCTCGTGCGCGTTTTTTCGTAGCAGCTAATAATTTCGGATTCAGTTTCTGATACTGGCGCTGAGTGAGTAATGGTGGGAGTGGTGGAAGCGTCGCAAACATTTTTTGCTTCTTGATGACCCAGTGATACATCTTTTTCACGAACTTCTGGACGGTCGCATTTACGGTGAAAATTGGCGCACGAATAATCACGCTTCCATCTCGATGGACCTCGAGGGCGAGTGTTTTTCGGCGTGTTGATCTGATGATTTTGCAGGTGATACCCATATTTTTATTGCGGAGCGGCGGTAAAGAGAAGGTAGGTGCAGAGAATATAGAGCGCGATCACGAACAGTCCTATATAGGTTCCGAGGCGATTGAGTCCGCGCTTGCGGATGGTCTGGATGAACCAGTAGAGCTGCCCGAGCAACGCGAGGGCAGTGGTGCCGAGGAGTAGATAACCCGGTGGGGTTTCGAGGGCAGGACGATTCATCTGGATGAAGTGGAATATCGATGCGAGATAGGCGAAGTAGACAACCCGATGAACATTTTTCCATACCATCGGAGTAAGCTTGGTGACGGCCCAATCACTTGATGTGGCAGCCATTATAAAGAGGAGTGGAAAGGCCATTGATCCAAATATAACCGGATTCACAAACGGATTGAGCGAGAAGTAGATCATCGACGGATCCCAGTTGAAAAAAAAGTGCGTAGCGACGAGGACGTGTATCACGATAAACATACAACCTCCAACTCCGAGATATCGCCTGATCCGCCAGTAGATAGAGTAGGCAGGATTGAATTTAAAAAGAGAACTCGAGAGGAGTGCGAAACCAAAGTAGGTCGCCCCAGCAAATCCTGATGCTCGCACGAGGGATGTAACCGCATCCTGCGGCGCACCAATCAAGTACTGGTACGCAAACTGGAGGCCGTAAAATACCAGAGATAGAAAGGAAAATATGGCGAGTGCTTTGAAACTTGGAGCATCTGGTGGTGTCTGTGTGGCTTCTTGTGTTGCTGCACTCGCATATACCGAACACTCAATAGAAATATCACTTCCCTCTACGCGAACGGGGAATGTTTTTTGTGGACGAACTGCCGGAGGTCCCTTGACCTGACCCGTCGTTACGTCGAAGCGTGCTCCGTGTAGTGGGCACTTAATAATGGCTCCATCAAGCTCTCCTTCACAGAGCGGACCACCTGCATGTGAACAGGAGTTATTCATCGCGTAGATTTTTTCTCCAACCTTGAAGAGTGCGATTTTTTGATTTTCAACTGTTTTACAAATCATGCCCGTACTCGCGAATTCTTCCATCCTCGCAATTTTTATAAACTTTTTTTCACCCGTTCCGAGTGTCGTCGATATTTTTTTTTCTGGCTTTTTAATGATTGTGCCGGTTCGTTTCAGCGCAAATAGTTCATTCATTGCATCGTTTTTTCCCGTAATGAGATTCGTAACGACCATACCCATGAGTGTCCCAAATACCAGTCCGTTACCGCCTAAACCGGCAATGGTGTACACTTTTCCCGCGTAGTGGGGATGCTCGAAGCCATACGGAAGTCCGTCTTCACTCATGAAAATATTTCCTGACCAGTGGAGGTTAGTCTCGTGTGCACCCGGTAATTTTTCCTTGGTGAATGTTTCTAATATTTTTTCTGGCACATCATCTTTCTGTGTAGCTGACACTTTGCGATCGCATCCGCCAATGATTATGGTGTTGTGATTGATTCGCCTAAAGTAAAAATAGGGATCGAGGTTGTCCCAAAAAAGATCTTCTGATAGTGGCGCATCCTGTTCGTACTCTGCGGCGTTTACGTAGGTGATTTTTGGCTCGACGATGCCCTGTAACTCGGAAAATTTTGAGAGCGGATAGCCCGTTGCGGTGACGATTTTATTCGCTTCTACCATGCCTTCCTGGGTTTTCACTATCACTGAATTCCCTATATCAATATCGATTGCCTCGCTCAGCTCGAAGACGCGAAACTTTTCTCCGTACTCCTTTTTCAGTGCAGCGATGAGCCCGAAGAGAAATTTTCGTACGTGAAATTTTCCTTCATGTGCAAATTTCATACCCTCGACGAATGGCGATTTGGCTTCTTGAGTTACCCACTCATCCGCTTCTCGAGCCGCTTCCCAGTCGGCTTGAAATGCTTCAGCACTTTTTTCGTAGGTACCATAATAGGTACTGCACTCCATGAAGTCGCAGTCGATTTCATATTTTTTTATCGTTTCAAATATCAACTCTTGCGCTGTGCGACCAGCCGTAAAGACATTTTTCAAGAATTCCTTTCCATACTGGCTACTCGTATCTGCAAGACTCGTCTCCGGAACTCGTGTGAGAAACCCGGTGGTGAAGCCAGTATCACCGCTTCCAATATGGTTTTTTTCCAGTACCACGACACTCATACCTTTACGAACCAGCTGGTAGGCGGCCATGACCCCAACGATGCCGCCGCCGATTACAATAATATCTGATTTTGTCGAGCCTTTTAGGGTCGGAAAACGCTGAGAATCGGGTGTTTCGGTAAACCACGGAGAGCCAAATAAAGAGGCCATAGATGCATTTTTAAAGCTGAATATACGTCTGACACTGTACCATATATTGACTTTTCTTCCTACACGCGTCACACTTCCCCTGTAAGATTCTTTTAGTCACACGTTTTCGTTAGCCGTTAGCTTACCTTCTTCTACAGGAGTTTGCAGGCCAGAAACTCAAGTACTAGAAGAAAAGGTCGGCTTACATTTTTATTTCTCCCAATTTTTTTTCACTATTATGGCAAAGAAATTATACGTTGGAAATCTTCCATACTCAGCTACCCAGGACACCCTTCGCGATTTATTCGCACAGGCTGGTAATGTTGAGACTGCGATCATCATCATGGATCGAATGTCAGGCCGTTCAAAGGGCTTTGGCTTCGTTGAAATGGTAACTGATGAGGATGCCGCTAAGGCAATCGAGATGTTTCACGATCAGGAACACGAAGGACGAAAGTTGATTGTTAACGAGGCTCGCCCTATGGAGCCACGGACCGATCGACCACGCCGAAGTTTCCAACCACGCGAACAGCGTGAGGATCACGGCTCTTGGTAATACCATTTTGGTAATCCCAAGTTCACTTGAACTATGAAGGAGCGATTCTCGAAAGGGAGTCGCTCTTTTTTGTGGTATACTGATCCGGATGAAATCTTTTCGCATGAAACCTACACCAGTAAAAGCTTCCCGTATTATTCTCGCAACTCAGTCGACGGCGCGCTGTGAGCTCATGAAAAAACTCAGTGTGACGTTTGAGACGTGTGTGTCGGGCTATCATGAAGATATGAACGCCTACAAAAGTTCGTGGAGACTGGCGCAGTTTCTTGCGCTGGGGAAGGCGAGGTATGTGGCGAAAAAATTTCCTTCATCGCTGATCATTGGGGCGGATACGTTTATTACTTGTGATGGGGGGAAAATAGGAAAGCCGACCTCGATTACTGATGCGAAGCGAATAATCCGATCGATGAGCGGGCGGGTGATTGGGGTGTATAGCGGTGTGGCGGTGGTTCAGACGAATAGTAAAGGTGAAGTTATCCAAGAAGAGGCGCAATATGCACTCACACGGCTGCACATAAAAAAGATGAATGCCCAGGAGGTCGATCTCCTCGCCTATCAAAAAAATGCGCTGAAGATTTCCGGTGCGTTTTCTATTGAGGGCGAAGGTGGGAAGATGATTACCAAGATTGATGGCGATTATGACAATGTCATTGGACTGCCTCTTTTTCTTCTCGGACCTATGCTGCGTCGCTTTGGAGTGATGCGTTAGCTTTGATGTAGGCAGATCTTTTGAAGCTATTTAGCTTTACTTATTTGACATATTTCTTTATTTGTTTTATTATTGACTGCCCACTGCACTCCCCATGCTCAAAACTCCAACTCCTCATCCTGCGCGCGATACTAGAGAGCCCTTGAATTACCCTTGGTTTACGGCGATTCACCTGGATACTCATCCGACCAACACGGAACTCTTTCTTCATATGATGCGTTTCCAGACGAGAGTGAGGGATGCACTTCCGCTGGAATTTCATACCTTTGATCATCTTTTGGCGCTCGAGCAGAGTCGCGATCAGGCAAAAAAACATGTAACCGAACTCAAACATTTCTTCCTATCCGGTATTAACCTAGCTCGATATGTCGAACAGCAGAAGTATACCCATGCATCAGGATTGACTATCCTCGAAGCGCTCGACTGTTTTGATGACTTTATCCGAACCTATAAATTTCTTGAGGGTCTTTATCTTCATCTTGATGATCTTCGCCAGAAGCGACACGATGAGCTTTCTATGGTCGATGCAGGGTGCGGTCCGCTGCCACTCTACGCCTTGATGGCTGCATTTAAAGATCCGAATATTCGAGTGACCTGTCTTGAAATCAATCCTGTTGCGGTTGCGATGGCTCGGGATATGGTTCAGAAATTTGGTTTCCAGGATCGCATTGAGGTTCTCCATACTGACGCTACTAAGTATCAGCATACACAACCTATTGATCTTCTTATTTCTGAGACGATGAATGTTGGACTTACTGGTGGCGAGCATCTTGCTCAGATTTTTCGTAATCTTGCGCCACAGGTTCGCGAAGATGGAGCGCTCATTCCGGAGGCGGTCACTATTGATTTTGATATGAAACCATATGAGGATGTCGTAAACAGTAAACGATTTCATACGAAACTTCCTCTTAAGTCATTTGATCAGAAAGTTCCTACCGTGAAGGTGGTGGATACCCGCCATCCCCCTACACACATTGAGCACTATGTCCCCCTGCACAATAAAGCTCCCGGAAAATACGCTCTCCTTCTCGGAAGCCGCGTGGTTCTGCATGAACCGTCGCGCCTCGTTCTTGAAACGAATGAGTCGACGATTACCACGCCGATTGCCCTTAATCACCCGATGACTATTCCTGATTATGATTTTGCGCCCAGTGGTTTCACTCTTTCATATAAGCCTGGGGATCTATCAACACAGATTCAGCGACGTCTTAGTTTTTCGGGAGGATAATGTTTTATCATAAAATGTGTAGATATTATTTTTACAGATTTTATAATTTCTGACTAGGCGCGGGTGTGGAACAGGGGCTTACTGCCATTTTACTGGCTTCTCACCATGCTTTTCCAGGTATTCGTTTGCTTGACTGAAGTGCTTGCATCCGAAAAAACCGCTATATGCTGAGAAAGGTGAGGGGTGGGCAGCTTTGAGTACGAGATGTCTCGATGCGTTAATTCGGGCTCCTTTTTCCTGGGCGTAGCGCCCCCAGAGGAGGAAAACGAGGTTTGATTTTTTTTCCGAGAGGAGGTCGACGATACGATCGGTGAACTCTTCCCAACCTTTTTTTTGATGCGAGCCGGCCTTTCCGTGTTCGACGGTGAGTGTGGCATTCAAAAGAAGTACTCCCTGCTGCGCCCAGCGATCGAGATTTCCAGATTTCTCTGTCGTGATTTGCAGGTCGCTCTCTATTTCTTTACAAATATTCTTGAGAGACGGCGGGAGTGCAATGTGCTCACTTACCGAGAAGCACAAGCCATTTGCCTGACCTTTTCCGTGATAGGGGTCCTGGCCAAGAATCACGACTTTTACGTTACCGAATGGACACATCTCGAAGGCACGAAAAATAAACTTCGGTGGGGGATAGATGACTTTTGATACGTATTCATCTTTCACAAACTGTGTGAGTTTCTGGAAGTACTCCTTTCCAAACTCATCGATGAGATGCTTCTTCCATGATGATTCCATTTTGACCTCCATGCCGGTAGTATAGTATATTTCCGCTCCATGAAACTAATAGATGTTATTAACATTGCAGGGCTTATGATGAATGGAGGAGAAGACTCTATGGAATTGGCAGTGCGAAAAATCGTCCAGCCGCGCTTTATCACCACTCTTGCTCCGACACCCTGGAGTTCTGCAAACGAACATCCTGATATTGCCCTTGAGCGTCTCATGGGAATGATTGATACCACTCTCGATGCCATAGAAAGGGAATTTGGCACATCGCATGCGATTCTCGTTGGACGATCCTATGGTGCCTTTATGGCGCTCCTGGCTGCTACGCGTATGGAGTTTCGGCGAATTTTTCGTGTCGTTCTTCTTGAAGGTCCACTTCATCCTGATGTCGAGGTTCGGCCACCCTTTCTCTTGCCCCCTCTCAGGACCTGCGCTGTTCACTATCATGCGCGTCCGGCCCTGGCTCGGGAAGCCCTTAAACATCTTGAAACGCTCGGTACTGAACGTCTTATTATTGTTCAGGGAACGGCTCGTGATGACGTTGTTCCAAATGCGGCACAAATACTCCCTGGCCGTTTCAATGGTCGTCTTGTTTGTCTGCCTACTGATATCGGTCACAAAAGTGGCGGTATGAAAACACTTCTCCCAGATGGGTACCGAAATCATCTCTTTTGGAGTGATGCTAAAATGGCTATGATCTGCGATGCGATAGAAGAGGTTCGGATGGAAGATGCATCCGTGTCGCGTGAATTAATCGCTCAACTCGGAGATGGACCAGTCGTTGATAAAGAGAATTCCCAGACCAATGAATACTGAAAGAGTATAACTGAGTACCTGATTTTCCGGAAAAAGGTACACATCAAAAAGACCCCATAGTCCTCTCCAGAGTATAATCATCGCCATTCCGGTGACGAGATGATAGATAAATGGATTTTTCTTTTTATGGTGACGAAACATCTTTGGTTTTTTTATTGATGCGAGATGGAGTTTTGGTTCTTATTATAACATTTTTTTGTTAATTTAGCAAATTCAGCTTCCGCAAATACAGGGAACGGGAAAAATACTTCGTATTTTTCTACTGGCGGAGAGACAGGGATTCGAACCCTGGAGACGCTTGCGCGCCTAATAGTTTTCAAGACTATCGCCTTCAACCGCTCGGCCATCTCTCCACGTTTTTGGTTGCCAGGAGATTATACCAAGGGTTCTGAAATTTGCACGTCAAATTTAGGATGCCATTGAAGCTGGAAGGAGGCGTGAGCTGTGAGCGGAGTGCGCACAGGTACTCTTACATTTCCTCTGGAACTTCGATACCAATCAGTTCTAAACCTTCTTTGATAATCACTTTTGTCGCTTCTGTAAGCTGTAAGCGTGAGGTGCGGAGCGACTCGGATTCAGCTTGGAGCACGGGGACGTCGTGGTAGAATGCGTTGAATAATTTGGCAGTCTCGTACAGGTAATTCGTGATGACATTCGGACGATACTCTTCCGCTGCACGGTAGACAACCTCAGAGAACTTGACGAGTTGAGCTGAAAGATGTTTTTCTGACTCTTTCTTTGGAGCAGCAGCTTCAGGCCCGTCGGACTGTTCGTTACTGGCGATTGCGTCAAAGAGCGTAAATTGTTTATCTCCACCTTTGCGCTTCTCACCCCGCTTTTCTGTCGCAGCTTTGCTGAGGATACTATTGGCACGGGCGCAGGTGTACTGAAGGTATGGCGCACTGTTTCCATCGAGGGAGAGCATTTTGTCCCAGCTGAAGACGATGTCCGTTGAACGGTTTTGTGAGAGAATATTGTATTTCACGGCACCGATACCGATGATGCGTGCGAGTTCAGGATGTTTTTTTTCTGGGATATGAAGACTCTTCTGCGCGACGATCACCTTTGCGCGGTCGACCGCCTCCATGAGCACTTCGTTGAGGCGAATGATATTTCCTTTTCTGGTGCTCATTGTTCCGTCTTCGAAACGCATGCGGCCGAAACTTACATGGGTGAGCCGATCTGGATCTTCGGGAGTGGTCCACTGAAGTTTTTTTGCGGTTTCAAAGAGCTGCTGGAAGTGAAGTGACTGGGCCATGTCGACGACGTACACGACTTTTAATGGGTTCCAGTTTCCGAGACGGTATTTTACCGCAGCCAGATCACGTGTCCCATAGAGTGTTGCGCCATCAGATTTCTGAACGAGAAATGGTGTGAGCGTCTCTTCTCCTTTTTCATCTTTAAATTTTACGACGAGTGCGCCTTCTTCGCCAACTTCAAAAATTTCTTTTTCTTTTCCTTCGCGAAGCACTTCATCCATCTTGTCGCTGTAAAAACTTTCACCCTGAATTTTATCGAAGTGAATACCGCCGAGTGCGTCGTAGGTTTTTTGTGCGTCCTTGAGCGACATCGCCACAAACCACTGCCAGATTTTCGTATTTTCTTTGTCGCCGTCTTCGAGTTTTTTGAACTCATCACGAGCCTGCTGCTCGAGTTCTGCGCCTTCGGCTTGGTCTTTTTCGACCTCATCATGGAACTGAACGTAGAGTTTGAGGAGCTCCTCGATTGGATCTTTTTCAACTTTTTTCTTGTCACCCCAGAGCTTGTAGGCGACGGTCAGTTTTCCGAACTGCGTGCCCCAATCACCGATGTGATTGATCGCCACAGTCTTGTATCCGAGGAAGTCATACATGTTGTAAATTGCCTGACCGATAATGGTCGAGAGGAGGTGATGAACCCCGAGAGGCTTGGCAATATTTGGTGCGGAATACTCGACGAGCACGGTCTGTTTGTTACCGACTTCTGGCCTGATGTACGGTGGTTTTTTGTCGATGATTTTCGTGAGTTCCTGCGAAACCCATGCGTCATTGAGCGTGAAGTTAATGAATCCTGGAGCCGCAAACATGACTGATTCGAGGTAGTCTGGTTTTTCGATACTGGCAATGAGAAGTTCGGCGATATCTTTCGGATTTTTCTTCAACTGCTTACCAAGTACCATGGCGGTATTGGTCGCGTAGTCGCCATGTTCAGCATCTTTCGCCTGTTCGACAAATGGCTCGAAATTTTCTGTGCCGGCTTCTGGAAATGCCTTTTTTACTGCCTGCTGCACCAGCGTTTTCAGCTGTTCGCCAAGAAATGGGAGCTCCTCGCGTTTCATCGGCTCAGGACGCTTGATAAATTTCTTCGTTAGCATTTCAATGAGCGAGAGCTCAGTTTTTGATGGTGGGGGAAGCACTTTTGGTTCGGGAACGGGAGCTGGGAGTTCTTTTTCCTCTGGCTCTGGCGGAGGAAGCATTTTTTCTTCGGGTGGGGAGGGGAGTTCCTTCTCTTCCGAGGGTGCGGCGATTTCTTTTTCTTCAATCGGGGAGGGGAGTTCCTTTTTTTGCTCCGTTTTCATAACGGCGAGTGAGATGCCACCTTTCTCTTTTTTTAACCTTTCAAAATTTTCCAGGAGTTTCTGGTGAAAGGCGAGACGGCGTGGATCTGGCTTATAATCGGCATCATTGAGGTCTGTCTTTCCGGCAGCACCGAGATCAATCTCGGTAATCGTTTCACCAATAATCGCCATCTCAATCATGCCACCGCCATAGGTCTTGAGGGTTTTTTCCATTTCCTTCAGCATGCCTTTCATTTTTTCCAGCGTGACATCACCCACGGTTTCCATAATCCAAACGGCGTTTCGTGTGTCGGTGGTGAGGGCGGTTCGCTGGGAAAGATACTTTGACCATTCGCGTGCGACGGCGCCGGCGCGATCACGGTAGATAATTTCATGAGGAAGTACGTGTTCAAGTTTGATCGAGGCACGTGGGCGAAATGGCTCACCGCCGGCGGCTCGGGTCAGCTCAATATCACCGCAGACCTCGTCGAGGTCAAAGCAGGCGATCGGAACTTCGTACTTTACCGAGAAGTGAAATGCGAGATCCTCGAGGGTATTTCCGTAGGTCAGGTAGTCAACTTTTTCGATCGTCTCCAGAATCTGGAGAAGGTGTGGCTCTTTTTCAATTTTTTTCCAGAGCTCTACCCCCTCATGCATGGCTGGGGCAAGTTTTTGAAGCTCCTTTTGTTTGGAGGCGATCGCGCCACGAACGAGCTGTGGTACCACCGAACTTCCGCGAGCATTGTTCGCGTTTTTGATAATAACCATGCCGAGCAGCAGGCGTGGAACTTCCTGGGAGATGGCCGGGGTGATTCTTAGCTTCATATTGGGCTTACTCTATCAGAACCGATGGCTTTGTACAACCAGGGTACTTGTGGTGGAGTAGTACTTGGGAAGTTGCCCAAAGAGGATGTTTTGACATTTGGACCTATTTTTGCTATAATGGTGAGAAAGTTAAAAAAACAAAATAATCTAAAACAAACACGTATGACTCGATTCTTCAAAACTTTTATTGGCTCTGTTGTCAGTGTTGCTCTCGTTGCGAGTCTCACGACTATCGCTACTGCTGCGGTTCCCGTAAAGGACAAAACAGCTCCAAGTGATGTTGAAAAACTCACGGTGGTTTCTGGTGATGCCTCGGTGGCACTCACGTGGGAAGCTGCGACCGATGATGTGCAGGTCAAGAGTTATAAGGTTTATTATGGAGCGAAAGAGGTGACGAGCAAAAATACCAATAAATACGAGAAGAGTGTCGATGCGGGAAATGTGACGACGTATACCTTGAAAGGACTGACGAACGGAACGAAGTATTTCGTTGCGGTTACCGCGGTCGATACATCGACGAATGAAAGTGAAAGTTACAGCCCGTACGTTTCTGCGGTACCGATGGGTGGTGTCGTTGCGCAGACATCTAATGTTGTGAAGAAAGATACGACGACAGCTGTCGCGGCGAAGACAGATGCGGCAAAGGCCGATGGTCCAGATACAACCGCTCCTACCCTGAAAAAGGCTGAGAGCCTGAATAAAAATCAGGTTCGTGTTGTTTTCTCAGAAAAGGCCGTTCTTCCTACGGAAAAGCCTGAGCTCGCCTTCACGGTCGTCGACAATTACGTCTATGAAACA
>CALQZC010000021.1 GCA_943349045.1 Candidatus Peribacteria bacterium
TCATCGTTCACGCGGTGTCGCTTCGTCAGGGTTTCCCCCATTGCGAAAGATTCCTTACTGCTGCCTCCCGTAGGAGTGGGAACCGTGTCTCAGTTTCCCTGTGACTGATCATCCTCTCAGACCAGTTACCCGTCATAGCCTTGGTGAGCCATTACCTCACCAACTAGCTGATAGGACGCAGGCCATTCCCGAAGCGCATTGCTGCTTTAATCTTGCGATCATATGCGGTATTAACCCGTATTTCTACGGGGTATCCCTCACTTCGGGGCATGTACCAACGTGTTACTCACCCGTTTGCCACTGCTCTTGCGAGCCGTTCGACTTGCATGTATTAGACACACCGCCAGCGTTAATCCTGAGCCAGGATCAAACTCTCCAAAATAAAATTAGTTTAGACTCGGGATCCATATAAATATGGGGACCAGAGTTTTGTTTTTTGAGCTACCTAGTTTCTCTACTACATCTGAATGTTAAAGGACGCGAAAAAACTTTATTCCCTTAAAGCTAAATAAGCTTCAAGAGCAGAGGCATTGTATTCAAATGCTTGAACCGAGTCAAGGACATTTTCAAAGTTTCATTAAAAGAGTAAAATACCCCTGCATGAAGCTACAAAACACCATCATCCCCGAGCAAGTTCTCTGCGTAGCAGCCGTGAAATACGCCACATCCGAGCAAATCGAAAACCTGATAAGGGATGGGTTTACGACGCTCGGATGGAGTACCGCGCAGCAATTCCACAAACTCCACAAAATCCTCCCCTCCAACTGCCGCCACCATTTCATCGGGCACCTTCAATCAAATAAAGTTCCAAAACTACTTCAATCCGAGATAGATCTCATCCATAGCGTGGACTCTACCGACCTCATCAGCGCCCTTGATACAACGGCAAACTCAAAGAGCAAGATTCAACATATATTACTTCAGGTGCGGACGGATGGTACAAAAGAACACGGATTTTCATATGAAGAGATTGACGAGATCTTTCCGTGGGTTCTCACAAAGCAGGCAGCAGTGGTACAGGGATTCATGACCATACCACCACTCACTGATAATCCGGAAGAAAATCGAAGCGTCTATAAAAGGATGCGAGAGTTCCGGGATGCGATGGAAAAAAAATATCAGGTCTCACTCCCCTATCTCTCGATGGGAATGAGCGATGATTATGAGATAGCGATTGAAGAAGGAGCAACCATTGTTCGTCTCGGACGAATTCTCTTTGAGCAGATGAAAAAGAACTGATACAATAAAGGGTGATACATTGTTTCTATTTTACTCACCCTATTTTATGGCATTCGATCCACGCATGTTTGCAAGTATTTCCAATATTCTCGTACCGACCGTTATTCAAAAAAGTAGCGACGGAGAGCGAGCGTATGATATTTACTCACTCCTATTAAAGGAGCGTATTGTATTTCTTGGAACCGCGATTGATGACGCCGTTGCCAATACGATCATTGCGCAGCTCCTCTATCTCGAAAAAGAAAATCCAAAAAAAGACATCACGCTCTATATTCAGAGTCCCGGCGGTCACGTGACGGCTGGTCTTGCCATTTATGATACGATGCAGGCCATTTCGCCAGATGTTCAGACGGTCTGTGTCGGTCTTGCCGCATCTATGGGCTCAATTATGCTTTCAGGTGGAACTCACGGAAAACGCTTCGCACTTCCAAACGCCGAGGTGATGATTCATCAACCTCTCGGAGGCACGGAGGGCCAGGCAAGCGACATCCGAATTCATGCCGATCATATTATACGCACCAAGGATCGTCTCAACGGCATCCTCGCACACCACACCGGTCAGCCGATTAGTGTCATCGAAAAAGATACCGATCGAGATAACTTCATGACATCAGAGCAGGCAAAAGAGTATGGCCTCATCGACCATATTATCGAGTCAAAGAAAGGGAAGAAGTAGTCGGCTGCTGCTTTTCAACCTTTGAAACCGCGTACTCAATAATAGCTCGAGCGACGTTAACACCCGTTACCTCCTCGAGCTTTTTGAAACCAGGATTCGCATTCACCTCAAGAATTAAGGGTCCACGCTTAGAGCGAACCAGATCCACGCCACTCACCTCAAGTCCGAGAATTTCGGTCGCACGAATCGCAAGATCAGCCTCTTCCGGAGTAATCTCAACCGGCTCGCCATTACCACCGAGTTCAATATTCGAGCGAAACTCACCACGTGACGCCGCGCGCATCATCGTCGCAACCACCTTTCCACCGGTCACAAACACACGAATATCACGCCCCTTTGACTCACGGATATACTGCTGGATGAGAACAATATTAATATTGTAGGCACTCCACAGGGCATCAAGTGCCGAAACCAGCGAGCGCTTACTCTCAGCAATGACGACACCGCTTCCATATGATCCAAACGGCGTCTTCACGATAACCGGAAATCCACCGACATCTTTAATCGCGCCATCAAGATACTTTTGACTTCGGATCACCATGGTTCGCGGAATCGCGATAGAGTGGTGACTCAAAATCTGCATCGTATAGAGTTTATTTTTTGCATGGCTGATCGAGACAGCAGAGTTGACCGTCGGAATACCCATGAGCTCGAGCTGATGGAGAATCGAGGTGTGAAGATCAACAGACTTCAAAACATGGACACGAGGTATCACGAGATCAAAATGTGGAAACTTTTTTTCATCGAGAAGGACATAGGGCATCACGCCATCAAAAACAAGTTGGCAATTTGATACGCGAATAATGCGCGCCTTGTGACCCATCTCACGAGCCGACTTAAGAAGCCGTGTTTCTTCAATGCTTGGGCGCTTATTCCCTGGATAATATGACAAAATACCAATTTTCATAGTAGCGGTATCTTACGTCTTGCGGCCATAGATGGCAAGCTCTACAATGCCAGTGTACTTCCTCACTTCCTCTCTTCACCTCTCAATATGAAAAAAATACTCCTCACATTTCTTGGGGCCACGATCGTACTTTCAAGTGCATGCTCAATAGGAGGGGGTGGAAATGAGCCAGCTGGCGGTACGGGAGTTGAACAGTCCGTCATGCAGACGCTCGGAACCGATGAGTACTCCGTCACCCTTCCGAAGGCGTGGAATATCGTGAAAAAAAGTGAATTCACGAGCGACGTTCCAAAAAATGCCGAGGTCGTCTTTCAGGCCAATCGAAAAAATGAAATTTTTCTCACGAACGTGAACATTATAAAAAATAATCTGAGTCAAACACTCAGCCCACTCGACTACGGAAAAATTGTGATCGCAAACCAGAAAAATACACTTCAGAACTACGTCGAAAAAAATCGCGAGGAGTTCGACACGACGATCAAAGGAAATAAACAGCGCATCGTTCTCGTAAAGTTTGAGGGAAAACGAACAACCACTGACCCTCTTTTGACCTTTTCCCAAGCGTACTTCGTCAACGATCGAACCGCCTACGTTATCACCGGGGCCTACGCGAATAGCGAAGATCCAGATGTCCAAAAAGAGGCCGATGCGATTGTCCGATCCTTTTCCATAAAATAACATTTCTCATGCCAGCTGTTTCGATCGAATCCATTCTTGAAAAACGAATCCATCTCCTCGATGACATCTATGAACTCCACTTCAAACTCGTAAATCCTGCGGAACTTTCGTTTCGTGCCGGGCAGTTTGTAAATATTCGCGTCGAAGATGGAAATCCAAAAATCCTCTTCCGCTCCTACTCAATTATGTCGCCTCCTGCAGAGAAAACGGTGATCAAGACCTGCATCAAGCTCATTCCAACCGGACGCGCCACTCCATGGCTCACCACGATCGCCGAGGGCACCCCCGTGAAAATGATGGGGCCTCTTGGCATGTTCAAATTCAACGAAACATCAGAAAAAAATACCATCTTCATCGCCACAGGAACCGGCATCACGCCTCTCATCTGTATGATCGAAGATCAGCTCGAAAAAGGCAATACACGCCCTATTCACCTGCTCTGGGGTTTCCGCTACGAGCAAGATATTTTCTATACCGAACTCCTGGAGAGTATTGCAGAAAAATATCCAAACTTCACCTACGCGATCACCCTCTCGCGACCTGAGGAGTCGTGGCCAGGCGAAAAAGGCCGCGTCACCGAATGGATCGAGCACAATCTCTTCCAGCCAGAAAACACACAGGTCTATATCTGCGGAGTAGGAAACATGGTCCTCGACACCGCAGCTCTCTGTGAAAAAATGGGCATGCCAAAAGAAGATGTCCACTTCGAGAGGTACGACTAAGATGCATTTATAGGTTACTTTATATATATTTTTACCTCACTCAGCATGACACGATCAGAAAAAGTATCACTGTTTCTTCTACGAGTATCATTAGGATGGCTTTTCTTCTATTCAGGCATAACAAAAATTCTCAATCCAGAGTGGACCTCCTTGAAGTATCTTCAGGGCGCCAAAATGTTTACCGGATTTTTCAGCTGGATGACACAACCTAGTGTCCTCTCAGTTATTGATTTTATGAATGAATGGGGACAACTCCTCCTTGGCATCTCACTCATTCTCGGAATTGTCATTCGTCTCTCAACCACACTCGGCGCAATTCTCATGGCCCTGTATTACAGCGCCCTCCCATTCCCCTACCCAAATCCTCAAAGCTTCATCGTCGATCAACACATCATCTACGCCCTCGTCATGATCTACCTCGGCGCCGTTCGAGCAGGACGTGCGTATGGCTTGGAAATCTGGTGCTCGAATCTACCTATCTGTTCAAAGTTCCCACGACTAAGAAAGTTTTTGGGGTAAGTTATTTTTTCAAGATCCAAAAACCAATTACCACAAAGACTAAGTATCAATGCGGCGAAATGAAATAGCCCTGGAGAGATGTTCGCCAGTCGGTGTCATTCGTGAAACAAGCAAAGAAGTAATGTCAGAAAGTTCCGTCTGGGAAAAACCCTCATGGTTTTCATGCATATGCTCAGCTGGTCCAATTAAAATGTATTCCTGAACGGATAATTCATTTCGAAAATCCTGTGTCCAATCCTGATTTTTCGGCATCCAAGAAGCAATAACCGCATCAGGATGATACGCTAAAATCGCCTCTCGAGCCCTCATTTTTTCAACGGGAAACAAGCCATGATACCCAAAACCACCATCAGTATCCGTAGCAACCATCGTCACATCGGTCGAAAGATACGGCCTCAAAAAATACGAGAGTCGACCATCACCTGCCCCAACTTCTACAATATTTCGATATCCTCGTTCCATCAAATACATCGCCAACTCCCGAACAACTTCTCGATTCCAGAACTCATAAACCAGCTCCCCTGGACGCAGCGTCAGCAACCGCATCCAATACTCCGGCTCAGAAAAAAACACCTCCAGCTCTGCGCGCGCAGGAAGATACCGAGTATCAGAAAGTTTCTCAAAAAGTGCATTCAAAGATTTTTTATGCAATTTCCTCTCTCGCCTTTGCTGAAGCCAGCGGTTAAAAAAACTCATAGGGAAGTTTTCATTGAATTTTCTGTGGTGCCGAGGGTGGGACTCGAACCCACACATCCTTGCGGATAAGAGATTTTAAGTCTCTCGTGTATACCATTTCACCACCCCGGCGAGTTATGAACGGTTGTATTATACATACAAATAAAAATACGGGAACGATAAAATCGGGACACTCACTTCGTTCGTGTCCCAAGGATGAATCTGCTGATTCATGTATGGTGGGCCCGGCGCGATTCGAACGCGCGACCAATTGCTTAAGAGGCAACTGCTCTACCGACTGAGCTACGGACCCATAAAAATTTCAAAGCGCACAAAAAGTAGCATTTTCTTGCTTTTGTTTCAAGCTCTTCTGAACTATCATAAAAAATGATGGGAAAACGAAAGCCAAAAATTCTTCTGTATACCGACACTGTTCAGCTTGGTGGAGCCGAAAATCACATGCTCAACCTGTTGAAGTTCTACGATCACGAATCGGCCGAGCTCCAACTTGCCTGCTCGAGCCATCCCGATCTCGACAGCTGGTGTCAAAAAATTGAGGGCCTAGGGATAAAAGTATATCGACTCCGAGCCACACACAAACACGATCCACGGCACTACACCGAACTGGTAAAAATACTCAAAAACGAAGATATTGATGTGCTGCACATTCATCTCTGGAATCCAGCAAGTGGACGATATGGAATACTCGCCGCAAAAAAAACAAGAATCCCATTCATCATCACCGAGCACGACCCATTCCCCTTGCCTGCCGTAAAGGGCTGGCTGAAGAGCAAACTTATCCAGGGAGTGAGTAAAACCATTACGGTTTCTCAGAAAAATAAAGAGCTCCTATGTGGCCTCTATCCATTTCTCGAAGATCGAATAACCATGATTCACAATGGTATTGATACCACCTGGTTCGAGTCACAACTTCTATCGTTTTCAAAAAGTGATCGGGAAGAGATGAGAAAGGATGTATTTCATACGGATGGATCAACGCCAATTATCACCTGCGTCGCTGAACTGCATCCACGAAAGGGCATTCATTATCTTTTGTATGCCGCAGAGAACCTCGCTAAAAAGAGAGAAAATATCAAAATCATCATCGTTGGAAGTGGCCAGGAGATGGAAACATACCAACACTTTATACGAAGCTATCAGCTCGAAGAGTACGTGCTACTCCTCGGTCGCCGACACGATATCCCGCAGATTCTCAAGAGTAGCGATATATTCATTCTCCCAAGTCTCAACGAAGCCTTTGGGCTCGTATTGCTGGAGGCAATGATGGCGGGACTTCCGATTATCGCAACACAAAATGGTGGCGTTCCTGAAATTATCGAGCATCAAAAAAATGGCTTACTCATACCAGATCAAAGCGATGAGGCCATCGTTGCAGCACTACAAAAACTACTTGCAACACCCGAGCTATGCCAGGAAATGTCAGAAAAAAATCAGAAAGATGTTAAGGATACATTTGACGTAAAGAGTATGGTCAAGAAAACCGAAGAGGTGTATCGTGACGTTCTCCATATCTAATGTCCGCTCAAATATGAAACTCAAAACTGTCTACATCTGTCAGGGTTGTCAGTACGAAACTCCAAAGTGGCTGGGAAAATGTCCCGAGTGTCAGTCCTGGAACAGTTTCATCGAGGACGTCGTAAACGTCGGAAAACCTGAGCAGGAAGGAAAGAAACCGGCAAACCGAATTCAGAAAAATCTCCCATCATCGAAACCAACGCTCCTCTCCTCTTTCCCCAATCCAAAAGAGCGACTCTCCACAAAGATGAGTGAGCTCGACGTGCTCCTCGGCGGAGGTATCGTCGAAGGAAGCCTCCTGCTTCTCTCTGGCGAGCCAGGTATCGGCAAATCAACCCTTACGCTCCAAATCTGTGGCAACATCGCTGGGCAAGGGAAAAACGTGCTCTATATTTCAGGAGAAGAGTCGGTCGAGCAGATCGCGATTCGAGCAAAGCGACTCAGTATCACCTCGGCCAGCATGAGCGTCATCACCGAAAGCAATCTCGAAACCATTCTCAATCTCATCGAACAGCACAAACCAGATTTCATCGTGGTCGACTCGATTCAAGTCATGTCCTCCGATGAACTTCCAGGTAGCTCCGGCTCCGTCACCCAGGTCAAACTCTGCGCCGAAGCCCTGATGCACGCCGCAAAACTGTGGAATAAGCCAATTCTTCTCATTGGTCACGTCACCAAAGAAGGCACCCTGGCCGGTCCTCGAACTCTCGAACATCTCGTCGACACGGTTCTCTACATCGAGGGCGATCGCTACCACAATCTGAGACTCCTTCGCAGTACGAAAAATCGCTTCGGCTCCACGAATGAAGTGGCAGTTTTCACCATGGAAGAAAAAGGTCTCATCGAAGTCACCAACCCGTCAGAACTTTTCCTCGAAGGACGAGCCCCAGATGCCATCGGCTCATGCCTGACCTGTACCATCGAGGGCACGCGACCATTCATTATCGAAATCCAGGCACTTACTTCTGTCACCAACTTCGGGTATCCAAAACGATCAAGCAATGGATATGATCTGAATCGTCTCCAAATGATTATTGCGGTCCTCCAGGAACACGCTCATCTCAATCTCACCAACCAGGACGTCTTCGTCAACGTCGTCGGTGGCATGCGCATCGAAGAACCCGCCGCCGACCTCGCCGTTGCCCTCGCCATCGCCTCCGCCTACCGAAAAAAACCCCTCGACTCAAGCGCCGTCGCGATCGGAGAGATGGGCCTCTCCGGCGAAATCCGCAACGTCACCCAACTCGAAAAACGCGAAAAAGAGGCGAAGAAACTCGGCTTCTCCAAGCTGATTTCACCATCACTGTACAAAAAAATTGCACAGGCGATTGGGAGCCAGGTGAAATAAATCCACAAAAATCTTTATTGAAAAGTTGCCACTAGTAAACAGCTACAGAATCTTAATTTTAAACATCGAGATGTTATTCGTAAACCGGGTAAGCGTTGCAAATAATTTAAAATATGATGCAATAGGTTTGCCCGGGCAGAAACCAACATTACAAAACATTTTCCACGTGAAAAACATGGAAAAATAAGTTTGAGGAACCCTAGATCCCAAAAAACCTCTCCGCATTCGCGCTCGAGATTTCAGAAAACTTCTCAAATGACTCACCTCGTAACGCAGCCATGACCTTTGCGGTCTCAACGACAAAGGCAGGTTCATTTCTTTTACCACGGAACACCTGAGGAGTCAGGTAGGGACAGTCCGTCTCAACCACCACGCGATCCGAAGGAACCATGACCGCCACCTGTCGAACCTCGTCGGCACTCAGATAGGTCACCGTTCCGCTAAACGAAAGAATATGGCCAGCAGACATAGCCAGAACTTCCTCAGCATACGCACGATCCTGAGAGAAGCAGTGCATGACGCATCGCACTCGAGGAAACTCACTGAGCATCCTCAGCATATCTTCTCGAGCCTCGAACGACTCGGCAGCGTCACGGCAATGAATCGAAACCGGAAGATTAACTTCCTGTGCTAACTGCATATGTTTGCGTAACGAAGCAACTTGCACCTCTTTCGGCTGCTTCATATAAAAATAATCGAGTCCTGTCTCCCCTACTACGACGATCCGCGAATTTTCGCGAATCACTCGAAGAAACTCGGCCATCACCTCATCGGTCGTCTGATTTGAGTCGTGCGGATGAATCCCCTGGGAACCAAAAATCTGAGGTAACCCACCATCGCGAACCTCCCGACACATCCGGTCCGAGTCCCGCGAGGCCTCCAAATGGCACCCAATATTTACCAGCTTCAAAACTCCCGCCAAAGCTGACCGCTCGATAACCGAGGCTAAATCAGCTTTAAAATGGGGCTCCATGAGATGGCAGTGGGTGTCGATGAGCATAGAAAAAACATAGCTTTGACCGTATAGTACCGTAAGCCAAACAAAACACAAAACCCTATCCGGCAATAGACAATTTCTGGCTTAGGGATTACAATATGAGTCCTCACTGAGTGACTTCCTTAACCCCCTTTATACTATGGGAGATGATTCAGAGCTCGAACTTTGGTGATGTTGCGACACGTTGAGATTCAGTGCTAGGATCTCACCATGATCCTTCATTACCGTCGCGAAGCGCACAAAAAAAATACCGAGATAGTTGTCAATGATGTCCGCATTGGCGGTCATGAAGTAATAATTATCGCCGGTCCTTGTGCGATTGAAAGCGAAGAGCAAATGCTCACATGTGCGCGCGCTGTACAAAAGTACGGCGCAAATATTCTTCGAGGTGGAGCATATAAGCCACGAGCCAATCCGTACTCCTTTGAGGGGCTCGGTAAAAAAGGACTCGAGATTTTGGCGAAGGTAGGAAAAGAGGTGGGACTTCCAACCATTACCGAAGTACTGGATCCACGCGATATCGAGCTCATCGAGCAGTACGCGGATATTATTCAGGTTGGGGCACGAAATATGCAGAATGTCGCTCTCCTGAAAGAATTAGGAAAAAGCAAAAAACCTATACTCCTGAAACGTGGTATGGCCGCAACCGTTCAAGATCTTCTCTTCGCTGCCGAGCACATTCTATCCCAGGGAAACTCGCAGGTTATTCTCTGTGAACGCGGCATTCGAACCTTTGAAACAGAAACGCGAAATACCCTCGCGCTCGCAACGATTCCGCTCGTAAAAGAACTTTCTCACTTGCCTATTATTGTGGACCCGAGCCACGCAACCGGCAAACGATCACTGATTGCCTCAATGTCGAAGGCGGCAGTAGCCGCTGGGGCCGATGGAGTGATGATTGATGTTCATCCACAGCCAGAGGCGGCACTCTGCGACAGCGAGCAGGCGCTACTTCCCGAAGAGTTTCGAGAGGTCGTTCGTGATATACGTCGAGTAGCAAGTGCCGTTGACCGAACCTAAAGATATGAAACAGTACGCCATTATCACCGATGATAACCTCGCAAAAATCTATAAAAAAGAGCTTTCCGAGCTCTATCCAAATAGTTTTCTCTGTGTCGTACGAGCCGGCGAAAAGAGCAAGAGCCTGAAAACAATCGAGAAGCTCACCTCGATGCTCAGTAAAAAAAACTTCTCGAAGAGCGATACGCTCGTCGCCTTTGGCGGTGGTGTCATTGGCGATATCACCGGGCTACTCGCCTCACTCTACATGCGAGGGGTCACATTCATCAACATCCCAACCACGCTCCTCGCCATGTGCGATGCCAGTATTGGAGGAAAGAATGGAGTAGATACGGAGGATGGAAAAAATATACTCGGAACCATATATCAACCCCACGCGGTTATCATTCAACCAAAGTATCTCAAAAGCCTACCATTAAAAGAGATAAAAAATGGAATGGCGGAAGCTATAAAAATGGCTATCATAAAGGATAAAAAGATGTTCAATTTTATTGAACAGAATAGGGAAAAAATTCTCAAAAAAGAGATACTCACTCTTAAAAAAATCATCACCAGGTGCGGAGAAATAAAGAGTGAAATTGTCGAAAACGACGAAAAAGACACTGGCTCACGTCATATTTTGAATTATGGCCACACGATTGGACACGCCATCGAGAGAGCATCAAACTACACAATTGAACACGGAAAAGCCGTTGCCCTTGGAATAGGGTATGAAAATCAGATTGCATTGAACAAAAAAACTATTCAAAAAAGTGAGGTAGATCGAATACAAAAAATATTCAATGATTTTGCGCTTACAGAAAAGGTAAAAAAGGTATCTATGAAAAAATTACATGCAGGAATTTTGCACGATAAAAAAAGAAAAAATGATACGATCCACCTCTATCTTCCTACCTCCATTGGCTCTGCACAAGCATATGATATCAGCCTCAAAGACATCCAGACCGTTCTCGTATAATCCACCAGGCTCAAAGAGTCTGGCCAATCGCGCCCTCATTCTTCGGGCGCTCAGCGGGATCAACACCAAGATAACCAACCTCCCGGAGAGCGGCGATGTACAGATCATGCAGCTCGCCCTGAAGAATATCAGTCAAAACATTGAGCATATAGATGTCGGAAATTCCGGAACAGCCTGCCGTTTTCTGTGTGCTGCAGCCACATTGATGAACAAAAAAATTATACTAGATGGTGCTCCCGCCATGCGCCGCCGTCCCATACAGGATCTCGTAAAAGCCCTCAATCAACTCGGCGCAAACATTTCCTACCTGAAAAAAAAGAGCTTTCTCCCTATCCAGATAATACCAGGAAAAATGCACGGAGGTACGCTGCCTATATCCCTGGAGAAAAGCAGTCAGTACTCCTCAGCTTTGGCGCTCATTGCCCCATTTCTCCCAGGCGGACTCACGCTCCATCTCACCGGCAAACGCCGATCAGAAAGTTACCTCCACATGACACTCAAGCTCCTGAAAATATGGGGCATTAGAATTGAACAAAAAAATAGTACGAAAATAAGGATTCATGAAGGAATGAAGCCACCATCTCGGTATGCCGTAGAGCCAGATATTGCGAGTAGCAGCTACATGCATGCGCTCGCAAAACTCCACAAAATTATCTGCCCTCCGCAAAAAATCAACAAGAGTATTCAGGCAGAAAAAGAGTTTTTTAGTATCCTCAAGAACCTCACCAAGCAGACCATCGTCGACGCGAAGAATATACCCGACACCGCACTCACCCTCGCCGTTCTCGCTCCCCTCCTCAAAAAGTCCATTACCCTCAAGAACATCAGCCATCTTCAGTATAAGGAGAGTAACCGGATAGCGACACTCTCAAATGAACTCAGAAAAATAGGGGCCATTCTACGGGTTACAAAAAATACCATACACATCACTCCCCCAAAAATCATGACGCCTGATGCGATCATCGAAACCCACGGTGACCACCGCATCGCTATGGCCTTCTCGCTTATAAAGAGCATATATCCGCAAACAACCATCAAAAATCAAGAAGTTGTACAAAAAAGTTATCCAAAATTCTGGGAGGATTTTAGAACATTCAACCTCTCATTGAACAAAAATTATGTTCTTATCGGAATGCCTGGATCGGGAAAAACAACCCTGGGAAAAGCACTCGCGAAAAAATGGAGTGCCGACTTCGTCGACCTGGACGACCTCTTTGAACAAACCCACCAAACAACCATCGCCGACTTCGTCGAACAGCACGGCTGGCCAGCATTTAGAAAAAGTGAGTCGAAACTCCTGAAAAAAGTTCGTCCAAACTCCAGAACCATCATCTCAACCGGCGGCGGGATCATACATGATCCAAAAAATCGGAAAGTGCTACGAAAACTTGGAACGATCATCTATCTACAACAACCGGTCACAGCCCTCATGGAACACCTAAAGGGAAGTAAAAGACACGCGCATCTCCAAAAAAAGACGAGAGTCATACTGAAAGAGCTTGAACTCCAGCGACTCACGCTCTATAAGGAAACAGCACACATCACGCTTCGAGGTCACGACACGCACGAAAAAGTGCAACTCCTCGAACAGCAACTTTTCCACCATGCAATCTGAACAGACAGACATCCTCATTATTGGCTCTGGTATAAGCGGCTTGGTCTGTGCACTATCGCTTGCGGATACGAGCACCGTCACGATACTCACCAAAAAATCGATACACGACTCTACGACGATCATGGCGCAAGGTGGAGTTGCAGGAGTCGTGACAGAGACGGGAGACACATTTCTCTCTCACATAGATGACACCATTCGCGCCGGCGAAAAGCACAATACGAATGCCACCGTGCGAGAAGTCATCAGATCTGCGCCAGCAATCATTAAGCAACTCAACATATGGGGAGTCACCTTCGATCCAGACCTTACGCTCGAGGGCGGCCACAGCCACCGGCGTGTGCATCACTCGAAAGACACGACCGGCGAAACTATCCAAAATGCGCTTATTAAAGCCATAAAAAGTCATAAAAACATCAGGATTATCACCACGGCACATGCAATTGATCTAATTACAAAACAGAAAAAATGTCTGGGTGCCTACTACCTGAAAGACAAAACCATCCACGCAATTCGCAGCACCGTCACGGTTCTCGCAACCGGAGGCATCGGACAACTCTACCGCCACACGACGAACCCAAGCATCTCCACAGGCGACGGCATCGCCATGGCACATCGAGCGGGAGCGATGACGAAAGATATGGAATTCATCCAATTCCACCCAACCGCCCTCCTCGACCGACACAATCCACACTTTCTCCTCAGTGAGTCACTTCGTGGTGAAGGGGCCATATTACTGAACAGTAAAGGAAAAAAATTCATGCAGGACTACGACGCACGGGGCGATCTGGCACCACGTGACAAAGTCTCACAGGCCATTTTTTTGGAACAAAAAAATGGCCCCGTATTCCTCGATATCACCGACCAAAAAGCATCCTGGCTCAAGAAACGCTTTCCAAGAATCTACCAGACGGTATTTACCAGAACAAAAAAAAGCCTCTCAAAAGACATCATTCCCATCACACCCGCAGCGCACTACCTCTGTGGTGGCATCGTGACTGACCGAACCGGAAAAACAAACGTCAAAGGACTCTACGCCATCGGAGAAACCGCATGGACTGGCCTCCACGGAGCCAACCGACTCGCCTCTAACTCGCTCCTCGAGGGAGCGGTCTTTGCGCGCAAGGCCGCCGACGCCATTCAAAGACAGATATCAAAACCAACAACACGACAAACTCAGACATTCACAACCACCTCTCCCTTTTCCATCCCGAGCCAACCATACAGGCTCAAAAAAATACGGGCAAAAATTCAAGACCTCATGTGGACGCATGCCGGCATTCAGCGAAGTGAGTCCGGTCTAAAAAAAGCCATGTTTGAGCTCAAACGGCTGAAAAATATCCTCCCGCCAGAGCATTGCATAAACGCAGAAATCATCGAGACCAAAAACATACTCGAGGTCGCCATTCTCATCGTACAGGCGGCGCAGCAGCGCAAAAAAAGCCTCGGCTGTCACTGGATGGTATAAAACTTAGCTTACTCATCGTCATCTTCACCCTGAAGCATCTGTGATTGATCACTCGAGACCATCGCATCCATAATGTCATTGATCTCTCCCATCATAATGCCAGGAATATTACTCCAGCTGACCTTAATTCGATGATCGGTAACTCGATCTTGAGGGAAGTTATAGGTACGAATCTTGTCAGAACGATCAGCATTCCCGATCTGAGCGAGGCGATTTTCGCCGAGCTCTTTCTGACGTCGCTCTTCTTCGTGCGCATAGATACGAGCTCGTAAAATTGACATCGCCTTATTCTTATTTTTGAGTTGGGAGCGCTCATCCTGACACGCCACGACAACGCCCGTAGGAATATGGGTAATGCGAACCGCCGAGTCTGTCGTATTGACACTCTGTCCACCGGAGCCACCCGAACGATACACATCAATTCGAAGATCCTGATCTCGAACCTCAATATCAACATCTTCTACCTCAGGCAATACCGCCACAGATGCGGTCGAGGTATGGATACGTCCCTGGGCCTCAGTCGATGGAATTCGCTGCACACGATGAACCCCCGACTCATATTTCATTCGTCCATAGACACCCTTTCCCGTAATCTTGAAAATCATCTCCTTCACACCGCCTGCGCTCGCCTCCGACTGGCTCATGAGCTCGACACTGTAGCCATTATTCTCCGCCCACTTGATATACATACGTCCAAGTTCAGCCCCAAAAAGCGCAGCCTCCTCCCCTCCTACGCCGGCACGAATTTCAATAATACAGTTTCTCGCATCGTTCGGATCCTTCGGGATGAGCTCAACTTTTATGTTTGACATCAATTCGATCATCCTCGCCTCCGCCACAGCCAGCTCCTCTTTCGCAAACTCTCGCATATCAGGGTCATTCTCCCCATTGAGAATCTCTTTCGAATCAGCAATAACCTTCTCAACCGTCACATACTCATTATAGAGGTTCCGAGCCTCCTCCAACTGCCCTAATCGCTGTCCAATGCGCTTCAGCTCAGCAGGATTCGACGCCACAAATGGCGACATGAGCTGATCCTGAAGATCAGTATACTCATCCGAAAGTTTTTTAAGTTTATCAATCATACCGCGCGGCATTATAGAGGTAAACCATCGAGAGAAACAATGAAATATCGATCAATGCCGGCAAGATCTTGAAAAATCTCCGCTCGTCCTCCATGATGAACAAAAAAAGTATCCAGCAACTCCTGCAAGCTCTCCGTCTGGGCAAAACCGAACTCTCCCAGTAGATATTTTGGCCTCATCTTCATCTCCCGTATCTGTTGAAACAATTTTGTATACAATTGAAGTCCATTACTCCCACCAAAGAGCGCCACATGCGGCTCATATTTCTCGACATCATGGGCAATAAATCGATACTTCGTCTCACCAATATAGGGAAGATTTGCAACAATAATATCAAAATGCTGATCAATAATTGTATTCAATAAATCACTCTGTAAAATCTCAACCCGACCACTCAACGCAAGTCCCTCGGCATTTCGACGAGCTACCTCCAATGCTTCCTCGGAAATATCCACGAGTGTCACGTCAGCGCGAGGTAAGCTCCGAGCAATACTCAGCCCTATGGCACCCGAACCAGTACCCACATCAACCACGGAAAAATCGGTACGATTTTTCTCCCCAGCCAGCTCAATCACCTTCTCCACCAACCACTCCGTCTCGGGCCGCGGGATCAATACCCTCTCGTCCACATAAAACGGTACCCCATAAAATTCCCGCTCATTCATAATATAGGCCAGCGGTCGACCCTCAGCGAGCTGGTCCACATACTCCCAAAACCTCTCAATAGTATCATCAGTAAGGCCATTATCATGTGAACAAAAAAGTTGCTCTTTAGAGATACCAAGCATCCACGCAAGTAAAACTTCCACTTCCAAACGCGGAACCGAGCGGTGAGAAATCACCTGCTCCCCTTCTCGAAGTAGCTCACCAAGTGTCATACAAGTACATAATAAACATCGAGCAAAACAATCAAAAAAGGCCCCTGGTTCTCAGGAGCCTCAATATTCCTAGTAAAACTTCGATTTCTCCTTAAGCTTTCGATACTTATCTCGCATAAGCGCAGCACTTCGCATCTTCTGAGCACTTGGCTTCTTTGATCGATACCGCTTTGACTTCAGCGTGACGATAACTCGGCTTTGCTGAACCTTCTTATTAAAGCGTCCAATCAGACGCTCTGGAGACTCTTTTGAATTTTTTAGGACGGTTATTGCCATAGGGAGAATATAATTAAGCCTGCTCATTATACAAATCTGGCCTCAGGAGTCAAATCAAAAATAGCCTTAAATATCAAGATTCTTCACGCTTTTAGCGTGAGCCTGGATAAACTTCTTTCGTGGAGCGACTTCTGGGCCCATAAGAGTGTCAAAAACGCTGTCAGCCCTTTCGGCATCCTCAACAGTGACTTTCAACATACTTCGGACAGATGGATCCATCGTCGTTTCCCAAAGCTGCTCAGGATTCATCTCACCGAGACCCTTATAGCGCTGGATAGAGACAGTTTTATCTTTGAACTCTTGCTTAATCGCTGTCTCCTTCTGCTCATCACTGTAGACATATCGAGTCATCTTTCCAGCGGATAATCGATAGAGTGGCGGCTGGGCAATATAAATATGACCCTCATCAACAACCTGTCGGAAGTGCCTATAGAATAAGGTAAGAAGCAGAGTTCGGATATGCGCACCATCGACATCAGCATCGGTCATGATCACGATCTTCGAGTAGCGCAACTTCGAGACATCAAACTGCTCGCCGACACCCGCGCCCATCGCGATGACCAGCGCCTTGATTTCTGTATTCGCGAGAATTTTGTCGAGACGAGCCTGTTCAACATTCAAGATTTTACCTCGGAGCGGAAGAATCGCCTGAAACTCACGATTTCGTCCCTGCTTGGCCGAACCTCCAGCGGAGTCACCCTCAACGAGGAAGAGCTCAGAGATAAGCGGATCTTTCGAGGAACAGTCGGCAAGTTTACCCGGGAGGGTGAGGCCATCAAGGAGACCCTTGCGGATAACCGTATCACGGGCTGCACGAGCCGCGAGGCGTGCGCGAGCCGCGAGCGCACACTTGGCAAAGGCCGTTCGTGCCTCAGAAGGATGCTCTTCAAAATATTCATCAAGAAACGTTCCAAAAACATTTTCAACAGCGGTTCGCATCTCAGGATTTCCAAGTTTACTCTTTGTCTGGCCCTCAAACTGTGGATTTGCCAATTTCACCGAGATGACGGCCGTCAAACCTTCACGAACATCTTCAGCCGTGAGATTCTCCTCTTTTTCCTTCAAAAGCTCGTGCTTTCGAGCATAGTTATTGACCGTTCGCGTGAGCGCTGAGCGGAAACCAGTGAGGTGCATACCACCCTCCGGTGTGAGAATATTATTCGCAAATGAGAAGACATGTTCCTGAAACGTCTGTGAATATTGAAGGGCAATTTCAATATTACCTTCTGGAGCATCTTTTTCGACATACATCACCTCGCCAATCGGCTCCTTTTTGGCATTAAGATGTTGGACATAGGCACGCACACCACCTTCAAAATAAAATTTATAAATCTGATCACTTCGCTCATCGACAATCGTGATCGCAATACCTTTCGTCAGATATGACTGCTGACGCAAACGGTTGGTCACTGTCTGGAAATCAAACTCTATTTTTTCAAAAATTTCAGGATCAGGATAAAATGTAATCTTCGTTCCCGTATGATCCGACTTTCCAACAACCTCAACTTTTGACTGTGGATCACCACGTTTATACTCCTGGCGGTACAATTTATTATCTCGCATAACCTCAGCCACCAACTTCACAGAAAGCGCATTCACCACCGAAGAACCCACACCATGGAGACCTCCAGAAACCTTATAGCCCCCATCGCCAAATTTACCACCAGCATGGAGCACCGTAAGAACCGTTTCAAGAGCGGACTTTCCAGTTTTTTTGTGAGTATCAACAGGGATACCACGACCATCATCAACGACCGAACAGGCACCATCCTTCTGGAGGGTGACCAGAATATTTTTACAATATCCAGCCATCGCTTCATCAATCGCGTTATCAACAATTTCCCAAATAAGGTGATGTAAACCCGAAACATCGGTCGTACCAATATACATACCAGGTCGCTTGCGAACCGCAGCGAGACCTTCCAGTACCTGAATTTGCTCAGCACCATAACTCGAACTTGGGGTCTTGTCAGCCATAAACAAAAAGAAACTATATAAAGTGCGAAGACCTTATATCATAATTTTTTGCCAATGTCAGCTTTTTTACTGCTTTACCTCGACCACTTTATAAAACTCCTGATCGTAGAAGCTCTGAATCTTCCCGGACACGTTTCCAAGAGGATAAGTACCCGTCATTGACAGATCTTTGTCAAGCACCGCGACCTTCACGTCACTCACGAGATTTTTAACGAGATCAAACACGAAGGAGACCTCGATCTCACTCTTCTGGAACGGTAACTTCGCACGCTCAATCCGGAAGGTCTTCATGGCATAGTCCTGGGTCTGGA
>CALQZC010000022.1 GCA_943349045.1 Candidatus Peribacteria bacterium
TGTGTGAATCGATAGTGTCAGCACTCACGCCATAAACAATAACCTTTCGCTGTTCATACTCTTTCCAGGCGTCGCGGAAATTACAGGCCTCCTTTGTGCATCCAGAGGTGTCATCTTTCGGATAGAAGTACAAAATCGTCCACTTGCCACGGAAAGTGAGTGGAGAAACCATAGTACCGTCAGTGCATGGAAGTGAAAAGTCACGAACCTCTTGTCCTACGGAAATTTTAGCCATATATCGGTGAGTTACCTAAATACAGTACGGGCCGATTATAGCACACGTCTCCCTCCCGGCAATTTCAAAATGTTAACTCAGTATGATCATTCGTTTCAAAATGGTAGATTTCCTCATACCGAAGCGATCCCGAGAGGCCGAAACCTGAGGCTTTTTGGTGCCCTCCTCCTCCAAATTTTTTACAAAAAGCCGCAAGATCCACATCATCCCTTCGCGTTCGCGTTGAGCCCTTGACGATCCCCTTCGTCGCATCCTCAGAAAGGAGGACAGAAAACTTCGCGTCGCCGACACTATTCACATAATCGACCACCCCACTCACCTCATCATTATGCGCGCCACATTCATGGATATCTTTTTGCATCACACCCGAGATCACAACTCCCTCTTCAGTTTTTTCTAACCGCTCCAGCGCTCTTCCCCAGACTTTGAGTTGTCCAACCGTTCGCTGCCGATACAGAACGTTCATCACCATATTTCGATCGGCTCCGAGTTGCGTCAGCTCTGATGCGACCTGGAGAACTTCATGGGTGGTATTACTGTGCATGAAACTTCCCGTGTCATAGTACAAGCCAAGAAGCAGATGTGTCGCCATGAGCGGCGTGATCTTCCATCGCAACTCCTTGAAAAGAAAATAGAGAATAAATGTCGTCGAGCAGGCATCAGGAACCACCACATTGAGTGTTCCAAAAAGTGCATTCGAAATATGATGATCAATACTCACAAACGGCACTCGCCCATCGAGAAGCGAAGGATCTTTTTCTGGAAAGACGAGCTGTGTCGTCGAACTCCCATCGACATTCATATACATATCGACATTCGCGTGATCCCACTCCTGCCGAAAAACATCGCAACCTGGCATGATATCATACATATGAGGAAGCGGATCAGCGCATACAGAAGCCACTTCTATGTCACGTGCCTCCAGCCCGAGTCGCAGTGAAATATTGCCACCAATAGTATCGCCATCAGGGTTTCGATGGGAAAAAATAACAACACGGGCAGCGCTCTCGAGGAGCTCTTCAAGTTTTTTCACACTGTCTAAATTGAGCCACGGAGGTTGCGTATGCATAGAACGAGAGGGTACTCTACTATAGCCATGGATCATTCTCAAGAAATAAAGGCCTTCGCAACATCACTTGGGTTTGACCTCGTGAAGATTACCCGTGCCGATACACTTTCAGATGCGGGCCTGTATTACGAAGAGTGGCTGAAGAAAGGTCTCGCCGCCGACATGGAGTATCTGAAAAAAGATTCCTCGAAACGATACACCCCAGAAAAAATTCTCCCAGGTAGCAAGTCGATCATCGTACTTGGACTCAACTACTACAAAAAAGAGCACGAGTTCCGCGAACCCTTCCGTATCGCAAAATACGCACAAGGACGTGATTATCACAAAGTCATCTCGGCAAAGTTGAAAAAAATTGGAAAATATGTAGAAGAAATTTCCGATACAAATCCTCTTTCGAAATCCTACGTCGACTTCGGTCCCGTCATGGAGCGCGCCTATGCGCAAAAAGCCTCACTCGGTTTCATCGGAAAAAACGCCTGTATCATCACTCGCGAGTACGGCTCCTATATTTTTCTCGCAGAAATTCTCACGACCCTCGAACTCACTCCCGACAAATCTACCAAGTGGAAAGGTGCATGCGGGACCTGCACCCGCTGTATCGATATTTGCCCTACCAGAGCCATAAAACCAGATAAAACGATCGACTCAAATCTCTGCATCTCCTACCTCACTATTGAAAATCGCGGCGACATTCCACTCGCCCTCCGTCCAAAAATCGGCAACTGGCTCTTCGGCTGCGACCTCTGTCAGGACATCTGTCCGCACAATGTCCGCGCTCAGCCAACCAAAGTCCAAGACTTTCAGAGCATTCCTATCGGCGCACAAAATATCTCCCTCTCACAAATTCTCTCCATCGAAACAGACGACGAATTCACGCAAATATTCGCTGGCACCCCCATCATGCGCGCCAAACGCCGCGGCCTCATCCGCAACGCCTGTGTAGTAGCGGGAAATCTTGGATTAAAAGAGTTAGTTCCACAATTACAAAAACTCACCCAATCCGACGACCCCATGATCGCCGAACACGCAGCTTGGGCGATTCAGCAGATGACATAGTTACTTTTTTAACGCTATCAAAAGCGCTCGAATATCCTTCAGGCGATGCTTGAAAACATCATAGAGTATCTCCTCATCGACAGTGCTGTAGTTATGGGCGATAACATTGCGAAAACCAGTCATTTTGAGCATCATGTCGAGAAGTGAACGAGAAATTTTTCGATGCTCATGAAGAATGTGAAATGCATCTCGCATATTTTGTGGCTTTCGATATTTTTTATAGGAGATATACGCCTCGGCCAAATCAATGGATGATTGGATTGCCAGATAGAGATAGCGCTCAATAGCACCACGAAAGGTGACATCATGAAGAATTTGTTCCTTCGTTAACTTTGAATAGGTACGAAGAATCGTGAGATATTTTTTTGCAAGACTTATTCGATTTTCGAGAACAGCAAGATGTGTCATGACTCAAGCGAGAGTTAAATGATTTCTCCTCAGCATCATAATATGATCCTCATATCGATTAATAGCTTGTGGTTCAAAAATCATCCGATATGGCTCCTTATCAACGAAAAGTTGACCCTCCTGAACAATCTGATAGGCAAGCTCCGGAGCATCGAGTCGGTCGAGCATAACGACATCAAACTGATCGTGCGTAAGTTCCTCTGCGAGAATATTTCCCAGAAGACACTCGATATCAAAAAGTTTTTTACTCTCACGTTCATCGACATAGAACGCAAAATCATAATCACTCGTTGGCCCAGAATCACCACGAACACGCGACCCAAAAAAATAGGCCAGCTTAACCTCGGGAATACTGCGAAATTTTAGCGCTAAACGCCGGAGGAATGAATTATTATGAGAAGTTTTCATATGCACAGAGTATATCGCACCTCCAGGCTCTTAGCTACCCCCTCCACTTCGTCTCCCCCACCTTCTTCGCAGCATTCTCATATCTCGCCATCACAAAAAATAAATCGGATAATCGATTCAGAAATTTTATTCCAATCTCTCCAATATTTTCCATTCTACGTAATGCCACGCACACCCGCTCTGCGCGCCGACAGACACTCCGACATACGTGTAAACGAGCAGCCGCCTCGCATCCCCCAGGCAAAATAAACGCCGTCATCGGTTCTAGTTCACTACTCAACTGATCCATCATCTTCTCAAACGCTTCCACTCGCGCCTCACTCACTCGCGGCACATCACTCGCGCCACGAACCGGCTGCACACTCGGCGATGCCAGGTCCGCCCCCAACACAAATAGATCTTTTTGAATTTCAATCAACTCACCGCGCACTCGATCACTCACCTCAGCAGCCAGCACCACTCCAACACAGGAATTCAACTCATCCACCGTGCCAATCGCCTCAATCCGTAGCGAATCTTTCGCAACACGTCGCATACCATTATCACCGGCACTAAATAAATCCGTCTCACCACCATCACCATGCCGAGTATAAATTTTCATATGAATATGCTACTCCAACATTGCTCCACTCGCCACTTCATCGTACAATGGCACCATGAAAGATTCACCAAAAGACGCACACATTCACGCCGAGTCAAAACTCGCCAGGGAAATTGAAAAGCTCGCGACCTCAATTGAACGCATCGAAAAATTCCAGCCATTCGCCGCCCTCAGAAATAAGAAACAATTTTTCTTCTACTCGTTTCTCCACGGCCTGATGATCGGTTTCGGCTCCGTGCTCGGCGCCTCCCTCCTCGTCGCATTTTTTATTTTCCTGCTCAAGCAGATAGAATTTACGCCTATCGTCGGTGACTTTGTGAAAAGTATTCTGGCGAATATTAACGGATAATAAAAAGAGAAAGGGTTGACTAACACCAAGATTCTGCTAAAATATGTCCTATGAATAAAATTGGACGCGCTTTTGAAGCAGTAAAAACGGCAATCGGGATTAATAATCCCAAGTCACCTACGGAGCTTGCCGCAAGTATTAGAAAGGATATTGTGGACATGAGGGAGCATGTGGGATATCTGGATGCTCAAAAAAGAGATCAGCTTTGCGAAGAGGTTCGGCTGAGGGTTGTTTTAGCATTTGATAATAATGGTCTCTTGGCGCTTGCCCCTGTAGACCTGAGACAGCGTGCGGAAGCACAGTGTAACGTTAAACAACAATATCGGTTTATTGCGCACACAGTAGAGCAATATATACAAAAGGAACAGTATCGTAGTAAGCATGTAGCCCATCTCTGGAAACAGACAGATCAGTCGATAGGCAAAGCTACTTTGGGTCAGTTGCCCGAAAAATTAGAGAAATTTGCACAAGCACTTGAGGATAGTGATTTGATCAGATAGTCGCTAGGTCCCAAGCTCATTGACCAAAGTAAGAAAATAGGGTATAATTAGCACATGAGCGCAACACCAAAAAAAGCACCAAAAGCCGCAGAATCCAGTGAGACCGAAGTTCCAAAAGCCAAAAAAGCTCCGGAAGCTTCTAGTGGTGGAGAGGCAAAAAAAGTTGAAGATCATGCAGACGAAACCAAAGGGGCGGTTGATAAAGTTTTGCATCCGCACGGAGGTGCCGCAACACTTGAGGCGCTCAAGAAGGAAAAAGACATTCCAAAAAAGAAAGCACTCCTCGAAAAAATGGAGCTCTCTCATGATGAGGCGGAAGATAAGAAGCTCATTCATGAGCTCCAGGAATACGCAGGAGACGAGCACAATACACATGTAATTGATGAGAAAATAAAAGCAGCGAAAGAAAAGAAGGATGAGAAGAAAGTAGAGAAGAAAGAGGAGCATCCAAAAGAAGGAGCACATCCAGCCGAGGTGGCTCACGGACACGGACCAGAAGCGGCTAATGATGACGCGCCAAAACCAGCCGAACACGCTGCGCATGCACATCCAGCCGAGGCACCCCATCCAGCTGAACCTCACGACGATAAGGACACGAAGCCACCAGGTTTTTTCAAAAGTTTTTTGGGTCCACTATGGAATGTTGCAAGAACTGTTGGAGCCGTAGCAGGCTTCGGAACTCGACTCGTAGCCGGAGTCATTCCCCCACTTCGACGAACAAAATGGTTTCACGGGGCAGCACCTGTCGAGCCCGTCGCAAAAGTAAAAGCACACAAAAAAACTGCCGCCGCCAATCTCCCAGAAGCACATCACTAAAAGCCACAACGCTTCATTAGCTCATATACCCGCCCTGGTTCCCCTCTTCAGCCACCATCTCGAGGGCCTCTTCAAGCGTCTCTGACGTCACCGGATGACCGGAAATTGCATTGAGCATCTGTACCGCCGTCATGCCACGATCGACGCCAAGCGTCGCCTTGTCGATGATGGTCGTCGCGTCAGGTCCGATAATATGCACACCCAAAACCACACCGCTCACACGATCAGCGATGACCTTCACGAATCCATCTCGTTCACCCATGATGAGCGCCTTACTATTCGTCGCAAACAGAGATTTTTTAATCACCACTCCAGCGCCAGCTGGAGCTGACCCCGTTCCCGCCTTTTCTCTTTCCCTTGCCTTCTCCTCATTCATCCCCACACTCGCAATCTCCGGATTCGTAAAAATCACACTCGGAATCGCCTTGTAGTCCATCTCGATCATCTTCCCGTCCATCGGGTGTTGGAGAATGTGATACGCCGCGATCTCCCCTTCCCGCTCAGCCGTATAGGCCAGCAGAACTTTACCGGCGAGGTCGCCAATCGCATACACATTTGGAACGGAAGTTTGCATAAATCCATTAATGACAATGCCGCGTCCTTCCGGAACAACCTGAATTCCCAACGCCCCCCAGTCGCATACCGACGTATTCAGCGAACGTCCAGCCGCCACCAGGGCGTAGTCAAACTCCGCTTCTTCCACCGAGCCATCAGCCCGTTTCAGACCAACCTTCACGCCAGCGCCCGTATCGACGAGCGTCTCAACATTTGTCCCGAAATTAATCTTCACGTCATGTCGTCCGAGCAACTTCACCAGCTCCGCAGCAACCTCCGCATCTTCATGCATGAGCAATCGTTCCCCGCGTTCCACCATCGTCACCTGCGTTCCGATCGCCGAAAAGAAACTTGCCATCTCGCATCCGACCGTTCCCCCGCCAGTGATCAAGAGTCGTTTTGGCTGCTCCTTCAACAGAAAAACTTCACGATTCGTAATAATTCGTCCGCCAATATTCACGCCCTCCGGCACTCGAGGAGATGATCCCGTGGCGAGAACAACATGCTTCACACTCAACCCACTCTCGCTTCCGTCTTTTGCCGTCACCCGAATCTCATTCGGACCCACCAGCACTCCCCGTCCCGCTACCAGCGTGACCCCAAGCGTCTTCAGACTACTCTCCAGACCTCGATGCAGCATCCCAACCACCTTCACGCGCCGCTCGCATACCTTTGCAAAATCAAATCGTAGCCCATCAGCGACCACACCAAAACCATCTCCCATCTTCAGCATCGTCTGATACAGATGAGCACTATGCAAATACACTTTCGAAGGAATACATCCCCAATGGAGACACTCACCTCCCACCAGATCCTGTTCGACGAGAGCAACCTTCAGTCCCTTCGCCGCAAGAATTCGAGCCGCCTCCGTTCCACCGGGCCCGCTTCCGATAATTCCAACATCAAATGTCATAGTTTCCATGTTGCAGAAATCATAGCACGAAAAATTAAAATCCAGTACAATACAGGCGTGGTAACCCATTTTATCCCTCTAAAAAGCCACAACATCATGTTGAGCTATACAGAATTTGCAGAACAAACCCTTCGCGATGAAGGATATAAAATTACCGGCCCCCGTATGGCGGTGATCGAAGTATTGACCAACACCAGCCGCTCACTTTCCCCATATAGGATTGCCGAAATTGCTCTCCAGAAGCACAAGATTAATCTCGACACCGTCACCGTCTACCGCATTATTCAGGTTCTCGAGAAACTCCACCTCGTCCACAAAGTCCACGGCGTAGAAGGCTACATCCGCTGCGAGGTCAAAGAAGAAAAAGGCTGCCACCACTCTTTCATCTGTCGAAAGTGCAAAAAAGTCCAAGAAGTCTCCGGCGAAAACCTCGACGCCTTCATCAAACAAGTTGAAAAAGAGCTCAAATTCAAAATCGAGAAGCACCAATTAGAGCTCTCCGGACTCTGCAGGAAGTGTAAATAACTACACCTGACTCACCTCCCCAAACGTCCTCACTTTCATCTCACCGCCATTCGCGCGAATCGTTTCCTGAATCACATCCACCATCGCCTCGCGCAAAATAATACATCCCATGCTTCCGTATCGGCCAGCGACGCGGAACATCGCATCTTCGCGACCAAAGGGATGGATGCCATACGGCGTATACTCAGTACCATTTTTATACATTCGGATAAATCGCCCCGTCTTGCCAAACGTCCATCGATCTCTCTTAATCACCGTCTCTCGAACGACCCACTCGGCAACCGGAGTTGCAGCAAAATACCTTCGTCCAGCATATCGAACAACACGTAGAACGCCCGTAACCACCTCGAACTCAACCGCCTCACCATCTTCATGAATAAGTCGACCTATATTCGTCCCAATATCAACCTCAAATCGATCCCCTGCTCGCGGAACCCAGAACTCAACCTCATTTGAAATATATGACGTTGGAGTCCATCCAGCGAGTTCAACCTGCTCGGCGTCCTCATGATCTCTATTTTCCGAAGCCTGAACCGCCACCGTACTGCCCGAACCAATCAAGAGAATTCCGACGAGAATCAAAGCTAAACGAGTCCTAAGAAACTGATACATAAAGCTGAATTAAAGAGATGCGATCAGAGGACAAGATGAAAAGCATACTCTAATTAAGAAATATGTCAATACGCTGCTCGGCTCTTTGCCAGATAGGCTCGTGCGGTATTGGTATATATCAGACGTCCAGCAACGTTTTTTGATGTCAGTAAGCCAAGTTTCACCTTGGCGTCCAGAACCAGTCGTACTTTTGCATCAATGTCTCCGAGGGTCATATCTCGAGTATCAAGAGCTTTCTGGACACGTTCTGTCATATCATCCAGGGATCCCGTTGAATGAAGTACCATTGGCATGGTGGCACCGGCGCCCAAGGCACCAACGTACCGTTCTGAAGCTACGGCATCCCGATGGAACGTAATACCGCCCATTTGCATGTCATCGGTCCAGGCAATGCCGGTAAATCCGAGTGCAACGCGAAGCTTATTCCGTACGATCTCAGGACTCAGAGTTCCTGGAGTCTTTGGATTGAGAAGGCTCTGTGCATGACTTACCATCATACCCGAAACAGGTGGCATGGTTGTATATGCCATCGCCTCCGCATCACCTTCATTCCGAAGCCTCCGCAGTTTGCGATCCTCAGTATAGACCGGTGAAATTTGATGATGAAAAAGTTTTCCACGAATCGCATCCTGAAAAGGCAAGATACTTCCATCCCTACCGCTCATCCCCGAAACACCAAGATCCTCCTCATCATGAGGATTGGTCGGCATTTTTCCGGTGCCAACGAAGTGCTTCGGTGCGATCATAACCCCATCAATAGTCTGGAATCCCTTCATGAAATGAAACCCAAGTACCATAATGGTATGGAGATCACTTCCATAAGTCTCATCATTTTTTTCCATAAATTGATTGCCATTCACATCCTCAACCATATCGAGCACCGGCGCAAAATTAACCTCTACGCCAATATCTCTGCAGATTTTTCCAATGGCCGCACCATACTCCTCCATACGTTTTCTAAACTGTAGCTGTCCCGGGTAATCCTTTTTCCATTTCAGGGCATTGAATGCGGTACCGAGTGATTCCTGCGTCGGCAGGACGAGATTTTTATCATGCTTGGTGAGTGAAAGAAACTCAGGAGGAACTCCATATCCGACAGCATCTTCTTTGGTAATGCCGAGATGACGAGTATATCCACCGATGATATCCATCGAAATGAGCGGTGGAATCTTACTCTTTGCCATCAGCTCAACGACTGTTCGATGTACCTCATCGAGACTTCTCGCATCCGAACGAAAGAGATGAATACCCCCAATCGTCTCATCCGACTTTAGCCCATCAGTGAGCCAATCCGTGAAATTAACAAGCCCAGGCCGTGAAGTAATTTTTCGATGGTTGAGGGCATTATCCACCCAACTCGCCGTCAAGCTATCATACGAAGAACCGTGATACATCTGAGCAATTTTTTCTTTCAACGTGAGCCCTTCAAGTGAAAATTCCCTACCCTCGTGAGGAAACGCAATGTCAGAAGTCTCCTCTCTCGTCGCGGTATACACGCTCCCAAGGGCGGCTGTACCAGCGGTAAGGCCAAGCCCAACATTCAAGAGCATGCGAGCGATACCGGCTTTCACCGAACGAATCTGAGGAGATGGAGCTGCAAGGACACTCAAGAGCTTTGTCTTCGTCCGTAGACCAAAATATCCATACCCTTTTTCGTCCTTATTTTTTAATACTCCATGAGCCAACTGAAATTTTCCAACCGCACGTTGAGTTTTATGCCCAAACGTTCCGTCACACCCATGTGAGAAAAACCCAAGTTTCTTAAGGGCTTCCTGAAGCGCTTTAACATGAGCACCTTTCTCGCCAACACCAAAACGAGGTGCATCCTTGAGAAGCGGAGAAGACGGAGAGGGATGAGAAGATGGTGCTAAAGACCGGAGTGACATATTTTAGAGGAATAGGGGGGTAAAACCAAGCCAAGAGAAACATTATATGACAAATAATGAAAATGTCAAGATATCCCCAAAGGACTCAAAGCTGAATCTCAAAAACCCAAAGCTAAAAACAGCCCTTCAAATTGAGGGGCGATAATATATCATATACTGGCGGAATTGACGGGACTCGAACCCGCGACCTCCACAGTGACAGTGTGGCGCTCTAACCAGCTGAGCTACAACTCCGCGCGATATAAACCAGGACAAAAAGCTCACCTATCATAGAGAGTTCTCCCTTTTTGGACAAGACTTTTTCAAAGCTAATACACGAGCGAACGCTATGGTCACAGCCTTTGCGCTTGATTTTTCCTAAAAATCCCCTAAAGTACTAGGGATCTTAAATACTCTTATATATGGCAAAAGCAAAAACCGTCGTCGCTGTCTGGAACTGTACAGAAACTGGTAAACAGACTGGCGCATTCACAATCAAAAAAGATAAGGTGAAGGATTTGACCCGAATGCGATACAGTCCATCTCTTCGCAAACGAACCCTTCAGAAGGCAAAAATCGTGAAAGGCGCAGAAAAGTAATATCCAATATCATGGCTACTCGCCCGCGCATCGGCATCGATTGTCGTATGTACTCTTCCAAATTCACCGGAATCGGAAGGTATGTCTATGAGTTAGTGCATCATCTCACAAAAATAGATACGAAACACGACTTCGTACTTTTTTTTAACGAACCCGAGTTCTCTGAGTTCATCCCGCCCAATGAGCACGTCATCAAAGTAAACGCCTCTGCAAGACACTATTCGCTCGCTGAGCAGACAATTTTTCTTTACAAAGTTCTGAAAGAGAAGCTCGACCTGATGCACTTCACGCACTTCAACGCGCCGATCCTCTACAAGAAAAAATCAGTCGTGACGATTCATGATCTCACGCTCTCGTTTTTTCCTGGAAATAAAATGCGCTCACCAGTCTATCGGGCAGCATACAAAATCGCATTGCGCTCAGCCACGCACAACGCCTCGAAAATTATCACGGTCTCACATAATACGGCGAAAGATCTTCAGAAAAGTCTCGAAGTTGATGCACATAAAATTCACGTCATCTATGAAGGTGTGAACGAGAACTTCAAACCAGCATCAAAAAAATCCACATCCACATCGACACGACCGCCCTACATTCTCTACACCGGCGTCTGGCGAAGTCACAAAAATCTCGTCTCGCTCATCAAGGCGTTTCAGATTTTGAAAGATAAATACAAAGAAGACGTGCAGCTCGTGATCACCGGCCGTGAAGATCCTCACTATCCAGAGGTAAAAAGAACCGCAGCAGAAAGCGGATATGAGAGTGATATAATCTTCACCGGTATGCTCCCAGAAAAGGAACTCATCGATCTCTACGCGGGCGCACACGTCTACACACTCCCCTCGTTCTACGAAGGTTTCGGACTGTCGCCACTCGAGGCGATGCAGTCTGGTGTGCCAACTGTGGTGTCAAAAACATCATGCCTTCCGGAAATTTGCGGAGAAGAAAACGCCCTCTTTTTTGATCCATATGACCCATCTGATATCGCCGAAAAACTGCATACGGCCTGCGTGAATGACGAGGTTCGAAAAAAACTCATCGCGAACGGCAAAGAACATGTGAAAAAATTCTCCTGGGAAAAAATGGCGCACGAAACGCTGGAGGTGTACAATTTCCTCCTTAAGCACTAGTCGTTAGCTAATACCTAAGCACCAACTATGTTCTCACCATTTCAAGAGCTTCTCAAAAGAACAATCAACAAACATGGAATGAGTGGCGTCGTTGAGGCCCTACAGGTCTGCACGAAGTTTACCGAGGTCAAACCTGGGATTTTCCCCGAGGACGAAGAAAATATTCTGAAACCCAAGCACTTCAAAGATCACACGCTCACCATCACGGTTCCTGACTCCGTCTGGGCGAACGAGGTGATCAAGCGTAAAGACGCGATCATCGCGGAGGTCAACGCAAAGTATGGCCAGAAGGTTATTCAGCGGATCAAGACCGAATTGGAGGAAATGAAAAACGATGAAATCGCCTAATCCAGCTTTATGTTCAAGGAGTTATGGTACTTCACCCCATATTTCCCTTGACCTTATACCATTAAATCGTACAATGAAGCTGCTCCTGGCATCAGAACCGGGAGAAAACCTCTCGTTGTGTCGAATTTATAATCATTTACCTATACTACTGTGCTCGCTATTAGATTTTCTCGAATTGGAAAAAAAGAACAACCAAGTTTCCGTCTGATCGTACAAGAGAAGACATCAAGCCCAAAGCGTGATGCTCTCGACATTGTTGGGTACTACCACCCATCAAAACAGCCGAAACTCGTCAAGCTCGAAAAGGAAAAAATTGAGAAATGGATTAAGAATGGAGCAAGACCATCAGACTCAGTTGCAAGTCTTTTGAAGAAGCACGGCTTTGCCAATATGGACAAGTTCATTGGTCCACGAGACAAGCAGCTCAAATCAAAGAAAGAGGGCGCAAACGCTCCAGCCGCCGCAGCTCCTGCTCCTGCTGCCGCACCAGTCGCAGCCTAATCTCCTCCCCCCTTACTTCTTATCTTTCGCATATGTCAGATACCACACAGGGCGCCGATCGCGACTTTGTAGAGTACGTCGTTAAGCAAATTGTGGAGAATCCCGAATGCGTTATTGTGACGCGGAGTGTTGACGATATGGGGGTGCTGATCACGCTTACGGTGCACAAGGACGACATGGGCAAGATTATTGGAAAGAGCGGACAGACCGCCAAGTCTCTCCGCATTCTTCTCCGAATGATCGGCTCACGCTCAAACGAACGCGTAAATCTGAAAATTGCTGAACCGGATGAAGCGTAGTATGATGGCCACATGGAAACAGGCGGACGAACCATTATCGATGCAGCAGAAAATTACGACATTCTTGAAATTATCAATCGAGGTTTGGCGTACGCGATTATCATCGCCGGTCTCCTCTCGGTGATCTTTATTTTTATCGGAGGTATTTCATTCATTCTGTCAGGTGGCAGTGAAGAAAAAATCAACACCGCCGTTGGAACGATTCGATACGCCATCATCGGACTTATTATCACCATTCTCGCGGTTGTCATCGTCGCGACCGTCGGTAAAGTAATCGGCATCAACGTGATCCAGTATATCGACTTCTCAGAAATCATTGATATGGTCGCCTCAATTGGCCAAAGCGGCTCCGCAGGCGGCTTACGATAAGCTTTTATCGCTTTCCATTTTTCACCACGCACTTCCAATCAAATGGAAATTTGAAGGTTTCCGTTGCTCGAACAAGCGCACTGAACATCGACCACTGGCTCATGCCATGATAGACGAAACTATTTCCCTTCTCTCGATTCGGATCATAATTTTCAGCACCCAAAAGTCCCGTCGGGACGAGCGGAACAATACCCGCGGCAAATGCGCGGATCACATCTTCATCAGAAAAACAAAAGGCCACATCGCACGCACGCCATAAATCTTCCGCGTGTGGTTTTTTTGAACCTTCTTCAAACACTAAAAAAGGAAGCCCAAGTGCCTTGGCTCCCTCTCGCATCGACTCGAGTAAAACAGCATCGTCTTTATTACGCACACGGTAGCCAACTACCGGTACATCATGGGAAAAAGGAAGGGACAGCATCTCGGCATACTGTTGCTTGTATATCTTTTTCGAGTCAAAGAGTTTGGAGAAATCCTGCGGAGCTGCCATAATCTGGATGTTGTTTTTTTGTTGAGTTTCATACCAGTATAGCAGAAAAACAGCTTTATAGCTAGCCACCACCCCTTGACGTAAATAATGTATATGTCCAACATGAAGCAGAAGCTTTTGATCATCGATGGAAACGCAATTATTCACCGTGCGTTCCATGCCATTCCCCTCCTCACCTCGAGCAGCGGACAGCCAACGAACGCCATCTACGGCTTCGCCTCAATGATGCTGAATCTCCTTTTAAAGATGCAACCCGAGTATATCGTTATGACCTATGACCTCAAAGGAAAGACCTTTCGCGATGATCTCTATACCGAGTACAAGGCCACCCGCGTGCACGGGCCACAGGAGCTCTATGACCAAATCCCCGAGATAAAAAAGCTCGTCACCGCCTTCAACATTCCTCAGTTTGCCGTCGAGGGATATGAGGCAGATGATGTAATTGCCACCATCGTGAAAAAAATGACCAACTGCGACGACGTTCACTCGTACATCGTGACCGGTGATCGAGATACATTTCAGTTGATCAGTAAGGACACCTCAGTCATCACCCCGCACAAAGGCTTCAAGGAGATCATCATCTACACCCCAGAAAAGGTACAAGAAGAGTTCGGCATCACGCCGGAACAGTTTTGCGATTACAAGACGCTTCGTGGGGATACCTCGGATAATATTCCAGGCGTTCGTGGGATTGGTGAAGTGACGGCCCGTGAACTGCTCCAGAAATTTGGAACAGTCGACGAGATGTATGCACGACTCGAGGAGGTTGGACCAGCCGTCCGAAAAAAACTCGATGAGGGTCGAGAAAGTGCCAAGATGAGCAAGCAACTCGTGACACTCAACAGCGATGTCGATATTGCATTCGATCTCGAGGCATGCCAGACACACACCTTCAACATGCACGACGTCATGAAAATTTTCGAAGGCTTCGAGTTTCGCTCCCTGATGAAAAAACTCACCGACCTCGACGGAAAATATACCGAGGCCCGCCAAGCCGAGTCAAATGGGGTACTGCCACTGATTTTTTAGAAAGTAGCAAGTTCAGCTTCAAAAATTGATTGTATAAAAAAAGTATTCAATGCAGGAAAATGACCCCCTTAAAAAATAGAGCTAAATCAGTATATTGCATCATATTTTCAAGCACTCGCAACACAAGCCGAATCCACAGACTCCAAAGCCAAAACAAGAGAACACAAAATATACTCATCTACCCATTTGTAAGCTAAAAAACGTACAATAAATTTGTAAAAAGCAAACAGATAGAATATAGTGCTCGCAAGATGGCAAAAACCCGCATCCTCGCTAGCTTAGATATTGGCAGTTCAAAGATCCGAACGGTCGTTGGAACGCTTGATGAAAAATCAAATGTTCTCAACGTTATCGGTGTCGGCATTGCCAACTCAACCGGCCTTAGAAAAGGCTCGGTTATTGACGTAGAAGAAACGATCAACTCAATCGCCTCCTCTCTTGAAGATGCTGAGCGAATGGCTGGCGAACCGATCAATCACGTATTCCTCGGTATTGGCGGAAATCATATTGAGTCAATGGACTCCAAGGGTGTTATCGCCGTCGGCAACGCCAATAATGAAATTACCGAAGATGACGTCGATCGAGTGCTCGAGGCAGCTCAGGCGGTGAACATTCCAAGCAACCGACGCATTCTCCGTATTATTCCAAAGACCTTCACGGTCGACGAGCAGCGAGGTATCAAATACCCAGTGGGTATGACCGGTATCCGTCTCGAAGTTGAGGCACACATTATCTCTGGCCTCATTCCAAACATTAAGAATATTGAAAAGTGCGTACTGCAGGCAGGAGTCGATATCGATGATATTATTCCAAACTGTCTCGCCGCTCCAGAAGCCGTTCTCAGCAAGAGACAAAAAGAGCTTGGCGTCGTCGTCGTAGACATCGGAAGCGGCTCAACCTCGATCTCCGTCTTCGAAGAAGGAGTTACGCTGCACACTGCGGTCGTTCCTATTGGCGCAGAAAATGTGACGAACGACATCGCCATTTGTCTACGCACCTCCATCGACACCTCAGAAAAGATCAAGATCGAGTACGGCTCATGTCTCCCGGAGGACGTCAATGAGCGTGAAACCATCGACCTCTCGCTCATGAGCAAGATCGACACGCAAAAAGTTTCCAAAAAGGCGATGGCAGAAATTATCCAGGCCAGATATCAGGAAATTTTTGGACTCGTCAAAGATGAACTCGGACGTATTCACCGCGACGGTATGCTCCCAGCTGGAGTGGTACTCACCGGTGCCGGCGTAAAGATGCCTGGCGTTATCGACCTCGCACGAGAGTCGCTGAACCTCCCCGTACAGATTGGTTTTCCACAAAACTTCGACGGTATTGTGGATAAAATCGATGACCCAGCCTACGCCACCGCCATCGGTCTCCTCATCTGGGGAACTCGTATGGAGGCACGGCCCGGCATGGCATTCCGAAGTCTCAATCTCAAGAAAGCCGCAAGCGGCCTGAAGAAATGGTTTAGGAGCCTAGTGCCGTAACGAAGTGGAGGCACTAGACTGTTCCCGCTCCCCTCACAACGAATATCATGGCTATAGACCCAACCCAAAACCTCACCACAACTACACAAACGACTACCTCATTCGATCCTTATCCAGTTGACCCAAACACCATGGCAACACAAGAACCGAAACAGTCGAAAGCGAATCTCCGTAACATCTTTAACAAGGGTTACGATCCGCACATCAATAAGCGCTCACAGGAAGTGATTCCAGAAATCACACCCGTCGCGAACATCAAAGTCATTGGTGTCGGCGGAGGTGGATCAAATGCGGTGAACCGTATGATCAAGTCAAATCTCCGTGGAGTTGAGTTTATCGCCGTCAATACCGACGCGCAGGCACTCTACTACTCTGAGGCAGCCACGAAAATCAACATTGGCAAGGCGACCACACGAGGTCTCGGCGCAGGAAGTAATCCAGACGTCGGTAAGCAGGCCGCTGAGGAATCACGAGAAGATCTTCGATCCGTTATCGAGGGTGCAGATATGGTGTTTGTCACCTGTGGTCTTGGTGGAGGAACTGGTACGGGTGCAGCGCCAATTATCGCAGAACTTGCCAAGGAAATGGGAATTCTCACGGTTGCTGTTGTCACGAAGCCATTTACCTTCGAGGGTCACCGACGACGATCTCAGGCCGAGGATGGTCTCGAGAATCTCCGAAACAAAGTCGACACACTTATCACGATTCCAAATGACCGACTCCTCTCGCTCATCGACAAGAAAACACCAATCAACGAGGCGTTCTCAGTCGTTGACGATGTGTTGAGACAGGGTGTTCAGGGCATCGCCGACCTCATCACGATCCACGGTATGATCAATGTGGACTTCGCCGATGTTCGTGCGATTATGGAAAATTCCGGTTCAGCGCTCATGGGTATCGGATATGGTACTGGCGAAAATCGAGCTCAGGATGCGGCAAAATCAGCCATCGAAAGTCCGCTTCTCGAAATGTCGATCGAAGGTGCCAAGGGTATTCTCTTCAACATCACGGGTGGAAATGACCTTTCTATGTTCGAGGTTGACGAGGCAGCTCGCATTATTACCGAGGCCGCCGATCCAGATGCAAACATTATCTTCGGTGCCGTTATCAACGACTCATATACCGGCGAAATCAAGATCACCGTCGTCGCCACTGGCTTCGACCAGGTCAAAGAAAAGCCACAAGTTCGTCAGCAGGGCATCATCAACCAGCCTCAGACGAACATCCCTCAAAAGGTCGTCGAAAACGAACTCGATATTCCGGCATTCATTCGAAGGAAGATGAATTAATAGACACGAGCCCCGCGAGTGTCCTGTACCCGTTCCCTTGCACAACCAATGATTAGTCTTCACCAGTGGAACGAATGGCTCAAGGATCAGCCTCTTGGATCACTCTACCAGACCTCAATCTGGTCGCATTTTCAGGAGCAGATTCCGGGAAAGGGAAAGACGCAGCTCGTCACGATTCAAGATCCCGTGACACACGCCATTATGGGCGGCGGATTTCTCGTACACCACGCCCTCCCCTTTTCGCTGAGCTGGCTCGAGTGTCCACGCGGTCCCGTGTTTGACAGCGCTCTCACGCCAGAAGAGCTGGAGAATTTTTTTAAAGAATTTGTAGAAAAATGCCATGAGGTCGCACACGAGCACCGCGCCGTATTTCTTCGAATCGATCCGCCACTGACCGACGCATCCATGCAGCGACACGACTACGAGTTCGTGACCCAGAAGTTGAAGTTCCGTCCAGCGCACGCCTCGTATTTTCCGCAGACGACCCTCGTAATCGACCTGACGCTCACCGAGGAAGAGATCCTCCAACAGATGAAACCGAAGGGCCGTTACAACATCAAAGTCGCTCAAAAGCACGGTATGTACGTCGAGCGCGTCTCGAAAGATCGCATCGACGAGTTCTACCCGCTCATCGCCCAGACCGCTGAGCGAGACGGATTTTTCGTTCACGACGCAGCCTACTACAA
>CALQZC010000023.1 GCA_943349045.1 Candidatus Peribacteria bacterium
GTCGGCGGAGAATGTATCCCTGATCGGTATTTGATGGAGCGACGCCCCACTGATCACCGAGAATAAATGTGGATGCACGCAGATGGTCGAGGATAATTCGGTAGGCACGAGTGCGCTGTTCGTCGGTGAGCGTGGTTTCAGGGGCGCCATGTTCTTCGATACTTTCTTTGATGGCGTTGGTGATTTGCTGGGTAGCTCCTGCGAAAATTTCTGTTTCATAGATATTCTGTTTGCCCTGCAGAATGCCAGTTACTCGTTCAAGTCCGAGACCCGTGTCGACGTTTTTTTGCTTCAAGGGCTCAAATGTACCCTCAGCAGTTTTGTTATATTGCATGAACACATCGTTCCAGATTTCTACGAATCGTCCGCAGTCACAGTTTGGGTGGCAGGTTGGGCCGTGGTTTTTGGTGTCGTGCTCCAGATCCGGGCGTACCAGATAGAACATCTCGGTATCGGGACCACATGGGCCAGTTTGACCAGCGGGACCCCACCAGTTTTTCTTTTTTTCATAGGCATAGATGCGCGGGCCATTTCCCGCTGCAGGATGATCTTTTCCAGCGATACCTTCTGTGGCGTCGATATTTTTCGTCGCAAACTGCGTCTTCCAATGCATAATCGACTCCTCGTCTTTCGGCGCGTCGTTATCCCCACGAAAAACCGTGGTGTAGAGGCGTTTCGGATCAAGACCAAGTCCGAGCTGATCTTCGGAACCCGTAAGAAACTCAAAACTCATTTGGATCGCTTCCTGTTTGAAATAATCCCCGAGCGACCAGTTTCCCATCATCTCAAAAAAGGTGCAGTGGGAGCTGTCGCCAACTTCATCAATGTCATCGGTTCGGATACACTTCTGCGCATCAACCAGCCGCTTACCACTTGGATGTGGCTCACCCATGAGATAGGGAACGAGTGGATGCATCCCCGCCGTGGTGAAAAGTACGGTCGGATCATTTTCGGGAATCACGGAGCTGCTCGGAATCGCGGCGTGTCCGTAGCGTTTGCTGAAAAAGTCGATGTAGCGCTGTCGGAGCTCGTTGGCGGTAAGGGATTTCATAAGGTGCGTAGGTCGCGTATATATTGGCAGGTGCGAGCATTACTGTAATAGCTTTTCGGGGCCTCTGCAAGCTGCAATTCATGAATTTTTTAACAAAATGTAATTTGCACGGAGGCTCAAAATCCGCTACCATGAAGCCATAGATTTCGGCAAAAAAAGCTCAAAAAATCCCACGCACGTTTACCTTCGTTTAGATCATAGCTCCACGGGTACAGAAGATATTTCTTCATCTTTCTACTCATGGCACCTTTTTTCGTTTCACACAGCCAAGCAATCGATCCTGAACAGCTGACCGATCGCCAACTCTTTGAAACCGCCCAGCGAATCGGCGCCCTCGCCCTCAAGTCCCGACGAGAATTTATTGGCTTACTGCCGTTAATCGAGCGACGCCGCGCGTATGAGGGGCGGATGTTTTATTCAATCTATGATTTTGCCGCGAAGGTTGGTGGTATCAGTAAAGATGTTGTCATTGAGGTGTTGAGGGTAGACGCATATCTCGTCGATACGCCAAAGTTGCGGAAAAAATTATATCGGGGTGAAATTGGATGGTCGAAAATTCGGTCAATCATGCACATGGTGAACCGGGGAAATGAAGATGAGTGGATTCAGAAATTAGAAAATCTCTCAAAAAGTGCCCTGGAAGTATATTTGAGAGATTACCAAAATCAGCTCGCAGGAGAACGACCGACACTCTGGTCGAGTCCGATACAAGAAATTAGTAATAAAATAATAGAAAACGGTGTCAAATTTGAAGCTGAAAGTATCCCCGGGGATAAAACTCGATTAGAAAATAATACAGAAGTTATTCAACCATGGTCGCCCCAAGCATCATCCCCAGCCCCCAGCAAACTCGCCCAGCTCGCCCACGAGCGCGAAACATTCACCTTCTCACTCCAGAGCGACATCGCCGCGCGGCTCCGACTGTTCCGACAAAAACTGGAAAAGGATCGACGCGAACTCATCACGTGGGAAGAGGTGATGATGGAATTTCTCAAAATGATCGAGAGCGAGATGCAGTACAAAGAGATAAAAAGGGCGGAGCAGAGAACAGGGCAAAAGGCAGAGCAAAAACCGAACCCAGACGCCCAACAAAACCCCGACAAACCCACAACCCGCTACATTCCCGCACACGTCCGTCACGCACTCGATCAGCAGTACGGCGGCCTCTGCGCCTTCAAAAACTGCAAACAGCCTGCCACCATCTACCACCACACGAAAAGATTTGCGCTCACCAAGCATCTGGCATCGCAAGAAGTTCATGATCCTGATTTCATCAAGCCGCTCTGTGAGCCGCACGAGCGAATCATTCACAACACGCTCATCGAGAACGAAGAGATCGATCCAACAACCTGGAAAATACTCGCCACACCCGACAAAGCCTCGCAAAGACACAAAGTCGATCAACAGGTTATCGCCTATAGGAAGCTAAAATAGTTATGATCACGCCACCAACCATTGACAGAATCACATAATACATCTATGGTAAATGACCAAATGAGCAATATGGGACCATCGCTATTATGACACAATCATCAGAGTTAAAATCAGAATCAAGGCTGGAATTAGGGCAGCAACCCGAGCAAAGCAATCAAAATGGGCATCGTCTGCGCCCGCTCACCAACCAGGAAAGAGCGAGTATTATTGCCATGCTTGATGAAAAATTAGGGAGAGAGGGGTATTGCAGGATTAAAGAAGATCTTCTCGTCAGCGGTATGGACGGAATCTTTATGCGAGAGACCGGACTATTTGGTCAATCGGCGCCAGACACGGTTGATAGTGAGGGGAGGTCGCCTGTCATGATTGGAGTGGCTGAAGATGACTACGGGATATATCTTGTAGGTATTCTCCCGATTGAATCAGAGGAGGATGTAGAATTTGAACTCATTTCGTTGTCAAGTGGTCAAAAATGTCTCATGGGGCCAAGCATATTGCTGCGTGATCGCGACGAAGTAGCCGGTAGAATAGACGATATAAAAATAATGTATTTGAGAGCCGAGTTAAGATTTTTGCTGAGTGGCATCTCCGCGCAGACAGTATTTGATAGGCCAAGATTTCAGATATCCCCTTGGCTCGACCTCGATAAAGCGAGAGAGGATCGACAGAAAAGAGAGCTGGCTAATAGGGCCATGCATGATGAGCAAATGCGGATAATCAGGGAAAGCATACAGATAAAAAAGGCGATTCAGAGCGTGAGGGTGAGATGTACATGGCTCGGCATGGTGGCTGGAGTCGTTTTATCCGCTTCGGGAGCAGTAGACGTAGTAGCGAAAAAAGTAAGCGACAAAGCTCAGGAGGTAGTGATGAACAATAGCGATCCGGAAGTTGCCGCGCCGGTATCTCTCATGATCGCGGAGGGCGAAAAGGCTTTTCAAGCCAGAAAAAAGAATATTCCACTAGTAAGTACGATGGGCGACATTGCGGTAGGAGCTGTGGGTGGAGGGGTGACGGGGAGCATCCTCGGAAGACTTCTTGGCAGGATGATGCAAAGAAATCATATGAGGAAGGTAAGGAATAAAGAAGCTGAATGGAGCGGACAATAGCGCACGGAGTTTTTATATGATACAGTAGCCAAAGTTTTTCAACGCATTATCTATGCTTACTCTCGAAAATCTCAAAACATTTTGCGCAGCACATGACATTCCCGCCTTCCGCGCAAAGCAGATAATGCAGGCGGTGTTTCAGGAAGGCGCAGAATCATTCAGCGATATTTCCACCCTTTCAGCTCCACTAAAAAAACTACTGGAGGAAAAGGCCGGCGCAGGTGCGCCTGAACTGCAAATTTCAACGGTCAAGCCCACCGCCCAGGAGGTCTCAAGCGACAACTCGACGGTGAAAATATTATTTGAACTTCCAGATGGAGCCACGATTGAAGGAGTTCTTATGCGGTTTAATGATGGTCGACGAACGGTGTGTATCTCATCAGAAGTTGGGTGTCCACTGAAGTGTAAATTTTGCGCATCGGGAACATTGCGTTTTAAAAGAAGTCTCACATGGGAGGAGATGGCCGATCAGGTTATGTATTTTTCACGATATTTGAAGAGGCAGAAAGAAGAGCTGAATCACGTCGTCTACATGGGAATTGGTGAGCCGTTCCGAAATTATACGAATCTCATGAAGTCGCTGCAGACCATCATGGATCCTCAGTATATTGGCTTGGGTGCAAGGAAAATAACGGTATCAACGGCGGGAATTGCGGACAAAATCAAGCAGTTCGCAGATGAACCATTCCAGGTAAATCTCGCGCTCTCATTGCACGCGCCGACCCAGGAACTTCGAGAAAAAATCATGCCGATCGCGCTGCGATTTAAATTACCAGAGCTGATGGAGGCCGTGGACTATTACATCAAGACGACAAAACGAAGAATCTCTTTCGAGTACGTGATGCTGAAAGGGGTGAACGATAGCGCAGAATGTGCGCATCAGCTCGCGAAATTGATCAAAGGCATGTTGTGTCACGTGAACTTGATTCCGTACAACGCGACAGACATTGAGGAGATGAAGGGTTCGGAAAAGCAGACGATTCGAGAGTTTCAGGACATTCTGAATGAGGCAGGAATTCCGGCGACGACTCGCGTGAGTCTCGGACAGGATATTGCAGCGGCGTGTGGACAGCTCGCAAACAAGGCGCAGAAGCCAGTAACCTCCGCTATTCCTTCGTACAAAAACGCGCCACTTCTCAAGAAGAAATTGCTCAAGAAATAATGCAATTCTTGCAAGCATGAAAACTTGCTCGAAATCTGTCTATGCACGATAATACAAACACGACTACCCGTCGTCCAATTTTCTTGATCCAAATGGGAAAAAAATCCTCCTCAAAAAAACAGAAACGCACGCAAGGCGCAGCATCCCATGTGGATAGCGCAGGTGAAAAACTGGCGAAGTCTGATGCATCACCTACGCGTCGCCAGAAACTTCAGGCGTGGATACGCGAAAAGTGGCTGGTGACAGGCCTGACTATCGCGTCACTCCTCATGCTCGGAGGCATGGCTATTTTTATGTGGACTCGGCCAGTATCGCTTGATATTTACCTACCGCGCGAAACAATCGCATTTGCAGAAGTGAATACGAACTTCACCGATGCACAGTGGGAAATGCTTAACGCCAAGGCACCCGATGTCGTCGGTGACGCGATAAAGTTTTTGAATGAAACACTGCAAATTGATTTCACAAAAGAGGTGCATCCATGGCTCGCCCGGCGCGCCGGGCTCGCCCTCCTCCCAACCCCGGGCGGGAAAGAATCGCAACAGCTAGACCAATACAAGCCCATTGTGCTCCTTGAGATTCGTGACGAACAGCAAGCTCTCGCCTTTTTCGAGAAGCGTCGCCTCCAGGGTATTTCAGAAAAACTTCAGCAGCAAACTCATCGCGGCACCACAATCTATTCCTACCCCGCGAGCAGTCCCTATACTTTCACGCGGCTCGGTCGATACCTGATTGTCACACCTGATGAGCCAACCGCAAAAGCCGTCATCGACGCCACACATGACAAAGATGGAACCCTCGCCTCGCAGAAATCATTCCAGGAAATCCAGAAAAATCTTCCACGCGAAAACCTCGCTTTTGGCTTCATAAAGCCAGTCTACATCGCATCACACACAGAAAGCGATCCGCTCGGACTCGCAGCTATGTTCACGAACGGACTCTCAGGTGAAGGCCTCTCAATCACAGCAGATAGTCGTCATCTCATCGCCCAGCACTTCGCCCTCTTCGACAGCTCCGCAGTGCAACCAGCGCCAGCGTTGAAAAATCAACCAGCGCCAGCGCAACCAAAACCTGTTCCCACTCCATACCGTGCGAACCTCGCGCAACTCTTCTCGCCAAACATCACATTTTTTGCCGGCGGGACCAACGCATCAGAAACCATTCAGCACATCACGACGCTGCTCACCAAAAAAAACTTCACCGGTAGTGCCATTGAGGCAGCGCTGAAACAAGCCATCGACGGGACTCTCGGCGAACTAACATCTCAGGAATTCAATGAGCTCTTCAGTCGTGAATACGCCATCGGTCTCGACGGTGATGCCATCGTTATTGCCATCGAGCTTGATGGTGTGGCCACCAATTATGCCGCACAGCTTTTTAAAAAAATGAAAAACATCCTGCAAAAAAATCCACGCTTCTCGCAGGAAACATTCTACGAAACCATCTCGGGAAATATCGGAATTCTCGCAACCACAGAACAGGCACGAAATGAGGCCGTCAGCCGTATGAATACAGGCGACACCTGGAAAAACTCAACCAAATACAAAGAGTCCATCGAGCCACAACTCAACATCTACACGAAAAAAGCGAGCGATATTATTTTTATTGAGAGTGCGCTGCTCAAGAAATATCTCCCACATGAATTAAACTTTCTTACAAAGGCGGCACACCTGAGTCTCGCCTCATCAACCACCGAAAACGGCATAAAGACAACACTTCTTCTCACACCCTAATGCCATAGCATGACGCGTAAAATCGTACGAGATATCGAGCCAAAAAAATCACTTCGACCCGAAGCGACAGAAGTTGCTGCAGACATTGCTGCCCCAGTCGCTCCGCAAACGCGTGGAAAAATGTCTCCGTATGTCCTCGACCTTTCACAAAAGACCGTGGTGAATCTTGCACCCACGAAACCACTCGACACGAGTATATTCGTCGCCCAAAAATCCAGACCATCATCGCTCTTTATGCAGCTGGGTGGAATCGCCATCTTGGGCCTCCTCATCGTGTTCCTCCTCAACACCGCGCGCTCCTATACGGAGGGCCAGAAGCTTTTTGCAAAAGTCGCGCAGTCCGCAAAAAATGGCTACAGTCAGCTCGTACAGGGAGGTGAACAGGCACAGAAAAAAAATATCAACGCGACACGCAGTATGTTCGACGAAGCATACGCACAATTTCAATCAGCACAGGAGCAGATCTGGTTTCTGAAAAATGAACCATCGCTTGCGAAGTACACCGCAATTCTCGAATCTGGACGCCGCCTCGCAGAGTCGGGAAAGGAAATGATCAGCATCATGGATCGAATAAAGACAACACCGGATGTATTTGCGAACACCCTGAGCACTCCGAACACCCTGAGTAGCACCACTGAAACTGGAAAAAACGCCCTCACGGAACTCCAGGAAATCTATCCGAAAATGCTCACCGTCCATAATAATATCACCACTTCACTCCAGAGTTTCTACGCGATCGAATCAGAAGTGCCAGTTCACTATCGCGCAGCATTCAGCCACGGAACACAGGTCCTTCAAAAAGCGAACGATCTTCTCACGAACATTCTCCATATCTTCCCAGGCCTCACAGCCATGATGGGCGAGAAGCAGTCGCACCGCACGATTATTCTTCTTCAAAACTCAGACGAAGTTCGTCCAACCGGTGGATTTATCGGAAGCTTTCTCAATCTCGAGATGCAAAACGGCACGATCAAAGAGTTGAAACTCGAAGACATCTACTCGCTTGATGATTCATTCAAACAGATTATTGCCCCGCCGCCTGATGTGCAAAAAATCACGGATCGGTGGTTCATGCGCGATGCAAACTACTCGCCCGACTTCAGGGTTTCCGGAGAGCGTACGATCTGGTTTTATGAGCAGGAGAGCGGAAAAACAGCCGACACAATTCTTGCCGTGAATCATCAATTTCTTGGAAAAATTCTTGCTATCATCGGACCAGTCGACGTCGGACTTCTGCAGCCACTGACGACGGATAATTATCGCGAAGTCATCACCTACATGGTGGAAACGAAAAAATCGGGCTATGAAGATCCGAAAAAAATTCTCAAAGATCTCCTTCCGGTTATTCAACAGCGACTCTTTCAGCCAGCGCATATGGAGCAGTTCCAGCAGCTTCTCCTCGAGGAAATCGTAGAAAAAAATCTCATCGGCTACTCACGCCACGCCTCCGCGCAGAAAATGTTTGCCACACTCGGCATGGACGGTACCCTGCAGGCCGAGCAGCGTGACGAAGATTACCTCGCCGTTATCGCCTCATCCTTCAGCGGAAACAAGAGTGACGCAGCGATCAAGCAGGAGATCATACACGACACCGTCATCGAGACAAACGGTGAAATCTACAATCAGCTCACCATTAAACGCACCCATCAGTGGAGTTCCGCATCAGAGCAGCGGTGGAAAAAAATACTGCGGCCATTTAATTTCGTCGACTTCCCGGAGCACTACCTGCAGATTCTCGGAAAAGGAGAAAATAAAGTTGCTATGCGTGCCTATATTCCATCAGGTTCACAGCTCGTATCGGCGGATAATCTTGCGATCGATGCCATAAAAACCATGCGCGACGCCGACCTCGAGCGCAGCTACTTCTCCTTCGATATGATTACGAAACCCGGCGAGACAAACACCATAAAAATCCGCTACAAGCTGCCATTTTCCATGAGTAACGTCTTTGCGAATACCTACACGCTCAACGTTCAAAAGCAGCTCGGTGCACCGACCACGTCGCTCATCAAGCATCTGCAACTCGGTAACTTCATGTCGCTCACCAGTGCCTATCCAGAGGGATTCATGACTGAACCAGATGGCACGCTGACGATTGGAAAATCACTGAATCACGATCAGCGCCTCTCGGTGCTCATGACACGCCACTCGCTCAAGAAGTAGTAAGTTATCGACGCCATAAAAAAGAGGCCGCCATTTCAGAGAAACAGCAGCCTCCTTCTATATTCTATCCAAGTATCAGAAAATTATTGCTTCACCACCTCAGCGATGAACTCGCCGGTAAGTTTGTTTCGTCCATCATCAAATTTCATCGTTCCACAAGCATACTTGGCATCAAGATGAGTGACTTCAAGTGAGCCATTTTTGTCGAAGACACCACCAGCGAGACCCTTTGAGCTGACATTCGTCTCATTGACTTTCATCTTGGCATCTTTGGCACTTGAGTAGTTTCCAACACCAGCCACCTTCGTAAAGGTATCAGTAATCTTGACGACAACAAGGGCATCAGTCTCAGTGTAGACATGATCAGCATAGATATTATCCTTTGGAACATCATAGGTGCTGAAAATCAAACGAGCACTTTCTGGAGTCTTTGACCAGACATTGAACCAGTTGCTCTTTGAGGTGAACTTTGTCTCAGCAAGACCGGAAGTCTTAGCCGTGAGAACCGTTGACTTTGGGCAACCTGCTGGCGCATCAGCATAGGTAACTTTGGTTGCAGCTGGAGTCGTACCACCAGCCGGGGCGTTACTAGCACAAGCTGAAAGAGAAAGCGCAGCGATCGCAAGCGGAACGAAAAGTTTCGTATGCATAGAGGTTAAGGAAAATGGAATAAAAATAAAGTGACCCAAGTTTACGCTGATTCTGCTTTGAGAACAACGCCAGTACCAAATAGAGTTGCTAAAAACATAAAAATATAGTATAATAGAATAACATAAAACACATAATAAAAAATCATCATGAAAGCACATCGAAAAAATTATACTCGTCTCATCGCGACATCGGTTGTTGGTTTTGCCATGACCATGGTACTCATACTCACCATGTCGACATCAGCACCAGTAAATCCATTACGATCATCAGTCTTGTTTGCGGCTGGGAATGAATACGTGGCAGAGCGAGATGAAGATAGCGATGAGGTAGATGAGGAAGAGAGGACTCTCGAGGAGGAGTTAGAATTTATTAATGCAGGAGAGAGGGAGTTACTAAAACTCCAGAAAAATCTGAAAGGAGGACTAAAGACATCACTCGCACGCATGGAAAAGAAATACGTCAAAAAATCCCTGATAAGTCTCTATGAAAAGATGCAGGAAGCCCTCCAGCCAGTGTGCGCCTATCGTGAGGCATTTGCAGAAACAATTGGGGAAAAGTGCGAGGTGCTTGGAAACTATATTGAGGACTACAACAGGATTGATGTAAAAAAGGTAATACTCCCTCTCGTACGTAATTTCATGAAAGCATTCAGTGATCGATTCTTCAAGGACGCCATAGCGGAAATCGCTGAATATCGCACTGAGCTTCGGGAGATGATATCCGAAGAGAGCGCAGAGAGCGACGACGAAGACGAAGAATAAGGTTCCGCGCAACGACAGGATCATGCACAGAGACACTGGCCACGCTTGGCACAACGTCTCATCGACACGAATCTGTTGATTCGTCTGCTGATCTGGAGCCGTCCATGGGATTTGAACCCATGACCCTCGGTTTACGATACCGATGCTCTACCACTGAGCTAGGACGGCGTTTGGCAAGCTTGAGCCAGCCGATTATAGCGCAAAGAATAGAGACAAACAAAGGATAAGTTTCCCCTGACCACATCACCTTACAGCCTTACAGCGCCATGAGCTGCGCATGGCAGCTATCAGGGTTACGGGGGGAGCGTTCGCGGCGGAGTGTAGTGGTACGACGGGCATGCTTGCGAACGGATTCGGCAACGGGAGCGACGAGAAAACTGAGAATTTCCTGACTCAGGCTGCGGCGCGTGAACTGCGGACTCGCAAGTCGGAGAGGTTTTTGTAAATTATGGAAAAGGAAAAGTAGGCTCATAAAATGAGTGGGTTAAAAATATATTTTTTGAAATGAAATATCTGTCTTTTATTGAGTTATCGCTTATAGAGCCGTATTAGTCCGGTGACGACACCCTGGATCTGAAGTTCATGTTGAGGGTAAATCGGATCGTACTGACTATTTTCAGGTTTGAGATAAAAGATTCCCTCCTTGTCGCGCATGTAGCGCTTCACGGTGTTCCCCTTATCCACAAGCGCAACCACAATGTCTCGAACTTTTGGAACGAGAGAGCCACAGACGACGACGAGATCACCTTCGTGAATACCGGCATCAATCATGCTGTCACCAACGACCCGTAACAAATATGAATCCTTCATTCGATAGACCATATCCTCACCAACGGTATACCAACTTTCCACATGTTCTTCACTCAAAACAGGGCCACCTGCAGGAATAAATCCGAGGAGAGGGAGTCGTGACTCACTTGGGGTATCGAGGCGATTTTTCAAGTTCTCGAGTAACTCAATACTTCGTGAGCCATCACCACGACGGGAAATAAACCCTTTTTCTTCAAGCGCATCCAGATGCTTCAAAATACTATTATCCGAACTCACACCGAGTGCCTCTCGTAGTTCACGCAGCGTCGGAGACGCACCATGTTCCATCTGATAGTCACGGATGAGACCCAAGACAACTTCCTGTTTTTCAGTGAGGGTTTGCATAGATAGTGGCAGTTAAAGATCGTACACCAAGTATAGGTGAGCGTTCACTCACCGTCAAGAGAAAATTACACAGCTACCAAATTTCCCGTATCCATAAGAATATCCCGCATCTCTTTTGCCGACTGTGGACGTTTCAACGGATCCAGTTTTAGACAGGAGAAAACAAAATTCAGCAAGCCATGAATTTCTGATTCATAATGGGGTGTACACCTTAAGAGCTGCTTCTGAAGTTCATTTTTTGCATGAGAAAAAGGCCAGTCATAATATCGACGTCGAGACAAGTCCTGTTCATTATCCTCAATACCACATGCGGCAAGATTCGGCGGATTGAGAAGATCAAGGGCTGTCATGGCGAGCGAAAAGGCATCCGACGTGCTCGAAGGTTCACCGTCCAGGGCCTCAGGGGACATGAAGTATGGGGTACCAAAAGGTAGATGTGAAGGGTTACGCAAGGGTTGCATAAAATCAAAATCAATCATTGTTACAATAAGCCCCTGATCATTCGACGGCAGAAGGACGATATTTCCAGGCTTCACATCACTATGTACGAGCCCCTGCTCCATAAGAACTTCTATCTGAAATAGAATGTTCTTTATAACATATCGAATGAGAGGAACCTCGATACTATCCAGGCGCTCTTCTACAATATACAGATCTCCGCCAGGAATGAACTCGCTGAGCTGATGAGATACATCAAACTCAAGAATGTCGGGAGCAAGAAGATTGGTCAATGCGCCTCGAACATGTTTCCAGAGGGAAAAGGCGATATGTGCTTGGTCTTGAATAGAACTTCGCTCAAATTTTTTGAGAATAATTGGCTGCAATGTATGCAAATCAGTCGATAGATACACCTCCGTACTCATTCCAGTATGAAGATGTTTGTCTATCACGACGCGCCTATTGCCAACGGTAATAGGACAGCCTTTTTGATATGCGGGATGCAGAGAAGAAAAGATAAAAGGAGAGCTAGAATATATGTCGAATATCTGGAAGCATTTGCCGCATCTCTTCGGCAGTTTGAGGACGTTCCCAGGAGTTCTGGCGAACACAGGAAAAGACAAATTCGAGAAGCATACGAGATGTCTGTTCATGCGCTGGGGCGACGGTTGCGAGGTGTCGTTCGAGGAATGCGCGGGCGTTGGGTTTGAGCCAGTTATTATGGGCACGTCGATCGAGGGAATGAAACGTATCATCAAAAGATCCGATATCTCCAAGTTGAAATCCATGCCGGGGAGTAGCGAGAAGGTCAAGTGCCGTGACACCAAGAGAGAAACCATCCGTTGTGCGGTGATACTGGCCGAGACACTGTTCAGGCGCCATGAATCGGGGCGTGCCATAAATTTTACCTGGATTGAGACTCGCCTGTCCGACACGGCCAAGAATCTCCTGATCAATTGGAGTCACTCGATCGGGCATATTGTCAGGATTGATATCAACCACAAGATTAGCAGGCTTGAGATCGCCATGAACGACTCCGGCGTCCATATAGGCTCCTACGGGTCGTAGAGCTTGTTGAACAAAGGCACAGATCTGCGGAATGGTCAGGCCACCATGCTCATCTGCATACTCCAGTCCCGAGAGACCCTCGACAAAACTCGATACTTTCCACTCATCATCACAGTAAAGAATATCAGGAATGCCAGCCGTCTTGAGATGATCACGAGTTTTTTGAAAAACAGAAAATGCACGTTGTGCATGAAGAGAGGTTTCGAGATCCTTGAGTCGCTTCAGAATAACTGGTTCGCCAAAAGAAGATACGGCACGATACACGGCCGTTCGAAGATTTCGATCAAGAACCTCTGTAACTTCATATGGAGATTCACCAATAACTTTGATGTCGTTCGGTTGGGTCGATGTGTCGATCATAATAAAGATTCGTAACGCATAGTAAAAAGAGGGACGTGACTATAGCATCAAATGCAAAATTTGCAATGGGGCGGGAGGGGAGATTTAGCCTTGAGATTCGGATGAATCGGAATAATTGAAATCCTGGTAGCCATCGGGCAGGGAGCCGAACGTACTCGTGAGGCGAAGGGTTCGTGTATAAGAGATGAGGGTGAGCTGCAGCTCAGACCCCCAGGACTCAAATTCGTGGAGGAGGGCGAGGAAGATGGCATGCTTCTTGTGGCCACCGTGAGTAGAAATTTCGCCAAGGACGCGATTGAGGGTTTCGCCAAGATTTTTTTCTGCGGCATGCTTTTGTGATGAGGGGAGGAACATACCCGCGGTCGCAGCACGAGCCGAGATGAGTTCTTGGTAGAGCGACTCATGTTCGGGCATCTCGGCGCGCGCGAGCTCGATCAATAAGGGTATCCTATCGGCACGTTTGAGAAACAGTTCATACACCTCGAGCCACGCCTTTCGAGCGCGCGCCCGTACCCGGCGAAGCCACACACTATATCCACACAGCAAAATCAGAACACCAACCGCCACCCCAACAATCGGCAGCCAGTAATCAATAATAAACTGAAGAAATGATTCGAGTTGAGTCATAAGTATCATCGCATGTATCACGCACTAACATACTCTTTTTTAGGCCTCCCACCAACTCATTTTTCGCTGCAAATGAGTAGATTTCCGATGCGGCATATACGTTTGCAGTCCCGATCCCACCGCCTGTCCCTCGGTTCCATCATCTGTCCCCTGCATCGTTCCCATCTCCTGTAGTCCACCCTGCAGCCGACTCACATAGGCCTGTCGTGCGTTATTGATGAGACGAAAATGAAAATCAGGATTTGGAATACTGTGCAGATACACGCCATCTCCCGTCGTCGAGAGCACAATATTGAGGTCTCCAAAATTAAACAAATTTTGAAGCACGCCGCTCTGTAAATTTTTTACTTCCTGAATATTTTTCAGATCCGCCATCTCTTTATCATTCACGAGATACAGCGACTTGTGCAACGAGATAACGCGCGAGTCCGTGACAATCAATACAGAAAGATTGTACCGAAACATCAGCTGAAAAAAATGATGCACGTAGTAAAGCATCATGAATCCAACAAAGAAAATCAGAAACATAAAAAAATCTGTCTCGTAGAGACTCTGAAACATCGCATGATTGAGAGCAAAAAGTACCGTACCAGTGGTCATAATTCCAAAGAGAAGAAAATGAGGCACGAGGGTAATCCAGTGCTTACGACAAAAGGCAAGCACATGCTCTTCCGGACCTTGTCCACGGAAGTATCGATCTTTTTGGGTCGTGACCTGCTCCATGAGTCGCGGGTTAGAAAATGAGAATTACGCCATGATAAACCAGAAAAACATCCCATACGCGATAACAGAAATCACATAGGCATACACGTATCCATCGAGTCGAACAAATCCAAACAGAAGCGTATATTTCGACTCTTCAAACGCGTTCTTTTTGACGTAGGTGCGTAGTCGCGACAAGGTGACCAGAAGAAACAGAATTGACACCACGTTGATCGCAATCACGAAGTAGAATAATGTTGCCATATGATGACGGTTACGAGCTACGATTCAATAACGTTCAGATGTTGCTGCGCACTTCGACTCCAGTGGTACTGATCTCGTGGAAACTTCTCGGCTAATGCAGGTGCGGTGAACGACGGATCATCTGGGTTGACGTACGTGGCATACTCGCCAGCTATTTCTCGGTGGACTGGTATATCGGACAGAACGCACGGTCGATTTTTCACCAATGCCTGTACCGCAGGAACATTAAAACCTTCCACTCGTGAGAAATGTAAAAATGCGCGGCAGCCCTCGTATAATGCGTTCAAAACCTCGTCGCTGACAAAACCAGTTGTAACTATCTTCACGGTACCAGAGCTATCTTGCAATGTCAAAAAATCCGCATACAGATCATCTTTCTGCGCCTGACCCCCCACAAGCACCAGTGGAAAGCTGGATGAGATACTTTCCGGTTGAGTTTTACAATATTTTTCATAAGAAGCAACAAGTTTTTTCACCTGTTTTCGCGCATCATACCCACCGACGTAGAGAAAGTAGCGATCGTGTGCAAGGCCATAGGTTTTCAAAGTTTCCTCCACCCGCACCGCTTTTTCGAAAAAAACATCCGCCACGCCATTGAGAATCACATGTATGGTTTCCCGCGGAACTCCACACACCTTTGCAATACTCTCTGCCGATGTCTCCGACACGGTAATGATATGATCCGCCTGTCTAACCGCCCCTCGACTCATCGCATGTGCGAGCGCAGAAAGCGGCCCCCGGCTATACTCTTTTTCCGTCCACGGAATCGTATCATGCACCGTCACAATGGTAGTGTAAGAAGGTTTCCGCAACCACGTCACGCATGGGTAGGGAAGCCAGACAGTCTCCGCACCAGCTCCGCCAAATGCCTGTTTCTCAAAAAATCCCGGCAGCTGCACCTGCTCCCACCAATGTTTCTGAATCGATGCCGGCGCCCAACTCAGTGGTGGCAAAATCGTCGTCGGTAGGTCGATACCATCCTGTTTCATCCGCTCCACACACGCTTCATTTGGCACGACTACGAGAAATTTGCTCGCATCCTTTTTTGCAAACTCCTTGAGAAGATTGATCGTGTACTGCCCAATCCCCGTATACGGATGCTGGAGAAACCAGCCGTTGATGCCAATACGCCTCTTAGTCTGTGTCATGACGACAGTATACCATTGTCAGTCAACTCCTCGTGGTGAATTTGACTTATGGAAAAATATTGCAAAATCAAAAAGTATCCCCGGGGATACAATTAGCTTTAAATTTGACACCGTTTTATAAAATTTTGTAATGGAGAAATTTCCACGTGGAAATTTTCAGCTTCAAAAAAAGCACTTTTTCGAAAATAAGATTATTTCACCATGGAAAAATCAGATTGGAAACCCCATAAATATCTGATTATTTTTTAATGCCGATTCCTGATCCGGTCTTTTATTCTAGAATAGGGCTTACTGTGTCCCCGGAGGGGGCCCATTTCTTATTACTCAGCCAATACCTTCCCAGAAAAGGCTCTTTTTAGCCTTGAAGACTTGACAATTATAAAAAAACAAGTAAAGTAAATTACCTTGTCGCAATTATTCATAAAACTCTTCCATGCGCACCCCGTCACTTCTTCTCACCGCAGCCCTCGCTCTGAGTAGTTGTGCCACCGATTATTCTGAGGCCCAAAAAACGACCGCAGGTGCAGCAGAAAACAAAATACCAGAGCGTCGTCTCGCCGAGAATAAAGAAACCGAAGCGCAAAAACCCGATCCTTGCGCCGCGCTCATACAAGATTCGCAGCTCAAAGATTTTTACAGTCAATGGCGAGCAAAATTTGATGCGCTCATGAAGCAGGCGAAGCCGGCACCACAAGAACTGCATGATCCGATGGCGCAGATGTGCGAAATGGTAGAACCAGGTCTAAATTTTATTATTGCACGAGACGGCCAATTTGCCGGCCATGAGATGAAGCCAAACAAGCCTGATCATTCACATCGCGTTGCGCTTGAAATGGGAAATGAACCGCTTGATAAAAACACGAATCCAAACCCGGGACATGATTATTTCAACTTCGCTCCATCTTGCCAGCGCTTAGTGTTAGATACGTGGAAGGAGTGGGATCTCATGATGCCTGGAGAAAATGGACCTTCAGCAACACCACAGTTTGGTATGAGCTCATTAGACATTCCTTGCGATCCAACCGCTACAGTTTATGTAAATCAGGGCGGATGTTGGCACGAAGAGCCTTCGCCTGAAAATAGAAATCAACTCATAGACGGGTGCGGTGGTGGACCAACGGAAATCGATCGTAACGAAGCGTTGGCGCTCATGAAATGCGTCCGTGAAATGGTTCACGATAAGGGCATTGAAATGTGTTTATAGGGACTTATTTCACCACCGACATAATCACCTCCGCCAACTGGCCAGCGGCGCGTTTGTGGCGTTCACCGAAAACCTGCATGGCTTCAGACATCATAGCTCGACGTCGTTCATTGGTACCGAGGTCGATGACTTTTTCGAGAAACTTCGAGGGTGAATTCCAATCCTGGAAGTAGACGTCACAGGCACCTGCCTCACGCAGCACACCAGCATTTACGATCTGATCACCCCGACTCTGAGTCGAACCGAGCGGAATCAAGACGCATGGTTTGCCGAGAACAGAGAGCTCCGCAAGCGCACTCGCACCCGCGCGACTCACGACAACATCCGCACAGGCATACACATCAAACAGCTCATCCTGCAGATAGGGAAATACGCGATAGTGCATGCGCGGTGAACGCATCGCCTGCTCAAGCACTTCATCCTCAAACGCCTCGCGTCCGGTCACGTGCACGACGTCGTACACTTCGAGCAGCTCTTCAAGTTCACTCCACACGAGTCGATTCACGCTTGCCGCACCGAGACTTCCACCCATCACCAATAAAATCGGACGATCGCCATCAAATCCCAGAAATTCAAGACCGCGCTCCCGAACTCCGCCGAGCACCTCGCGTCGCACCGGCATACCGGTCCACAGTGTCCGTTTCGCCGCGTCGCCAGCCAGTATTCCGCTCATCAGTCCCATCGATTTTTCCCAGCTCACGCAGATCACTTTCGCAAACCGCATACACATTTTATTGGCAAGTCCTGGCTCGACATCCGCTTCATGGAGTACGACCGGCACACCTAACTTAGCAGCTGCCATCACGACCGGCACACTGACAAATCCGCCCT